>CAMYKY010000007.1 GCA_947259165.1 uncultured Acidobacteriota bacterium | reverse complement strand
AGGCGGCAAATATCTAGATATACCGTCGTCATCACGCCTTGCCAGCCCCCAAAATGGCCTCGCGATTTGCGCAACGAATATCTGTTACAGTCCACTAGGCGGGACTCAGTGGCCCAGCACGCGGTTGATGCGGGCGATCAGACCCGAGAGTCGTTTCGGAGTGTTTGATGATTCAACGTCTTCCGAGATCCGGGAAAGCGAAGGAAACAAACTGCCGCGTCGCTTGTCGTAAGTGCGTCGCCGGTTCGCGTGCTGGCTCGTCCGCGAAACACGAGCGCCTCTGTTTTCGTCGTCTTTGGCTTTGGCCGATTGCAGCAGCAGTTCGATGCCACCTTCGAGCATGGTGCGGTGCGGTGTCCGCTCGTCGGGCTCGAACTTGAAACGCCCGTGCGCCGCGTAACAGAGTCGCTTGAACGCCTCGAGTCCGTAGCGATCCGCGTGCTCGGCGTGAACGACGTTGCCGGATTCGATATAGATATGACCCGGGAGGCGGGCGCCGTTCTTGATCGTGACTCTTCCCGTCTTCTGCGCCGCGAACAAAAACTGCAGGACATCGGGCAAAGAATCGTCGTCGAGGTGACCTTCGAGAGGTCCCACCGGTTTCGGCTCATACCGGATGCGACGATTGCTGGCCGCGAGCAGGCGCATCGTCCGCAGGAGCTCATCATCGCTAGCGTCGATCGTGGCGCACGCCTCGGTCGGGTACGCGCGTGTACGGAAACGCTCGCTTGGGACGAGCATCAGTACGGGAACATCGCTGGTTGTTGGGTCTTCTTTGATGCTTCGGGCAATTTCGGATGGCCCCGGCGAGTTCGTATGGGGCGAAAGGAGAACGAGCGCGGGCTGAACTCGCCGGATGACCGAACGGGTCATCCGGCCGGAGTTCGTGGTGAGCACTTTGAATCCCGCCATGCGCGCGAGTTGGCGGAATCGCCCGGACGCTGTCCCGGGACTCTCGACAATCAGTAGCGTCCGGCTCGCCATGAACTTCAATTTGGGGAAACCAACACCCCTCGCGATAGCGGAATCGAACCCAAAACGACTAGCGCTATCGCCGCGCTCGTGAGACGACGAGCATATATGCTAATGCAATCCACGCGCCACTCAGGCGAGCATTCGAAAGACTGCACACTGTCAGTAGGTTAGGGCGAGCGCTAGAAAGGCTGGATGCACCGGTTTGTCAAGAAAACCGACATCTCGAACCAGACGTTGCGCGGGCTAAGTTAACGGCTCGTGCCATTTGGGCCGAAAGTCGCAGGTTGTAAGCATTACCGACACTCACCGCGCCGGGCGACGCGTGAGCCCGAACACGACTCCGAATCCGAAGAGAGCTCCCTCGAAGCCACTGATGACACACCGAGTCCAGGTGCCAGGCGTGGTTTCGCCGAGGAGTTGCGCGAGCGGATCCAAACTTACTTGCGAACCTGGAAAGGTCTCGGCCATCAAGTCGAGGCTCATCGCGCCAAGATGGTGGCCCGTCCAGGCGAGCGCGACACCCGCGAGTGCGCAAGTGATGCCAGCGAAGAGCGCGACCCGTCCGCGCTCCTTTCCTCGGGGCGTCGCCATTCCCCCGCCTCGCATCGGTGTCGCGATCGCGTAGCCGACGCCGACTGCGGCCCCAAGAACAAGTCCTTCGAAGCCGCCGCCCACCGGCGAGAGATCCCGTCCGAAGATCCCCTCGACGGTATAACGACCGGCGAAGTGGGTGAGACCTCCGACGAGCCCACCGAAAACACCGCCGAGGATGATCAAAGCTTGGCTCCGGGACGAACGCACCAGGGCCTCTGCCCAGGCGAGGCCGCCTCCGACGCCACTCGCACCCAAACCTCCGACGACGGCGCCGACGACGGGCAGTGCGATGAAGACGCCAGCGGTTGCGAGAGAGCCGGGGCCGAAGCGTAGGACGATGGCGCCCAGGAACCCGCCGAGGGCTCCCGAGACGACCCCGCCAGCAACGGCGCCGAGCCATCTTTTTCGAATCAATCGGAAGGCGCCGCGCACGCGTAGGCCTAGAAGAATGCGCACCGCAGTGAACGGTCCTGGTGCGCGGACGAGCGGCGCCGGGCGAGTATCCGGCAAGTCCCAGCGCGCCTCCCGCAGCATGGCGCGCGCGACGCTACCGAAGCGAGATAGATCCTCTGGCGGACTCGAGCGTAAAACGGTCTCCGCCGCGTCACGCAGCCGCGTCTCCTCCTCGTCGTTCTCGGGGGCGGCGGCGTTGCGCAATGTCTCGAGCGCGCTCGTCAACAGCTCACCGTTGTCTGGGCTCGCTTCCGTCGTGAGCTCTTCGTAAACGAACCGGTAGCCGTGGCGTGAAACCGTACGAATAAAGCGCGGATCCTTGGCGCGATCGCCGAGGCTCCTACGAAGAATCCGAACGGCTTGGGTGAGCGCGCCGTCGGAGACGATGACATCGCTCCAGACTTGGTCAAAGATTTCGTCGCGGGTTACGACCTCGGCTCTTCGTTCGATGAGCAAAACGAGCAAGTCGAAGTAGCGCGGGATGAGTGGGACTTCGACGTCACCTTTCAGCAGAAGACGTGTTGATGGCGACACGGTGAACTCTGCGAAACGATAGCGAGCCCGCGGTAGTGAAGGTCCCGACGAAGCCGTCATCGAATCAGGGCTCGAGCTCCCAACGACCGAAGCTCGCTCTCAGGTAGTGCTGGCGATCTTCCGGGACCGCCGTAGCGAGACGCAGGGGCGCGTCGGGCCGCCGCGTGCGGAGGTGAGACACACCCTCAGGAACGGAGTCGCCGCAAAGGCATACGACGGCCTCGACCATAGCGTCCGCGGGCTCCGCGAAGCGCGCCCGCATGACGTTGTGATCATGCCAGGTCTCGAGCAAAGCGAGGACGTGCTCTTCCACGAGCTTGCGCTCGCTCGCTGCGGTGAGCGCGAAAAGCCGAGCGACGTTGCGCTCGAAGCGTTGCAGCGCAGCATAAGGAAGAAGACGCCCGATGATTTTGCTATGTGCCGCGACCGTGGTCTCGACGGACCCCACTTTGAGTGGCACGAGCCATGCGTTCATGATCGCCTTCAGTTTGAGCTCACGCTCGAATCCTTCCGCCATCGCGGGGAGGGGAGCTTCTCCCGAGGGTTCGCCCGTGAGGTAAGTGTCCCGCTCGAGATCGTCGAGAATGTCGGAGAGGTAATCGGCCGCGCGGTAGTACCGGCTCATCACCGTGCTGAGTACCGAGCTCTCCGCGATCCGTTTCAACTCGGCGGTTTCCGCGGCGTTACCTAGAGCGAATAGCCGGTCGACTTGAGAGCGGAATGTCCCCGTGTCGCTGTAGCTTTGCTTGGCCCCCGCTGCAAGGCCTGAGACCCGCTCGAAGTGGGCGAGGCTCCGCTCGATATCGCGTTGGTGGATTCGGCGGCGTACAGCGGCGCCGATCTTGCCGAAGAGGCTCATCGGTAGGCGTGAGAGTCGAATAGCGAATTACGCGGGAACGATCGCATAAAATCGAGGTTAGCATAGCAGCGCAAGTGTTTCCGCTCCGTGCTGCCGGGTACGGACCCATTCCGTCGACTGCAACTTTCCGCCGCGCGTTGCCGTCCAAACAGAGGGCATTCTCGGCCACAATTGTGTCCAGGATGTGTTCGGAGGCAAAACCTCGCAGCATGAATATCGTATTGCGATCGAGCTTGCCCCCGGAGGTGGTTGCTGCTGGGAAGTCGGATGGGGGCGAGCTCTCCGCGTTGGCACCGCTTCAGGATCGGATGCGGGTCTGTTCGGATGGGAGGTGTTAGTTGGGGAGATCGCGTTCAATGGGCTTCGGAGTTGGAGCCGGCTTCGGTCGGCGCCCCCTCTCCGGGCTCGCTTCGCGAGCCGTCCTCTCCCTCTTTCGGGGGAGAGGTTCTAGATAGCTGAACGGGGCGGCGGAGCTTGTGGGAACGCTCTTAGTCACCCACGGTGAGGCGGTTTTCTACTTGGAACACGCCGAAGGTCGAGCGTGCGATGATCTCGGCCTTTCGTCTTTCGACTTCGTTGTTCACCGCTCCGGTGAGAGCGACGTTGCCGCGTTCGACGATGATGTGAATCGGTGGGTTGACCAGAAACGCGTACCGTTGGAACACGACGTCTCGATAGAGACGATAGGCGAGGTTGGCGCGGATTCTCTGGTCGCCGATATTGACCGGAAGCGTTTCGATCTCGTTCGTCAGACTTTGAACGCCCGTCACCCTAGAGACGCGACTGTTGAGCTCTCCCGACTTGAAGGGCATCGTCACCCGGCCGGTCAAGCGCACGTTACCGTTGTCGAGCTCGATGTTCACATCGTCGTAAATCGTGAAATGCGGATAACGTCGCACGGCTTTCGCAATAGCGTCGCCGAGTTCTTTGTCGTTTTCGGCGAAAGTGATCTCGAGCTCGTCCATCACGCTGTCGACGCCGTCAACATCCATGGCGAGCTCGACAGCTTTGCCCTTCTTCCAAAGGCTCTTGACGTTTCCGGTCAGAGTGACCACGCCGTCCTGGACTGCTACTTGCGGTCCACCACCGTTGGTGATGTTCTTTTTGTCGAACTTCGTTTCGATCGCGACACGCATCGCGTCGTCGGTCACCACGTCGGCCGCGGCCAGCCCGGCGATGCCGATCCAAAGAATCCCAAGAAAACAAACTGCCGTTTTGACCCTCATTGCTGTTCCTCCTCTAAACTGATTTGCGGACCGCACCGCACGCTATTGCAATCGAGGTACCAGTCTTGGCTAGGACGCCCAGACGCTTGCGATAGAAGGTGTTGCGGTCGAAAGGGCTATTGACTGACCGCGCGGTCACTGTCATCGAAATGGGCCACTTCGTCACGCGCAGCGTTCACCCACACTCGGACCATCCCTGGACGCAGGCCGGGAAACGCTGTCGGACGCGCCGCATCGAGTTGCTCGAACAACGTATCAGGGGCCGCGCGGGCGAGGTCTTCGACGCGGCGGTAGCCGAAGCGGCGGAGCAGCTGACCGTGGTGGTAACCGATGCCTTTGTGCGTCAACAGGCTGAGCTCGTTGTAGAGTTCTTGGAGGCCGTCGTCGGTCAGCCCCAATTCGGTTTGCACACGTCGCGCTCGCTCTGGGTCTTCGAGGGCGCGAAGGAGTTGTCGAGGTCGGTCAATGTCATCCTGCTCGAGAACGGACTCGGCTCCGAACGGCAAGCTCTCGAGATGCCGGAGCTTCAGCTCGATCGACCCGACGTTTCTCGTCAGGGTCAGGAGTCCGATAGCACCCCAAAACAGCGCGTGGAGCGGCAATTGGGCGACGAACGCTTGCATGGAAAGGCCGCGACGGCGCTCGAGCGTTTGGGTGACGTCGTTCGGGTTCTCCCACGTGGCGTTACCGTGAACCAAATACGCGATCGCCGCATACGCAGCGAACGCATCGAGAGCGAGCGCGGGGAAACCGAGGAAGCCGAGAACTGGCATCTCGAAGAGTTTGAGCTCTTCGAGTCCGCGCACCGTGTAGATCCACTTCTGTGGGGCCAAGAAGTTGAAGCTTTCCCAAACGAGCCCGCAAGCGAGGCCTGCAAGGAGGAGGCGCAGTAAGATGCCGAGCTCGCCGCGTTCGACGTCGGCAAGGATGGAGCGAGCACCGCGTCGGTAGTTCCATGGATCGACGAGAAAGCTCAAGCTTCCCCACACGAGCGGAGCGAGGTAGTAAGAAAAAGACAGCGAGAGCGTCACCATCATGGCTCCCACCCCTTGGATCGCATACGTGACCCAGGGCGCAAAAGGGCGAGGCTGTAGTTTCACGTTTTTGAACAGCTCGAGCGCAGTCAACGCTTCATAGGTCTCGAACAATCCCATGAACACCGTCGCGAACGCTGCGGTGCCGAAGAGGATCCCGCCGATTAGGTCTGCGACCGACCCGATGCCGAAAACGCCGACGTAGTACCAATTCTGGTAGCGGAGATTCAGGAGCTCGAAGAAGTACCAAAACGTGACCGACCAGAGAAGGATGCTGGGGAGACTGCGTTTTCGCGTGGTCAGGAGCGAGCTGCCGCGCCGTCGGTGCACGAAGCCGTCGAGAACGACGATGTAGCTCCACCACGCCCATGCGTAGAAGGGTTGAGAGATGAAGCCGATGTCGAGGTAGAGCCCCCAGAAAGAAACGGCGAGCCCGAGAGCGCCAACAATCAACACCCGGTGATCTTATCTGGATTTACATCGGCTCGACATCATACAGCTCGAGCCCGGGGGCGTTTTCGAGCGCATAGCTCAAGTTCCAGTTCGAATCCGTGAGGACCACCGGTTGAGCGTTTCGATCTTCGACGACCAGGTAGCCGTGGGTAGCACGCAGCCAATCGAGGGCTTCCGGCTCGCCACCCACCCAACGCGCCCGGCTGAACGACGCCTTCACGAATTGAACCGAGACTTTGTACTCGTTTTTGAGACGTTCCTTGAGAACTTCGAACTGCAGGATCCCGACCGCCCCGAGGTACGGATTCTGGCCGCCTTGGCCGGGTGTGATAAAGAGCTGAATGACGCCTTCTTGCGAAAGCTGCTCGAGCCCGGTATCGAGCGCCTTTCGTTTCATCGGGTCTTCCAGCCTGAGCTGGCCGAAGTGCTCGGGCGCGAACCGGGGGATACCGGCGAACTTGATGCCTCCGGTGCTCGACAGCGTGTCGCCGACTCGGAGCTTGCCGGTGTTGTAGAGGCCGACGATGTCTCCCGGCCAAGCCTCTTCGACGAGAGAGCGTTCTTGCGCCATGAAGGTGTGAGGCTTGGACAAGCGCAATACTTCGCCCGAGCGACTGATGATGGCATCCATCCCGCGCTCGAACTTGCCGCTCACCACTCGCATGAATGCGATACCGTCGCGATGCCGGGCGTTCATGTTCGCTTGGATCTTGAAGACGAAGCCGGTGAAGCGATCCTCCTCCGGCCGTATGGTCTCGTCGTCTTCCGTGGTTCGCGGGCCAGGCGATGCGGCCTTGTTCGCGAGAAAACTCAGGAGCTCCTCGACACCAAAGTTACTCATTGCGGAACCCCAGAAAAGCGGACTCACCTCCCCCGAGAGAAAACGCTCGTGGGAATAAACGTCGCCGGCGTGCTCGATGAGCTCGAGCTCTTCGGAAACACGGTCAAAAGCTCGAGCACCCAAGAGGGACTCCGCCTGATCGAACCCGACTCTTTCCGAGCCGACGATCCCTTCACCGCGTCGCCCCTCAGCGTCGTAGGTGATGATGTCTCGAGTGGCCAAGTCCACGACACCTTTGAACTCTTCTCCCATGCCGAGCGGCCAATTGATAGGCGCGACTTCTAGAGCCAGTGAGTCGCGAACTTGGTCGATGAGCTCGAGCGGTTCGAGCCCGTAACGGTCGAGCTTGTTCATGAACGTCACCACGGGCAGCTTGCGCATGCGGCACACCTCGAAGAGTTTCAGCGTGCGCGGTTCGACGCCTTTGGCGTGGTCCATGAGCATGACCGCGGAATCGACGGCAGCGAGAGTTCTAAATGTGTCCTCCGAAAAGTCCGCGTGACCCGGCGTGTCGAGGAGGTTCAGGGCACTGCCTTCGAATTCGAACTGGAGAACCGACGACGTGACTGAGATGCCCCGTTCTTGCTCGATCTTCATCCAGTCGGAGATCGTGCCTCTCGACGCGCGCTTGGCTTTGACCGAACCTGCGAGATGAATAGCCTTGGCGTAGAGAAGAAGCTTCTCCGTCAACGTCGTTTTACCCGCATCGGGATGCGAGATGATGGCGAACGTTCGCCGCCGTTTCACTTCATCTTCGAACTTCATCAGATTGGGATTAGTGCCGCCGGGCGGAGCAGAGGATGGAGATGCCGAAGGGGAGTGCGGCGCGCCCGACCGCGTGGCGTTCGATGGCAAAAAGGGATTCGAGGGTCTTCTCGATGGGCTTCGGAAGGCGCATGTCGAAATCGCTGGCGCCGTTTTCGGAAGTGTGTTTCTCGGGAAAAACCCTGCGAAGGAGTCGTACCGCAGCGATCGGTGGAAACAAGAGGGTATTGAAATAGGTCGCGTAGTCGACGTCGAATCCCGAGCCCTCGAGCAGGCGCGACAACGCTCCGCGTCGGTAACGCCTCTTGTGCTCACTCACGACGTCCTGGCGCCCGAACAAGAACATGAACGCGGGCACGGTCACGAGAAGACGGCCCTTGGGCTTGAGGACCCGGCCGAGCTCTTTGAGCGCTAGCTCCTCCGCGTCGATGTGTTCGAGGACGTCGAAGATGAACACCGCGTCGAAGGTGTGATCGCGAAACGGGAGCGCCGTCGCGTCGGCCTGAGTCGCAAGCGAAAACTCGGTGCACTTGGGGTTGATGGGTGCGCGGTCGATAGCCACGAGGCGGGTCCGCTTCGAGAGCATCTCGGCTTCACGTGAGGCGCCGACTCCTACCGTCAGGGCTCGCCCGGTATCACCGACAAAGCGGTCGATAGCTTGCTCGAGGATCGTTCGCCGAGCCCGGTACCACCAGTGCTCGTCCTCGAGCGCGGCCATGGACTGACGAAAATCTTCTTGCATCGGAAGGCAAGGAGTATAGCTCAACCGCCGCAAGGGGATTGGGAGGGAAAAGCAAACCACGGAGTCATCTCGTGCCTGTGCCCGATGAAAAATGTCCAGAGCCGTCAAAGAGCCGCACTCGCCGAGACCAGTTCGTAGGAACCGTGGGCATTACTAGTCGGGCACGGGCACGTTTTCGTCCCATGACTCCTTGGCCAATCTTATGCCCCCTCACCCAAATAAAGAGGGCGGAACGTCTCTCGTCCGTGGGAGGCGTTCCGCCCGGCGCCAGGAGGGAGCGTCTTACATGCTCGGAAGCTCGAGGTTGAGCTTGTGTTTCTTTCCACCGCTTTCGACGATCGTTATCGGGTGAGTGCCATCGGCTCGCAAGGCGCGACGTGCTGCGTCGAGCGAGTAGTAGTTTGCGGGTTTCGTATCGATCTCGGAGATCATGTGGCCGCGCCTCAGACCGGCGAAATAGGCCGGGGAGTTGGCCTTTACATCCATGATTCGGAAACGCTCTCCAGAGGAGTCGGCGGCGATGCTCAAACCAGCGCGAAAACGTTTTTCGAGGTCTTTTTTGTCGACGGCGTGGCTGAGCGCGTCGGCAAGCTCGATTTTTCGACCTTCGACCATCTCGGCGAGCTCGTCGTTGAGAAGCTGCATACCCAACGCGCGGTTCGTCTGCATGGTGCTCGGGATTTGGACCGTTTTTCCCTCTCGGATCAGGTTCGATACCGCGTGGTTGACAATGAGAATCTCGAGAGCCGCGGTACGGCCGCCGTCTTTCTTCTTGACGAGCGTTTGGGTGATGACACCGCGCAGTACGTCGGCGAGGACACTTCGAATTTGCGCCTGCTCGTCCGCGGGGAACTGATCGACGATCCGATCCACAGTGCTCACCGCCGTGTTCGTGTGCAAGGTCGCGAAGACGAGGTGTCCCGTGTTGGCGGTCTCGAGCGCCATGGAGATCGTCTCCAGATCGCGCATCTCGCCCACCATCACGACGTCCGGATCCTCGCGAAGCGCTGACTTCAATCCCCGACCGTAGCCCGAGATATGGCTTCCAATCTCGCGCTGGTTCACTCCTTCGGCAGGAGCTTCAGAACATCCTCCTGGGGTGCGCCTTTACGATCGTCGTAGCTCGGAAGAAGGATCTGCCCCGAGACCTGGTCAAGCCGGTGGGCTAGACCTTCCGAGAGACCGACGCCGAACTTCGGGATCTTCTGGATCATCGTGTCGAACGCTTTTTGGCTGAACTTGAGCGCGGTTAGATCGTCGAGGGCGACGACCGATGCGCTGCGTTTCTGGCCGAGCAATAGCCCGATTTCGCCGAACGTTGCACCCGCCGGGATGCGTCCGATGTCGACGCCGTCGCCCGAAGGGCTCGAAAGCCGGATCACGGCCTCGCCGTCAACGATCACGTAAAACGCCTCGGCGTCCGAGCTTTCCTGAACCATGACCTCTTCCGCCCCGAAGCGAACCACCTCGGAGATCTTCAGAATTTGTTCAAAGTGGTCGTCTTTCAGAGCTTGAAAGAGCGGGCAGGACTTCAGCGCGGGCATGACGCTTTCGAGCTGAACGTCGTCCTGGGTCATCGTTTCCATAGGGATACTCCCATCGAGAGACGTGAGATGGCGAGACGCCCCGAAGTTTCGGGGGTCACCGGTTCATTAGGTTGTTTCGGATACCAAAAATGATAGCAACTGGACTGGAAGTTTGGGAAGGGGATCGTTGGGCAAAGAAGTTCGACCCCCATTGAGTGCGTGGCGTTGGTCGGCTAGAATAGCAGGCTTGCCCTTTTTGCGATGTGGCGGGGTAGCTCAGATGGTGAGAGCGAAGGACTCATAACCCTTAGGTCGGCGGTTCAAATCCGCCCCCCGCTACCAACCTTCACGGGAAAGAGATGGCCGGGGGAGCTACGCTCTCCCCCGGCCGACCACTGACAGGAGGGAATTATCTGTCACAGGCCTTCTTTCTATTAGACGGAAAAGAAGCCAATTTTCTCCAAATCCGTCGTAATCGCTTTACACTGAATCAAGCCGCATGGCTATCTATCTTGCGCTTGGTCTTTGCGCCCTCCTAGCCGCGCTACTCGTCTATCGCTACGACCTGTACGAGCGCGAGCCTTGGTACATGCTCGCGCTGGCGATCGTCATGGGCGCTGCGGGGATGCGGCTCGTGGGTGCGATCGAATTGGTCTCGCTCGTTCTCGTGGACTCGAATGTTGCGGTCGCGGCGCTGGCAGCGCTTCACGAGGAGGCGGCCCGAATTGTGCTCGTGGTCGCCATCGCTTTCGTTTTTCCGCGCCAGTTCAACGATCCGATGGACGGTATCGTTTACGGGTCGATGGTCGGTCTCGGAATGGCGCTCGAAGAGTCGTTTTACTTGTTGGGACTCGTCGCGGCGCCCGATGTGCTCTTGCTGCCGGTGGAGCTCGTTCGGCTCCTCGGCCACCTCGTCATGGCCGGCATTGCGGGCTTTGGTATCGGCCTCGCCCGGACGCGGGTTCCCGGGTGGCCATCACAGTTGGTGCGTTGTGTGATCGTCGCGTTTCTCCTTCACTTTCTATGGGACTGGGTCGCACTCGAAGCATCGGATACGTCGTCGTTAACTTCGGCCCAGACGTTGGCATCGATCGCTTTGATGCTTTTCGGGATCTTTTTTTACGGTAGTCTGGTGGTGCTAGGCTCGAGATTGTCCAAGCAAATGTTTGCCCCGACGAGCTCGGTTGGGCTGTGGGGCTGGCCGTTCACGGTGTTGTTCAATACGAAATCAAGTGGCAGGGTGCGCGAGCGTAGCGACTGAAGCCGAGCTCCGTCACAGGAGCGAGGCGGCGAGCGCACGAACGAAGAGTGAGTGCGCATTGAGCACCCAATGGAGCACGGAGGATGACAATCAGCGCGGCGGATAAGCTCCGGACGCTTCTGGACAGCACCGGAATCATTTCCTTTCCCTGTTGTTACGACGCACTTTCGGCTCGGCTCATCGAACGAGCCGGCTTCCCCCTCTCGTTCATGAGCGGCTTCGCTGTCGCCGCTGTTCGGCTCGGACTCCCTGACACCGGCCTCATCTCTTATGGCGAGATGTTGGACCAAGGGAGGAACATCTGCGGCGCGGTGTCCCTTCCGATTATTGGCGACGGGGATACGGGCTACGGCAACGCGGTCAACGTGAAGCGGACGGTGCGCGGTTACGGCGCCGCGGGATTCGCTGGTGTCATGATTGAAGACCAAGAGTGGCCGAAGCGGTGCGGTCATACGAAGGGCAAGAGCGTGGTCTCTCGTGCGGAAGCGGTTGCTCGCATCCGCGCTGCGGCCGACGCCCGCGACGAAGGTGCCGATATCTTGATCCTCGCGCGCACGGACGCGCTCGGCACCGATGGACTCGAGGAGGCCCTGTGGCGGGCGCAGGCATTCACTGACGCCGGTGCGGACATGCTTTTCGTCGAGGCCCCGACCACGGAAAAGGAAATGGAGACGATTTGCCGTCGCGCACCTGGCCACCACTTGGCCAACATGCTCGAGGACGGCGTGACGCCGTTTCTTTCCGATGCCGTCCTCGAGGCGATAGGGTTCAAGCTGGTCGCCCACCCGTTCGCGCTTTTGGGCTCGGCCGTCCTCGCGATGAAAAAAGCTCTCACAATTCTCGAGGAGGGTGGAACCCCGGAGGAGCGAGTCTCGTTTAAAGATTTGAAGGAAGAGGTCGGCTTCGAAGACTACTATCGGGAACAGGGCCGGTACGTCGATGAGGAGTAGAACTGGACAATGATACGGATTGGGCTTTTGGCGCTGCTCGCGACACAAGCTCCCACGAACGACATTGACGCGTTCATGAAAGAAGTTCTAGAGCAGCGCGACATCAACTGGGAGCAGTACCACGAGTATTTTTGTCGCGAGCGAGCCGAGCTCATCATTGAAGGCTCCCTTCCCGGAGTGCCGATCCAGGGGTTCCAGAAAGAATTCCTGTGGTTCGTGCGCGACGGCTACTTCGTTCGGAGTCCGGTCTCGGTCGACGGCGTCGCCATCTCACGTGAGCAGCGTGACCGTGAGGAGGAGAAATGGATCGAGCGCATGAAAAAGCGCGACCGCGAACGCAGCCCGGATCGCGAGGGCTTCATGGGGTTCAAGTTCGAGCCCGGAAACTATTTCTTCGCGGGGAGAAAGCAGTTCGAAGGGCGCGAGCTCCTCGCAGTGGAATACTTCCCAGAAGACGGGTTCTCGGACGATGACGACGAAGAGGACGACGAAGAAGACGACGAGTTCGATGCCCAGTTCAACAAGACGCTCCTGGTCACGATGCTCATCGATCCCGACGAACATCAGATCGTCCAGATGACCATCGATAACTACGGGTTCGATTTTCTTCCGGGACGCTGGCTGGTGCAGCTCGACACTTTCGAAGCTTCGATGGTGATGCACAAACCGTTCGAAGACGTGTGGCTTCCGCGCGATATCAACGGCTACGGCAAGATCACGACGGCCGCAGGCGGTCTCTCGCTTCGCTATACGACGGCGTTTTACGACTACGCGAAGGCCGAAACGGGCGCTACGTTCCGCTTTCCCGCTCGTGGGCTGAACGAGACGAAGGACGAGAGCGAGAAGCCGAAATAGTGAAGTTTCTCGTCTTCCTCGCGCTCGCTGGAGCGCTCCACCAAAATGAATCCCGGGAAGACTCCCGTGTCACGCTCGTGCGCGTGCACGGCAACCACACCATTAGCGACGCAGAAGTTCTCGAGGTTGCAGGCGTTTCCATGGGAGACGTATTTGTTCCGAGCGAGAACGTTGCCATCGAAGACCGCCTGGTCCGAAGCGGCAAGTTCGAGACCGCGGAGGTCCGAGTTCGCTACCGGGGCTTGGACGAAACCGGCGACGTGGCCCTCATTCTGCTCGTTCGTGAAAAACAGTCGGTCGCGGGCCGGTTTATGGTCGGTCCGATCTTTGATTGGTCGGACGAGTATGGCATCACGATTGGGGGCCGCGTGGCGGTTGTCGATCTGCCGGCAGACGGACGTCTGGCGTTTCCCTTGAGCTGGGGAGGCAAACGGCAAGCCGGCGTCGAAGCAAATTTTGGCGATGCCCGCATCGAGCTTTCCCGATGGCGCGAGGTGAACCCCCATTTCGACCTTCCCGATAACCGGCTCGAGCTCGGGGGCGCCTATCGGGTGCGGCGCGAGCGGGCGTTTTTCGATTTCCGCGGCCGGTGGTCCGACGTCGACTTTGGAGGCGCCGAAGAGCGATTCGCGACGCTCGGCGCCCAAGCCGTTTTCGATACCCGGATCGATCCGACCGTTCCCGGCGATGCCGTCTACCTCGGCTTTGATTGGCGCCGTCTGTTTTTTCTCGACGGTAGCGATAACACCGACGTCGATCAGTTCGTGTTCGACCTGAGAGGCTACAAGCGATTATTCGGGCAATCTCTTATCGCCGGACAGTTCTACTGGACGCCGGCGACGGGTCCGATGCCAGCCTACGAGCAACCGTTCATCGGCGGCGGCAAAACTCTGCGTGGCACCCGAGCCGGCCGTTTCATCGGCGACAGCTCCGCGGTCGCGACAGTCGAGCTCCGCGTCCCGTTGACGTCACCCCTCTCGTTCGGGCGCGGCGGCGTGCACTTCTTCTACGACACCGCGGCCGTCTACAACGATGGTGAGAGCTTCTCCGGTGCTGACTGGCACCACGGCGTCGGAACCGGACTGTTCTTCAACGTCGCGATCATCGGAGTGCGCCTGGACGTCGGATGGGACCTCGAAGGCGGAACCCGCTTCCACATCGAGAGCAGCATGAAGTTCTAGGTTTTTCACCACGGAGCCACAGAGAGCACGGAGGGAACACGGAGAAAAGCGAAAACCCGGGTTCATTATTCGTCTCTCCGTGTTCCGTCCGTGATCTCCGTGCCTCCGTGGCAAAAAAGTGCGACGACCTTGCAGGCTGTAAGTTGAATTCCATTGTTCCGATGCTGCTTGTTCTGACAGTCGCTGTGCAGAGCGACTCCGTTCGGGTTGAACCTAGCTTTGGTGTGGCTGGGAATTTCGGGACGTGGACGGTCACTTACCAAGTCGGTCGAGACGGCATTTTACCGGGCGGTGGTCTACGCGTCCAGCTTCCAGATACGTGGCACGCGGGCGAGCGCAACTCGGCGAACCGTCTCCAGGCGACGGACCCTACTGCCGATCATTACATCTCCGCCACTGCTCACGAGAGGGTGTTCGCATCGAGACCGAAGTCGAATCGGAATCGGGCAACTATCTCGTGAAGTCCGCGCGCCGTGGGCTCGACGGTCGGATGGAGCGATACGTGTTCGTCGTCAGGGTGACGGTCTCCGAAGGTCGACTCCTCGAAGACGACACGATCGAGATCGTCTACGGCAATACGTCCGGAGGCAGTCGGGGTCTGCGAGCCTCGATCGTTTCCACCAGCCCAGAGCCGGTCCTCGTTGCCCTCGACCGGGCCGGAAGCGGGCGTTTCGACGTCGTTTCGCATCGGAGCACCCTCACCAGCAGAAGCGGGGTCGCAGCCGAGCTGGTGATGGCGGGCCCTTCGACTCTCGTCGTCGACGAGCCCGCCGAGCTGCGTCTCGGCATCGTCGACGTGTACGCGAACCCGGTAACGTCGTTTCAGGAAGACGTCGAGTTGAAAGTTATCCAGGGCGAGCTGGTGCTGCCTTCGACGGTGCGCTTCACAGACGGCCGAGGCTTCCACTCGGTGAGGTTTACGCCGCGAAGTGAAGGCCTCATTCGTCTCCAGGCCGGCGCGCGAGATCATCTCTTACGCGCGTGGAGCAATCCGATGAAAGTGCATCGTGAAGCTCCGGCGGAGCGCATCTATTGGGGTGATCTCCACTCGCACACGCGCCATAGCTGGGACGGCGTGGGGGATCGCGCGTTCGAGTATGCACGCAACGTTTCGGGGTTCGACTTCCATGCGATCACGGATCACAGCCGAAGCTCCGAGGATGGTTTCACCCGCGGGCTCGGACCGGGGCTGCGGCCAGAGATAGGGGAAGCCGTCGATGCCCACAACGACCCCGGCGAGTTCGTCACCCTTCACGCATACGAAGCGTCGTTTAGAGCGCCCTACGGTCATCACAACATGTACTTTCGGGGAGCTCCGGGAGCGCTGCTGTCGCCGGAGCGCGTCACGCTCCCCGAGCTGTGGAATGCCATGGTCGCCGGGGAGGCTCTGACGATCCCGCATCACACCGGCAAGTTCCCGCAGCCCGTCAGCGTCGATCCTCACGATCCGGAGCTTCGCCGGAACTTCGAGATATATTCCGCACACGGTTTGAGCTTGATGATGAAAGAGGCGGGACAGGGCTTCGAGGACGACCCATACGCTGGGCTCGCCCAACTCGTCGTCGTGCAGAACTGGTTCGAAGAGCTGAACGCACGCGTTCCGGTGGAGTGAAGCGGTCGATCGTCACCTAGTCCGGACTAGATTTTGCTTCTTGACAAGAATGGGTCCCGCACGTTGTCGATGAGACACTGAGGCTTAAGGACAGGCTTGCGGGCCGGTGGGGAATCGACTTGAAATACGATCCAGATAGGCACGTAGATGTGGACGAGTGGCGAGCCACGGACGAGGGGGAGAAAGCAATACTGATTGAAGACTATCATGAGAGAGCTGGTGTAGAGCTTCCCAACCCGCGCATGCACGCTTTAGTTCACGTCATCGTGGAGAACCAGATTGCGATGGGCGATGAGCTTCCCGTGACGACAACGCTCGACCGTTTGATGGCGGAAGGGCTCGGCAGGCACGATGCTCTTCATGCGATCGGCTCGGTCCTTTCCGCTTACGTGTTCGACATGCTCAAAGTCCAACAGACGTTCGACGAGGAGACTTACCGCGAGGACCTCGAACGGCTGACCGCCGAAAGTTGGAGGAGTGGCGGCCGGGAGGAGTAGGTCGAGGCAGCGGCTGGAGTTTCCAACGAGAATCCAGGATCGTGAGGACTACGGTCGAACGGCACGGGATCGGGTGAGCGCTGAGCTGTTACACTAAGAGCTCACCGTTCCCAATACGGATAGGAATTCGTATCTCGCCGCCGCTGTGGTCACGGCGTGAATTGTAGCGATTAGTGGGTTGAGCAGTGAAATCCTTCGGTGTGGGCGAGCGGCTCCAGCAGTAGCGATGAAGATGTTGGCGCTTGGCGGGGGTGTTTGTCGATTTCGAGACAGACGGGTAGCGCTGAGGCGCGTCGCCAGATGTTCCAACAGTGCAAGTTTGTCGGAGGGGGAGCTCTGGGCTCGGCGGCGGTTTTGTCTCGGTGGTCAAGGATTTTTCGAACCGCGTGGGGCTCGGTGATGAAAGCAAGGATTTTCATCTCGTCGCCGCATTGGTCACAGGTCAAGGGGCTCGGCCCATCGTTTGTTTCGAGCGCGGCGGGAGGGGGTCGGGGTGGTCTCGTCATCGTGACGAATCTGTTGCCTGTAGTTTTGTCGGACGCGATTGGCGTAGGCGCCATATAAGTGAACCAATTGTTTGTTGGGCACGGGCACGTGGATGAGGACTCGCGCGAGAAACTCGCGGGGGTCGGTCAGGGCGTCATCGTCGAGCTCGTATCCGGCTTTAGGCTGATAGAGGAGCAGGTCGGAGGCTCGGTGAAAAGGTTACGACGGCATCATCCTGCTCGGGCCGTTCAACTGCCTGCCATTCCGGATTGCCGAGGCCATCCTCGAGCCGGTGTGTTACGAGAAGGGTATGCCCTTTCTCACCTGCGAGAGCGACGGCTACGCGGTGTCGCCGACGTTCCTGAGACAGGTGGACGTGCACATCAAGCAGGTCCTCCGTCAACGGCACCGGCGCGAGCAAACAGCGCATCGGAGGCTACGGGAAGAGATCGAAGACCGGCTCCGTCGTCTCTGGGTTGCGGCGCAATCCTGACCGGCATCTCCCGACGCGGCCCTCTGGCCGTGACTGAGGTATATACCCCCCACCCGTTCGTAGGGAAACATCCGCACATGCCCTCACAGAAACCAGCGGTACGAATGCGTTTAGATCCGGCGTCACTCAAAAGCAAAACGCCACGGTCAAAAACCAATGAGGTGCCACATGAAGACCAATCTAGCTATCTGGACTTTCGCGCTTTCAACTCTGTTCGTTTCCGGCTGCGACATCGAGACGTCTCCCTCTGCGCTCCCCGAGCAGTCGTCGACGTCGACGCCAGTCGAGCTCGTACTTGCTTCCCAGCGGAACTTGGTGAACCCGGGTCCCGTATGCACCGGGGCACGTTCTCCGGGTTTTTATTGCCAAAACCAAGATCGTGAGCATCCCCAAATGGACCCGGCGGAATTCGATAGACTCGCCGAAGACGCAGCCGCCGGAGAGCTTTCGATGGTAAACGGGTTCGCCAGCCTCTCCATCGCCGACGCGGTCTGTATCCGAGGCAACAAACTTCCGGAAGACCAGCTGCTCCGACAGCTCGCTACGCTCGGGCTGAACCTGGAGGCGAACTTGATCAGTGAAGGAACTGTCTACACGGGGGCGGGATTCTCGAATGTTGGCGAGGTTCTGACCGAAGCGATCTCGGTCGCCAACGAGCTACCCGCGGACCGCGAGACTCGGAACGCGATCAAAGACGTCCTCGACGAGATCAACAACAACGTCAATATCGTCCTCGACGAAGACTGTACCAGCGACGGGACGGAAGAATAGGCATTACCGGTGCGGCTCGGGAGAAACACTTCCCGAGCCGCGAACCGATCACGTGTACAGTGTCAGCGACCGGGCGACGCCGTCGCGCGGGCGTAATGTAAGGCTTCCGCCTTCGATCTCATTTCGTTTCGACCGCCGTGTTTCGTGGATACGATGTCGCGACCGCTCAGCGCGGCGGTGTCGAGGGCGTAAACCGAGATAGTTCCACAAGCATGATCAAGGTCGCGGAAGCGGCATCTGCTCACTGTCGATCGCTCGTGCCTGGGTGACGAGCTCGCGATAACGGTACCGGAATCACTCTCCAACAGCATAAGATAAGTACTCATGTCGAGCGTTGGCGAGAGTTCTCGCCGTAAAGAAGGCCCCGAGAAGCTCACCGGTGTTGCCAAATACGTCGACGACTACCACCTTCCCAATTGTCTCCAAGGCGTGACGCTGCGCTCGAGTATTGCGCGGGGCGTCATCAAAGAGATTCGCTTCGACCCGAGCTACGACTGGGACAGCGTCGTCGTCGCTACTGCCAAAGACATTCCGGGCGAGAACTACGTCTATCTCATCGAGGTCGACCAGCCGCTTCTCGTCGATCGGGAAGTCCATCACGCGGAAGAGCCCATTCTCGTGCTCGGGCACAAAGACCGGGCGAAGGCGTACGAAGCTCTCTCGCATATCGAAGTGGAATATGAACCGTGGGATCCCGTCCTCACGATGGAAGAAGCGCTCGTGGGCAAGCGCATCCTCTACGGCGATGACAATGTCTTCAAACGGTTCGAGATTTCGAAAGGTGATGTCGAGCAAGGATTCAAAGACGCGGACGTCATCGTCTCGAAGGAGTACCGCGTTCCCCATCAAGAGCAGGCCTACCTCGAGAACAACGGAATGGCGGCGTGGGAGGAAGACGACGGCACGCTCGTCCTGATGGGCTCGATCCAGTGCCCTTTCTATGTTCACAAAGCGATGCTGCCGTTGTTTGCTCGAGAGCCCGAAAAAGTCCGAGTCATCCAGGCGACGACGGGCGGTGGCTTCGGTGGCAAAGAAGAGTACCCGAACATGATCGCGGGCCACGCGGCGCTTCTCGCGCTCAAAGCGAAACGTCCGGTCAAAATGATTTACGACCGACACGAGGACATGCGGGCGACGACGAAACGCCATCCTGCTCGTGTTCGGCATCGGACCGGCGTCACCAAAGACGGAGCTCTCGTCGCGCAGGACATCGACGTTCTGATGGACGGGGGTGCGTACGTGACGCTGTCCCCGGTGGTGCTCTCTCGAGGCATCCTTCACGCCTCGGGACCTTACGAGTGCCCGAACGTTCGCATCGTTGGGCGAGTGATCGCCACGAACACGCCTCCGAACGGTGCGTTTCGCGGATTCGGCGCGCCGCAGACTCTCTTCGCCGCCGAGCTTCAGATGGAAGCGATTGCCTCACGTCTCAAAATGGATCCCGTCTCGCTTCGGCAAACGAATCTGTTCCGCATCGGGTCGATTACCGCGACGGGTCAGACGCTTCGCGAGAGCGTCGGCGCCGAGAACGTGCTCGACCGTGTGCTGTCTCGCAGCAAGTTTCGGCAGAAGAAATCGCAACACGCGCGTTGGAACGGCTCGAAGACCAAGCCGACGTGGCGTGGGATTGGTCTTGCAACGGTGTTTCACGGTGATGGGTTCACGGGGAGCGGCGAAGTGTTCTTGCGCAGCCGCGCGGGGATAGAGCTGGTTCACGACGGGACCCTTCGTATCGATGCTGCCTCGACCGAGATCGGTCAGGGGACGACGAGCATCCTTGCTCAAATTGTGGCCGACGCGCTCGACGTTCCCTACGATTGGATCGATGTCGAGACCCCGGACACGAGCAAAGTCCCGAACTCGGGACCTACCGTTGCGAGTCGTACGTGCATGGTCGTCGGTGGCCTGTTGCACAAGGCCGCAAAAAAACTCAAGAAGGCACTCGTACAAGCAGGTGCCAATTGGCCACTCACGCGCGAGGCGCTCGCGACGTCGGCCGCACGCGCGTGTGGAAAGAAGAGATCGATCGATTTCGTCGAGCAATACCGAAAGCCCGGCGACGTCACTTGGGACGAGGAGACTTATCGAGGAGATGCCTACGGGGTCTACAGCTACGCGGCTATGGTCGTTGATCTCGAAATCGACAAAACGACCTACGAAGTGACGGTTCGCGACGTCATCACCGCGCAGGATGTCGGCAAGGCGATCAACCCTCTCCTCGTCGAAGGGCAAATAATCGGAGGCACGGCGCAGGCTCTCGGATATGCGCTCCTCGAGAACACGGTTGTCGACGATCGCGGCGTCATGCAAAACGCGCAGTTGACCAACTACATTATTCCAACGGCCTTAGATATGCCGACGATGGACGTCACCATCGTCGAAGAGCCCTACTCGAAGGGTCCATTCGGTGCGAAAGGGGTCGGCGAGCTTCCGATGGATATTCCCGCTCCGGCGGTTGCGGCCGCGATCTACGACGCCACCGGCTTGTTCATGGCCGAGCTTCCGATTCTGCCCGAGCGGCTTTGTCAGGCACTTCATGATTCAGCTCAAAGTTAACGGCAAGCAGCGCTCGTTCAGAGGCCGGCGCTTCAAACGTCTCATCGATGTGCTGCGCGAGGACTTCGACCTCACCGGGACAAAAGAAGGGTGTGGGGAGGGAGAGTGCGGAGCGTGCTCCGTGTTTGTCGACGGCGAGTTGGTGAACTCGTGTCTGATCCCCGTTTACCAGGCGGACGGAGCACGCGTCGAGACGGTCGAAGCACTCGGTGACCCCGATGCTCTCGACCCGCTGCAGGCGTCGTTTCTCACCGAGGGCGGCGCTCAGTGCGGCATCTGCACTCCGGGTATGTTGATGAGCGCGTGGGCGTTCGTGCGCGACGGAGGGCGTGACGATCTCGATGCGATCCGCACGGCTCTCGCCGGAAATCTGTGTCGTTGCACCGGCTATCAGCACATCGTCAGCTCCGTCGTCGCGACCGTGCGGGACAAAACTCGCACGAGCGCTCGCAGGAGGACGAAAAAGAAATGAGGGGCGATCCAGCTGGCATGCGGGTGCTCCAGCCACGCACGATCGAAGAAGCCCTCGATGCTTTCGCGCGCCGGCCCAGCGCGGTGCCTCTCGCAGGCGGAACGGATTTCATGGTGGCGTGGAACGCCGGTGGCGAGAACGGGCGCGTGATTCTCGATCTCAGCGCCATCACGTCCTGGAAGCGCGTGCGGGTGAGTGGCCGAGGCTTGCGGATCGGAGCACTGACGACGCATTGGCAGTTGCAGCACGAGGCTTCCGTAAAGAAGCACCTTCCGCTCCTGGCCGAAGCGTGCGCGACCATCGGCGGGAGGCAGATCCAAACTCGTGGGACGCTGGGGGGCAACATCGCCAACGCGTCGCCCGCGGGGGATACGTTCCCGCCACTGGCGGTCTACGATGCCAAGGTTCGGCTGCGCTCGGCGTCGGGTCGAAGGACGCTTCCGTTTATCGAAGTCTTCGAGGGCGTCAAAAAGACTTCGCTCGGGGCCGGCGAGCTCATTGAGTCGATCGACGTCGACGCTCCCAGGAAACCGACGCGGCAGCTGTTTCGCAAAGTCGGGACACGTGCGGCCTCGGCGATCTCGAAGACGGTCGCGGCTGGGCTTTTGTGGACACGTCCGGATGGAGCGATCCGTGAGCTGCGCTTCGCGCTCGGGAGCATGGCACCGACGGTGAAGAGACTTCGGGCGGTCGAGGCGTTTGTCGCAGGGAAGAAGCCGACGGGGGAGGTTGTAGAGGAAGCGGCGGCGCTTTTGGAGGAAGATGTGTCGCCGATTGATGATTTCCGCTCGACGCGGTTCTACCGACTCGAGGTTTCCAGGAATTTGTTGCGCGCGTTTCTCAAATAGGAACGTAGTGCGGGGTACCTATTTTGGAAATCTGAATGTTAGAACTTGATTATTAGTGCTCCAACAAAGTGACTTTGCCAGAAAGTGGATGCGCGTTGGAAGGTTACGCAGCCGAAGACGCCGCAGGCGAAGTCTTCTTGGCGGTCGCCTGTTCGGGTGCCGAAGGCGCGGGCGTCGAAGCGGACTCCGATACGCTCGGTGAGGTAGGCGTTGATGCCGGCGCCGAGGGAGAACGAGAACTTGGTAACGCTTGGTGCCGCGGCGGCGGTGTCAACGTCGTCGCCGAAGTTGGGTACGCGGCCTCTGGCGTCGGGATTGAAACGGGTCACGCCGGCGCCTAGGGCGATGTAGGGCGTGTACTTCTCGTTGCCGCCGTCGAAGCGGATGCCGCCGTGGAAGTAGTCGATCCCCAAGTCAAATAGCTCTCCGTCGGGCACTTCAGTTTCGATAGGCGGAGTGGGCACGTCACCAACCAGAGCGGCGGTCTTCTTGTCGACGGTGGAGCCTTGGTGTGCCCACAGGAACTCGATCGCGAGCTGGCGGGTCGCCATGAAGTCCGCGAACACGCCGAAGGTCGGGGCACTCTGGATATTGTACGAGATGGACTGGTCGTCGCCGCGGAAGCTGCCCGCGGTGCGAATGCCGGCGAACGGAGAGAGCTCGAACTTGGACTGAGCGAAAACACCAGGGGCCAAAACAGCCATCAGCGTGAACGAGAACGCGAGCGCGCGCCACATCAAAGTTGTCCTCCTAAATCGAACAGGTATACGGTCTGAGCTCATAGTTAGTTTCATTTGCCTTCGGCTATCGGCCAGTCAACTCGACATTATGTACCGGAAATCAATGTTCTTGTGGAGTTGTCGGGCGGGCGACGATAACGCCTCGCCGTTCGGAGCGTCTGAGGAGATAGTTCGTCACATCGCGCACGGTGATGACCACGCGGCCGTGGTAGCTCGAGGCGTGGAGTAATCGGGGCGTCCCGCCGGCCCAGTACACGAGACCGGCGTGGTGAACGAGAAGTCCGGGACGCTCGCGCACGAAGGCGACGAGGTCGCCGTCGAGTAGCTCGTTCAAAACCGCAGGAGCGTTTTCCCGGGATAGTACCGAGTGCGTTGTCGCGCTCAAGCGCGCCTCCGTCGACTCGATAGCATCGGTCAAGGATGCGAGCTGGCTTGCATCGATGGACGTCCGCTTCAGCTCTCGCTGACTGATGTAAAAGAAATCCTTCTGCATTGGCTCGCCTCCCAAGGAGGCGGTCACGTTCGAAAGGCGTCCTCGACGTTCGTTGTCGGCGATCCAATCGACGAAGTAATGCAGGCGACTCGCGTAGTCGCCCATCTCACCACTACGATACCGAGTCGCTTCGAGCTCGCGGACGAAGCAGCTTTGTGTGGGGTCGGCGGACCATCCGCAGCGGGCTACGGCTAGGGACGACTCGATGAATGAGACGCACTCGAAAGCATCGAGCTCGACGCGCAACGTCTCCGGGCCGATCTCCGGAGAAACTTCCTCGTATTTCACTCCGTGTTTTACGCGTGCTGTCCTTGCAAGGTAGCGGCCGAACGGCTCGGAGGGCCGTGGCGGCCCGACTTCTTCGTACCATCGCGCCAAGTTCGTGTCCGGATCGTCGCCATTCGCTGCCGCCGACAACGAGACGCATGCGCATAGAACCACGAGGAAGCGTTGTCGACGATTAACCATGTAGATGTCCTGTTGGAGGTTAGCGGGCCGAGCGGTCCGGAGGCAAGTTGATTCCCGGGGGATGGTCGAGGTACATTCTCGCCGGTCCGCTTCCGGTTGGGGGAGCGGGAACGGGGGGCGCCACCGACCGGGGTGGTGCATGGTTGGTAGAGGAAATTCCGGACCGAGCGCGACGTCATGCTGAGGCACTGGCGGATTTACGCGGTCGGATCCGGTGGGGTCCTCACGAGTGGGGTCATCGCTCGTCAGGGGGTGGGTTTTGGATGATTATCTCGGGCATCTGCGGGAATTTCGGCGGATTCTCCTGAATCTGGAGGGTCAGTCTGCTCACCCCTTGAACCGAGAGACTCTGGCGGCCCTTTCCCAGAAGCTCGATCGAGACGAGTCCCAACTCAACGCCGACCGCCTCGAACGCTCGATTCGAGCGACCGTGGAGGCCACCCGGACCCTGGACGACCTGGAGCACTACCAGCAAGACGTTATGGCGGTGTTTCAGGAGATCACCACAAAAAAGAGGCTCGAGCTCGAGCGAGAACGCTTCCGCAAGCTCTTGGACCAGTCGGGAGAGTCGATTCTCGTCGTGGAGCCTTACACCGGTCGCTTCCTCGATGTGAACCAGACGGCGACTCGAGTGCTTGGTTATTCGCGGGAGGAGCTTCTCGAGTTATCGCTCAATCACATCGAAGTGGGCCTGCCGTTGACACCCGCGAGCGCCTGGCACGACTGGGTCGAGGGTATCCGCAACGGGCACGACGTTACCTACCTCGAAGGCGTTCACCGCCGACGCGATGGATCGCGGTTCTCGGTAGAAGCCTCTATCGGATTCGCCACGGTCGACAATGAGGAGCTTTTGCTGCTCGTGACCCGGGACATCACGGAACGCAAACGGTTGGAAAACCGTCTCCGTCGACAATGGGGTTTCTTCAGTCGCCTCGTCCACAAGAGCGTCGACGGCATTATGGCGTTCGACCGTAGCTTCAACATCACCTACTGGAATCCGGCGATGGAGCGCATGTTGGGAATACGGCGGAACGCCCTTCTCGGGAAAAACGCCTTCGACGCGATCCCCCAGCTCAAGGAGCTAGGGGAAGACCGGTATTTTCGCGATGCGCTCGCCGGGACCACGACGACGTCACGCAATCGTGGGTTCACTCACGGCGAAACGGGTGGTCAGATCTACTTCGATGGCCACTACTCACCGCTGACGGAAGAAAGCGGCGAGATCCTCGGTGGGATTGGAATCCTGCGCGACGTGACCGATCGGCGTGAGACGCAGCTGCGTCAGGCTCGCGACTCAGTGGCCCGAATTGATCAACATCGAGTCGCTCAGCTAGAGGTGCAACAGCGTCTTCAAGCCGAGATCGTGCAGCTCAAGCAACAAAACGAAAAACTCGCTCTGGACCACGAACGAACGGAGGCTGAGCGGGCCAAGTATCATCGCCTCGAGAAGGTCGAGGGGATGGAGCTGTTGGCGAAGGGGGTCGCATGCGCCGTGGAGCCTCTCATGGCGGGCATTCTTTCTCAAACCGGTGTCGCGCTCTCGGAGCTGCCGGTCGACTCGCCACTGCGCCAAGGTGTGGAAGAGATCGAGGAAGCCGCTCTCGATGCGAGTGCTCTGGCCAACACGCTGTCGAGTTTTTCCGGCAACGGACAAGTCGACAGCCACCGTGTTCAACTCGGTGCGGTCCTCTCGGACCTCGAACATTCTCTTCGCTCGGTGGTGCTCCCTGACGTTTCGATGGAGCTTCCGGCGGTGTCCGATTCGCTCCCGCTCGTGCGCGGCGACGCGCGGCTCATCCGGGACCTCGTCCTCGCGCTCGCGAACAACGCCGCCGAGGCGCTTGGGGAGGGCGGCGGCAGGGTGCAGATCTCGACGGGGACGATGGAGCTCGATGCCGCGGCGCTTGCGCATGCCTACTTGGGGCAGGGGAAATCGCCAGGAAGCTACGTGTACCTCGAAGTTACCGACACTGGCGTAGGCATGGACGAGGAAACGTTGGCGAAGAGTTTCGTGCCCTTCTTCAGTACGAAGGCTCAGCACCGTGGCCTCGGTCTCGCGACGGTACTCGGGGTGATGCGGGCTCACCGAGGCGCGGTGACGCTGGTGAGCAAGCTCGACAAGGGCTCTTCGGTCCGCGCGCTCTTTCCGACGCCGTGACCCTTAACCGGTGCCTCCCTGGTGAAAGAAGCCTTCACGGCCTCCTGATGGGAGCCTGCCGGCCGGCACTCTTTCCTGATTAATCGAAGACGCGGAGCTCCAGTTCCGGATACAATGCCTGCCCATGGCAGAGCCCGAACTGCTGGAAATATTGCGCCGGGGACCGGAGGCCTGGAATCGTTATCGGGACGAGGGCCCTGACGCGCGCACGCCGGATCTGTCTCGTGCGGACCTTTCGAGCCTCGATCTACGCGAGGCGGATCTCCGCGGCGCCAATCTCACCGGGGCTAACCTGGCCGAGGCCAAGCTGGAAGGCGCCATCCTAACGGACGCGCAACTCTCCCAGGTCGAGGCCCGGGGGGCTCATTTCGACGGCGCCACCCTTCACCGTTCCCGCATGACTGGCGCTCAGCTCGGAGAGGCCACTCTGAACGACGCAGACCTGACGGGTGCAGATCTCACCCGTGCGAACCTGGTCTCGGCTCGTTTGAGGGGCGCCAATCTTTCCGGGGTCCAGCTTCAGATGGCGAACGGATCGAAGGCCCAGCTCGATGGGGCCCAGCTCCCGGTCGCGAACTTGAAGGGAGCGGTTTTCTCGGCGGCGAGTCTCGAGGGGGCCAAGCTGCCGGGCGCAAATCTCGAGGGGGCTCGCTTGTCGATGGCGAACCTGCGAGGGGCCGACCTGACCCGAACCGAAGCGGCTCGTGCGCATCTGCAACGGGTGATTCTTTACGACGCGAACCTCACGGGGGCGAGTCTGGTGGCGGCGGAGCTGATGCAGGCCGACTTGAGCGGGGCACAGTTACCCCTCGCCAATCTCGAACGAGCTCGGCTGGAACGAAGCCGTTTCGCAGGCGCTGACTTGAGCCAGGTGAATCTGAATCGGGCGTGTCTGAAGGAAGCGGATTTCTCGAAATCAGACCTCACCGGCGCGAGCCTGGTGGAAGCCGAGTTGGTGCGAACGAATTTCGGGGGTGCCAAGCTGGCGCGGTGCCGGATGTCGCGCGCCCTGTTCATGGACTGCAATCTCGAGCAGGCAGTGCTGCAGGATTGCCGACTCGACGGAGTCACGCTATCGGGGCTCCGGCAAGATGGCGCCGTCACGTCGAATCTTGCGCTCACGCCGGCGGACGAAGCGGCCATTCTTGTCGACGATCTGGAGATGGTCCAGCTTCTCGAGACGCTCCTCATGAAGGCGCGGTGGCGCGAGCTCATTGCACCGAACTCGTTGAGAATGGTGCTGGTGCTCGGTCGCTTTCCGGAATGGCGCCGTCCCCATCTCGATGCTGTCCGTGACCAGCTTAGAGGCCGGCGCTACGCACCGGTCACCATCGATCTGGAAAATCCCGTGGGCGCAAAACTGCGCGCGGTGATCGAGAACCTGGCGCACCTCGCTCGGTTCATCATCCCGGATCTTGCTGGGAGTCGCGAGTTTATGAGCGACATCCAGCCGTTCGGTGTTTCTCTTCGGGGGCTGCCGCATCAAGCTATCATGCCGGAAGGAGAAGAGCTCGTGGAGCTTCCCGGCATTTGGGGTAAAGATCCTTACCGCTATCGCGATACAGACCACCTCGTCCAAACCTTCGCGAAGAGTGTGCTCGGGCCGCTGGAGTTAAAACTCGCGTCCGTTTCATGAAGTATCGCTATATCGATAGCCCGTTCGGCCGCGTCTTGATTGCGGGCGATGAGAAGGGGCTAACGTGGCTTGCCTTCGCGCGCGGGCGGCAACGATCGACTCCGCTTCCCGACTGGGTCGAGGCTAACCGGGACGCGCTGCTGCGAGAGACGAAACGACAGCTCGACGCCTACTTCACCGGCAAGAGCGATTGTTTCGATTTGCCGCTAGATCCTCGCGGAACCGAGTTTCAACAGCGCGTTTGGAGGAAGCTCGTTGCGATCCCCTTCGGCAAGACCGTCAGCTATACCGAGCTCGCTCGTCGTGTGGGGCGGCCTCGAGCCTTTCGTGCGGTCGGTGCGGCCAACGGGCAAAATCCGGTCTCGGTCATCATTCCCTGCCACCGGGTGCTAGGAAAAAACGGCGATCTCACCGGATATGGCGGCGGTCTCGAAACGAAACGGCGTCTTTTGGAGCTCGAGCAATGCACGACGGAAAAATGTTCCGCTCCGTGATTGAGGAAGTTTCGTGAGACGCCGCTGGCTCTTCGTGATCCCGCTCCTGTTGTTGACGGTCGCCTGCGACCAGACTTCGAAGCGGCTCGCCGCCGAGCTTCTTGAAGGGCTGGGACCTCACCCGTACATGGGTGGCTCGGTCGTCTTCTTGTATGCGGAAAACTCCGGTGCCTTCCTGGGACTCGGGGCCCGTCTCACCGAGACCGCGCGTTTCTGGTTGTTCACCGTCGGCGTCTCTGCGTTGCTCGCCCTGTTCGTCGTCAAGCTCCATCGAGCGGAGAGCAGGTTAGAGCTCGTTGGGTGGTCGCTGATCGTTGGCGGGGGCCTCGGAAACCTCATCGACCGAGTACTTCGCGACGGCCGCGTTATCGATTTTTTGCGGATTGGTGTCGGAGAGCTCAGAACGGGCATTTTCAATCTCGCCGATGCCGCCATCGTCTTTGGGCTCGTCGCGCTCCTGGCTGCGTCTTTCGCACCGCCGACTGGTTCGCGCGAGTTGGGCTAGACTGGTCGCGTGATGAACGAGTCACGGCGGTTGCTAGCCTTCGTGCTCATCCTCGGGCTCGCCCCGGGTGTCAGTGGGAGCCTCGTTTCTCTCGGTGGAGCCCATTGCTCTCACGCGTGCTGCGAAGAACAGGATTTTTGCGAGCGTGGCCGAGGGCATCGAGACGCGACCCAGGATGCGGACGTCTCCGAACATGGTTCTCATGGTTCCCATATGCACGAACCGGTGGTCGATCTTTTCATCACCGCCGTCGAGCCTCCGTCCGACTCCTGTCGTGAAACCTGCGGGGTGTTGTCGCACGCGCGATCGCAGTCCGTTGGAGCGACCCGTCGCCAGCAGGCGGGCGCCGTTCGAACGAGCCGCGCCGCTCCTCGGACGTCCGTCTTCGCCGACGAGAGTGGCGAGCTAGAGACCCCAGCCTCACCCCGCGGACCTCCCATAGAAACAACGCCGCACCTGTAACCAACAACGAAATTAGCAATCGCATACCGTGCGATTGCCGGTGTTTGTTTTTCTCGAGGAGTCCACGTCATGAATCTTGTTTGGAAGTTGTGTCTGTTCGCGTGCCTGGCGACGGCCGCGGTTGCGCAGGACGATCTCACTCTCGAAGGCCGCGTCGAGGATTCGACGGGCGCAGCGATTCTCAGCGCCGCGGTCTCGATACGCTCGGAGGATGGAGCGTTCGAGGCAAGCGTTGAAACCGACGCGAGTGGAGCGTTCCGCTTCGCTGGTCTGAGCCCCGGTCCTTATCGCGTATCGGCCGACGCACGAGGGTTCGCCGTGTCCAATGTCGACGTCACGTTGCCGTCATCGGCAGCGCTCGTAGTTCAGCTCGAGCTCGCGACGTTTGTTCAACAAGTCAGCGTACGGGCAACCATGCCCGAGCTCGCGATCGACACCGAAATCGAAGGACGGCAGATGGAGAATCAGGTTGCGCAAGACGTCGGAGAGTTCATGCGCGAACAGCCGTCGAATTTTTCCTCGCGGCGAGGGGCTATCAACATGGATCCTACGATCCGCGGCCTCCAGGAGTCCGAGGTGGCTATGTTCGTCGATGGGACGCGAACGTTCGCCGCGGGTCCGGCGCGCATGGACTCGGACATCAGCCATTTGAGCCCGCACGCGGTGCAGTCCATTCGAATTGTCAAAGGACCGTATGCGTTGTCGTGGGGCGCGGGAGCGATGAGCGCCATTCAGCTCGAGACCATCCGGCCGAATTTCAGAAGCGGCAGCTTCCAGGCTGGGGGGCGGCTCGGCTACAACTACGGCGCGAACGGTGACACCTCGGACGGCTACGTCACCGCGTACGGTAGTAACGATAAGCTAAGGTTCACCGCGTCGCACAATACGAGAATTGGCAATGACTACGATGACGGCGAGGGCGAGTTGGTGCCGGCGGGCTACAAGTCGTTCGATACCCGTTGGGACTTCGGATACTTGCTGAACCCCGAGACGACGCTCGAGTACTCAGGCGGATACCAGGAGCAACGTGATCTCGACTTCCCGGGCCGAATCCTCGACGCGACGTTCTTCAAGACGCAATCCCATTCGGTCGACTTCGACTGGGATCGCGGAGGAGACGGGCAGCTCTTCGCTCAGTTTTTCGTGAACAACAAAGAGCACTTGATGAACAACGACAACAAGCCGACGGCGCTGGATATGCCGGGCCGCGTCCCTCCGTTCGGACTTCAAATCGACCTGCCTGCGTCGGCGGACACGACTGGGGGCCGTGCGTTTTTTGCGCGTGACGCCGACGACATCCATTGGAAAGTGGGCTTCGATTTCTACAACCTCGAGCAGAATGCGAAGCGAACGGTTTCGCGCCGGTCGAACGGCATGGTCATCTTCGACGATATTGTCTGGCCCGAGGCGAAAATCAACGACATTGGCGGTTACGCTCAGGTGATCTATTCGATGGGCAAGGCGCAAATAGGTGGCACGTTACGAGTCGACGGGGTCGACGCATCCGCGGGCGATGTGTCAGACTTTTTCACCGAGAACACGGAAGGCGAGCTCGATCAGACCGAGACTAACGTGAGCGCCGCCGTGAACGCGACCTATCAACTGGATCCTCGGTGGATGCTATCGTTGGGCGTGGGCCGTGCGGTGCGTACCGCGAACGCGCTGGAACGTTATTCGGATCGTTTTCCTGCGGTGAAATTCCAAAACGCGGCGGAGTTTCTCGGAAACCCTGCGCTGTTGCCCGAGAGGAGCCTCGAATGGAACATCGGTACGAGTTTTCTCGCGCACCGTGCGACGTTGGGCTTCGACGTTTTCGGCCGCGGCATCAAAGACTACATCACCGTCGTGCCGGATCCGGATGTTCGCAAACGGCTTCCACTGAGCCCGGACGTCGTCTACCGCTACATCAACGGGGATGCGCAGTTTTACGGGTATGAGGCTTACGCCAACTCACCGATTGCATCGAACTTCGAGCTCCGTGGATTGCTGAGCTACGTTTGGGCGCAAGACGAGACGTTCGAGGAGCCAGCGTTCGGAATTCCGCCGCTCAAGTTCATTTTGGCCGGCAAGGTCAAAACCGAAGATGGGCGTTACTGGGCGGAGCTCGAGCTCACCGCGAACAGCAGCCAGGATCGAGTCGCGACGACGCGGTTCGAGATGCCGACTCCCGCGTGGGAGCGACTCGACCTCCGGGGCGGCTTCTCGCTGACCGACGGACTCGGCGTTCGTTTGGGATTGCTCAATCTCACCAATGAGCAATATGCGACGCATCTCAACGCTGCGAATCCGTTTACGAGGATGCGGATCGCCGAGCCGGGGCGGAGTTTCTACGCCGGGGTCGAATACGGCTTTTGACGTTTCCGGCTCTCGGGGTATTTGACGTAGAATGCGGGTGTCTCTGAGGGGGCAGAAATGACGACGAGGCGGAACTGGATTCTGGGCTTTTTGTTGGCCAGTATGCCGTTGAGCGTCAGCATCGAGAATCTCAGGGATTTCCCGTACGTGTTTCTGACCGGGTTTTCGGAGCACGAGCTCGTCGAGTTGGCGTACTTGCCCGAAAACGAGCTCGAAGAGCGCATCGGCTGGCGCGGCGTTCCGACGGTGTTCACCCAGAATCGGAGGCAGAAGGACCGCGTAGCGCATGCTATCGCGAGCTATCTCGGTACCCGGCGGTGGGGACCGGATTTGACCCTGGCGTTCGGCTACTTGAGAGAGTACGTCCCATGGATACTTTGGCGAAAAGAGGCTGATCCTGTGGACATCGCAGCCAACTATGCCGGAGTCGCGGAGGCACTCCGGATCGCCGAAAGCGAGCCTTAGACAGCGCTCGTGCCGCGAACCGAGATCGTCGAGACCTCCTGTGTTCTGGATTGCCCGGACACCTGTTCGCTCGAGGTCACCGTCCGGGACGGCGCGATTGAGAAGATTGGGCCGGGTGACGGAAACCCGATTACCGGCGGGTTCATCTGCTCCAAAGTACGGCGCTTCGGCGCCCGTGTGTACCACGAAGACCGCGTGCTCCACCCGATGAGACGCGTCGGCCCCAAGGGCGGCGGAGAGTTCGAACGTATTTCCTGGGACGAAGCCATCGCGACGATCACCGAGCGTTTTCGTGCGATCCGTGAACAAGACGGCGGCGAAGCCATTCTCCCTTTCTTCTACGGTGGCTCGAACGGGTTCATGACCGACGAGCTTATCGATAGTCTTTACTTTGCTCGGCTCGGGGCCTCGCGACTCGACAAGACGATCTGCGCGGCGCCGACGACGGCCGTGGCTCGGGACATGTACGGCAAGATGGCGGGCGTTGCCTTCTCCGACTATCCGGAGGCCGAGTGCATCCTCGTGTGGGGTGCGAACCCCAAGGCGTCGAACATCCATCTAGTCCCGTATCTGAGAGAGGCGAAGCGCCGGGGCGCGTTCATTGTTGTCGTGGATCCCATACAGCAGCTATCGTCGGATCTCGCTGACCTGCACTTGCCGGTTTACCCCGGGGCGGATCTGCCGCTTGCGCTCGGGATGACCCATGCTTGGGCGAAGGCCGGCAAGCTCGATGAAAGTTTCCTCTCCGAGCACGCCGCCGGTTTGGACCCGCTTTTGGCAGCGGCGGCCTCGTGGCCGCTCGAAAAGGCAGCGGAAGAGGCACGGGTTGAAATCGCCGGCGTGCGAGAGCTCATGGATCGTTTCGCTCAAGCATCGCCGGCGTTATTGCGCTGCGGCTGGGGTCTCGAGCGCAATCGCAACGGAGGCCATGCTGTCGCCGCCATCCTCGCGATGCCGGCGCTGTTGGGAAAGTTCGGCCAACTCGGTGGGGGGTACACCCTCAGCAACAGTGGCGCGGGCGGTTTGGAAACGTCGCGCCTGTGGGACGACATGTCGTCGACCACCCGAACCATCAACATGACCGAGCTTGCGTCGACTTTGAACGACCCCGGTCGGCTTGCAGGGGCGCCGATTCGAGGCTTGTTCGTTTACAACTGCAATCCGGTTGCGACAGTCCCGGACCAAAACGGCGTCATGCGCGGATTGTCACGCGACGATTTGTTCACGGTGGTGTCGGAGCAAGTCATGACCGACACCGCGCGCTACGCGGACATCCTTTTGCCGGCAACGACGTTTCTGGAGCACCGTGAGCTCAAACGCTCTTATGGCAACTACGTCGTCGGTGCGACCAAGCCCGTGATCGCGCCCCGAGGCGAAACGCGGACGAATCCTGAGCTCTTCCAAGAGCTGGGACGAGCGATGGGTTTCGAAGACGAAGCGTTTCGATGGAGCGCCGACGAGACGCTGGCCAAGGTCATCGCTGCGATTCGTTTGAACGGCAAACCGGTTTCGCCCGAGCCGTTGCGGGACGGCAAAGTCCATGGCTACGACTTCGACGGCCCATCGCCGATCCAGTTCGAAAACGTGTTTCCGGGCACGAGCGACGGGAAAATCCAGCTGACGCCCGGCTGTCTCGGGAAAACCCCGTACGAGTACCGACCGGTTCGGTCGAAGGCGTATCCGTTGGCCCTCATTTCGCCAGCGACATCGAAGACCGTGAGCAGCACGCTGGGAGAGTTCAATCTGGCGTCGATGAAGTTGACGATCCACCCGGACGACGCCGCATCGCGCGGCATCGCGAGTGGCGATCGCGTCCGAGTCTTCAACGACCTGGGCGAGGTCGAGTGCCCGGTTCTCGTCGATGCTCACGTGCGCGCTGGCGTTGTGCAGTTGCCGAAAGGCGCGTGGATGAAATCCTCATTGAACGGGCGCCTCGCGACCGCATTGACGCCCGCTCACGTGAACGAAGTCGCCGGCGGCGCCTGTTTCAACGACGCGAGAGTTGAAGTCGAGTCGGCGGACTGAACACCTGATGGAAACGTCGAGCTCCTAGAATCGGGGGGCTCTGGTCATATCTCGTCGCCCGTCTGGGCTAGAGCGGCGATCGCAGCGCGGAAGGTTGAGTGACGGGAGAACAGCCGTGTGGCTCGTATTTCGGAACGGCTGTCCTTGGCGCGGATGATTTCAGCAAGGTGCGCCTTGTCCTCAGCGCTCCACGCTCTGAGAGTCGGGATCATGTAAAGCATCGGTGCAAGGCTTCGCAGCGCTCTTCCTTCGTGGGAGATGCCCAACAATTTTGCTACGGCTGCGGCGCTGTGCGCCTCGGCTCGTCGGCGATCCCCGCGAAACCGTTGGGTGATGTAGCGGCTTTGCAAGAGACCGAGTTTCCCGAAGTCCGTCGGCTTGCACGAGCCGTGGGAGAAATCGAGCACTGCTTCTGTCTGCGCTAGCCGGCGCAACGTCCGAGTGTTCGAGCGGTAGCTGGACTCGGCCTTCATCTTCGCTTCTTCGACCTGGGCCAGGGCCTCGACTTCGGGATTCGTTGTCTTGAAGCCGAGCTTTCGGTAGAACCAAAAAGCGCCGCTGCGAATCGCGTCTTCGTTGTCCTCGCCCATGCCGTAGGGGGTGAGGAAGAAATAGTGAACCCCGAGGACGTGGTGCAGCACCCGCATGAACTCTGCGTAGAGATAGCGAATCTCACCGCCTCTGAACTCAGGAAAAAGGTTGATGCCCATTTCACAACAGCCCAGAAAGACGCCGGCCGGTCCGTAGGCGATGGGAACACCGTTTTTGAGGATCAGAAAGAAAAAGAGTGATTCGAGAACGCTTCGAAACTCGGGAAGCACGCCTACCAACACCACCTGTAGGCCTCGGCCGCAGTCGGCGACGGTCACATCGCGAGGATTGGCGTTGGTGAGCGGGTAGATCTCCAGGTTGCGGGAGCACAACGCGGCGAGTGAGATGTCGATGAGCTTTCTGCCGTGAGCCCTGCTCATCGTCGAGATTTTTCCGATGGGCGCGAGGATCCTCCGAGTCAGATCAAACCGTTCGCGACGGATATCTCGTTTCTGGTAGTGAAGTCTCGCGGGGGGGAAGACGACTTCGCAACGACCGGAGCCGGGTAAGCGTAAATGGTAGACAACGGGAAGCTCGCAAATTTCGAACAGGCTCGTCTGAGCTCGTGGAGAAAACATGGAGTAGTCCAGCATCTCGAGCACGAGCTCGAGACCGGTTTGTTCGTCGTTCGCCTTGCACCCTTCGAGCCACTCCTGCAGGGTGAGCCGCGTATCTTCGAGACCTTGGTTCTCCCCGAGAGTCACCAGCAACGAAAGCGTTTCTTCGAGCGACCGGGTCTCTTCCACCTCGTTCCAATCGATCTCGAGACATCCGGGAAACAGCCGCACCATCCTCTGCAACACGGCGTATGAATAGGGGTGAGAGTTCGAGCTGCCGGGAAATCCGGTGTTCCGAAGCGTCGCGGCCTTGGCGTTCTCGCGCAGTCTGGGCACGAGCTCGGTGGTCTGCCGGAGAATTCGCGCGTTGTCGGGATAGGCGCGCATGAAGTTCAAGGTGTCGTGCAGACAGGCAAGCTCCTTGGCTCGAAACTGGCGCTGAGACGCAATCTTTCTCAGCAACTTCTCTTTGCGGACGAGCGCCTCGTGCCCGAAGGACCGGGAGATGGCGTGAAGCGTAAAGACCGGAGCGGCGTGTGACACCTAGCGGAGGATACGGAACTAGTGCGGAGTATTTCAAATGACGGAGTGTAGTGTAGCGGCGCCAACAATTTGAACAGCCATCAGGGGACAGCCCTGGCGACTACTCAGCTGGAATCGTCTTCATCTCGGTTTCGAAAACAAACTCTAGAAACACGCTGCGGATCGCGGCACGCGCCTCGGATTCTTGATACTCCTCAGCGCCACACCGAAAGTCTACATACTTCAAGTTTCCGTAGTAGAAACGGAACAAGAACATCGGAGCGTCCGGGATGAATCGGGTGCCTTGAAAAGTCCAGTACTGCTGCGCGATCAGCTGTTGGAGCAGCTTGGAAACCCTCGAGTCGGTCACCCTCCCTTCGCGGTGAATCATCGGGGAGCCGGGAAACTTCCACTCCTTGCTGACGAGCGTACCCCCCTCGATATTGAAACTGCGGTGCGAAGCCATCCCGCCATCCATGAACTCGAGGCGGAGATCCGACGGTGAGCCCTCGCCCTCGCTCAACGCAATCAAACGCTCGTGCATTCGGCGCACGTCTTCTGACATTGCGGCTTCGGAGTCGGGTTTGACCGCTTTCGCGGAGGCCGCGACGTCGTTGCACCCAGTAATCGCCAGCAGGGCGGTCAAGCTGAGCCATGGACCTCGTCGAGCCATATACGATCGTAAAGCCTGCGGCGCGGTATGTCGATCGTGGCATTTTTGATTGAGATCTCGGCCCAAGCCGCTCGTCATGCGGAATTTAGGTAGATTGCGTTGCTCTGGGGTTACTATGGCCCAATCCTCGCTTTGGGTGAGGGCGGCGTGACGAAGCCGACTCCCACCTTCGCTCTGGGAATGGAGAGCATGACTGGAAAGACCGCGTTGACTACGGGAGCGAATGTGCGGGTAGCCAACATCGAAGCCACACGTGAGCGGCTTCGGAAGCATGGCATCGAGTTTCTGACCGACCCCTGGGATCGAGGGGCCGAAATCCGCGCCTACGTACGCGACCCGGATGGGCACCTGATCGAGATTGGTGAAACAACGGGGATGGCTCGCGGCATGCAAGGCGAGTGAGCATGGCCGAGACAATGCGAGTCATGGGAGCGACCGGCGACGGCGTCGAGATGACCGAACTCCCCAAGCCGACGCCGGGCCGGGGCGAAGTGCGGGTCAAGGTGATCGCGTCGGCGGTCAACGCGGGGGAAGAAAAGGTCATCAGCGGAGACTTCGTGGGGCGATTTCTGCACGCGAAGAGCTCGCCACTCGTGCTCGGATGGGACGTCGCGGGCACCGTCGACACCGTGGGTGACGGCGTGACCGACATCGATGAAGGTGCCGCCGTGTGGGGCCACCTCGCGTACTCCCCGTCCCAAAAGCAGGGCGCATTCGCCGAGTACGTCACGTCGCCGCGCGCGTCTGTTGCCGCCAAACCCGACGATGTCCCGTACCAGGTGGCCGCGGCTGCAGCCACCGTCGCGATGACGAGCTTGCAGTCGCTGCGAGACCTCGGAGAGCTCGGTGAAGGCGGCCAGGTGTTGATCATCGGGGCGGGCGGCGGCATCGGCTCGGTCGCGGTCGGGATCGGCAAGCGTCTTGGCGGCCATGTCACCGGCGTGTGCAGTACCAAGGACGTCGAACGCGTCGAGGCTCTCGGAGCCGATGAGGTCATCGACCGAAAAAAGGCTGACGTGCTCGATGCCGGATCGGCCTACGACGTGATTTTCGACACCCCGGCCGTGAGCTCGTTTGGCCGCTGTGCGAAGGCACTGCGGGCCGGCGGCACGTACGTCACCACGCTGCCGGATGCGGCCTTGGTCATGGGCATGGCGCGCGCACTGTTCACCTCCAAGCGCTGCCGCTTCGTCCAGGTCGCCTCCAAGCGAGCAGACCTCGAATTGGTCGGCGGCTGGCTCAGCGATGGGCTCGAAGTGCCGATCGACTCCTGTCACAAGATCGCCGACTTGGGTTCCGCCCTCAAACGCCAGCTCGACCGCGGTCGGATCGGGCGGGTCGTCGTCGACGTCGCCGAGGGGTGGCCGTCCTGATAGAAACTTTCGACTAAAGGGTCGCGTCGTTCGTAGCGGGCCGGTCGGTCGACACAACAAGAAGGGGCGTCGAGCGGCTCCTAAGCGAGTCTACGATGTGCTACGAGCATGGCACCGGTGTTCGTGACTACCGGCGCCAAGCGCATCGACGATCCGATAGTGGACGAGGGTTCCCTCTGATCATGGGCGCGTCAGCTCCTCGGTCCAGTCGAGAACGACGTTCAGTTCGCGTTTGTGCCAACTACGGCCGGACGTAGTGATCCGGAACCTCCGAGCAAACCCGCCGCCGAATCTCGGGACCATCGCGAGAAGCTCGAGCCGCTCGCTCCGGCACGCTAAATCGTGCAGTTCACCGCGAGCGGTGAGCTTCGTGGCAAGCTCGAACGCCTCAAGGGGCTCATGCCGGGACATGACCTCGCGTCGATGATCGACGCGGCGGTGAGTGAGAAACTCGAACGTCTCGAGTACCCGCGTCGACGCCGTCGAGAGGCACAGATGTGCCACCTCGTCAGTTCCTCGTCGGAGCTACGAAGCTCGATATGAGCTCAAAACGCGTAGCCGAAGCTGAAGTGGAATCGGGTTGTTTCGTCTTGCGGCTGCGGGTTCAAAGCTTTGGCCCAGTCGAAGCGGATGGCGCCGAAGGGTAGGACGAAGCGTAGACCGGCACCAAGGCTTTGGCGGAGGTCGGAGAGGCGGAACTGATTGGCGAACGCGAACACATTGCCCGCGTCCCAGTAGACGCCACCGTGGAACGCCTTGTAGATCGGGAAACGCAGTTCCTGGTTGAACACACTCACGGCCTGTCCGCCAACGTAGAGACGCTCTTGGGCGTCTTGGGCCTGCCCGATGATGACGGATGGCCCGAGTGTATTCTGCTTGAACCCTCGGACCGAATTAGCGCCACCCGCTTGGAACCGATCCTCCATCAATAGTAATTCTTTGGTGCCTTTGGCGAATCCCATTCGGATTCCGGACGACCACACGAGCCACTTCGCGACGGGGTAGGTATAGAAGAACTGACCGTAGAGACGGAGGTAGGCGACATCGGAGCCCAAAATCTCGGGGACCGCCTGAAGGGTGATGTTCCAAAAGCGTCCCCTGGTTGGATTGGCAAAACTGTCTCGCCGATCCTCGATGAGTGACACGCCGAAGCGCAGGCGGTTCGTATCGATGTCGCGGAGGACTCCGATTTCGTCGAAGCGCTTGGCTCGGAAGCGTCCGAAGCGGACGTTCCACTGGAGGGCGAACTTCTCGCGGCGAGAGTCCGTGAGCTTCTTGGTTTGTTGAAACGTCACCGCGTCGCTCCGGGTCTCGAAGTTCTCGAGCCCGAAGCGTTCCTCGTCTCGTTCGGTGTTCGCGAAGAGCTCGGTCACGATGCGGTGTCCCAAGAACGTCGGGACGCGGAACGTGACTCGGTAGAGCTGGAATTTGGGCTGAAAGAAAACCGATACGCCGAAGTTGGTGCCGCGACCGAACTGGTTGACGAAGTTGACGCGGGAGACGACCTCCAAACCGGTCGATCGAGGCTCGGTCTCGGTGCTGACCGATTGTTCGCTACCGACCACGTTGTAGCGAAGGCCGTAGTTCACGTCGAGGTCTGCTCTCTCGACGACTTGAATGATAACGTCCTGGACCTTTTGGCCTTGCTGCGTGGGATCGGTCCGTACGTCCGCGGAGCGGAAGATGCCGAGGTCGTAGAGTCGTCTCTGGGTGTCTTGGAAGTCGATGATGCGGATGGATTGGCTCGCAGCGAACGTGAGCTGATCGAGGATGACCTTCGGGTCTGTCCTGCGGTTGCCGACGACCCGCACTTCGCCGACGCGCGCTCGTGCGCCTTCATCAATCAGGACTCGAACATCGAGACCCGCGGCGACCCGCTCCAATCGAGCGAGCACCTTGACGTCGGGAAAGCCTTCGTTGCGATACAGCGTCCGCAGTCGGGTTTGTCCGCGACGGATCTCCGGAAAATCCACCGGCGTTTCCGGCACGACTCCGAGCTCTCGGGACAGCTTTTCTGAGTCGAGCGCGAGCTCGCCGTCGAAACTTACCGAAAGGATCTCGGTCCGCGGCCCTTCGACGACTGGGATCTCGATCCGGTAGGTCTTGGTGTCGGGCTCGTAGCTAGTAGCGGGAGTGCCGACGGTCACATCGAGATAGCCGCTTGCCGCGTAGCGGAGACGGATGCCGCGCTCGAGCTCCGCACGCCGGTCGAGTAGCAGGAAAAACTCAGGCGTGTCGGCATTGGGCAGCGCGGCGACGAGCTCGTCGTTCGACAGCGCAAAGTTCCCAGAGAACGTGAGCTGCGTTTTTTCGCCACGAGGTCCGCGGACGACGTCGAACACGATCACGCGTCGCTCCTCGAACGACTCGATGGAAGCTTCGACGTTGGCCGAGTAGTAGCGTTCGGCGCGCAGCTCGGCGTTGGTGCGACGGGTCACGTCCGTCAGCACGAACTCCTCGGGGATGCGACCGTCCCAGTCTTGCTCGAGCCTCTTCTTGGCATCTTTGGGAGGGTCATCGCCGCGCCACTCGAACTCAGTCAGCGCGCCGGCAGCGACGACGAATCGGAGCGAGACGTGGTCGCGGGTCGTGCCTGCGTCGACGTCGGTCTCGACTTCTACCACGGCACTGCGAAAGCCTTCTTTGACGAGCGACTCTTCCAGCTTCAACGCTGCGTCGCGTGCAATCCAGTAGTCGTAGCGACCGCCGTCTCGGATCTCGAGGCGTGCGACAAGGTCTCCGCTGGTTCGCTGGTCTCCTTCGATTTCGATTCGTCCAATCCGTTGCTCGCGCGTTGCAGTTCGTTCGGCGGCTCGGCTCCGGAAGTCCACATTGAACCGCTGCGACAAGCCGAACCCGTAGTCGTTCGAGTTCTCCTGAGTCGCGCGGATCCAGACGTTTCTTGCCACGCGGTAGTCGAGTATCCACAGCCGTCGCTCGGTGCTGTCGAGAGCGATGGAGTAGGTCACCGACAATCGGTCGGTAACAGGAAAGCCGAGTGTCAGCCGGGACGTCGGGTCCGCCTCTTCGGCGAGGATGAGAGGCCCGGCCCCTGGTGCCGGTCCGAACGAGAAAAGATCGCCGAGCCCGTCGTGGACGAGGTTGGCGAGTGACGACATCATCCATGTCGACGCCATCTGTTGGCCGCCCTCGCCTGCATTCTCGAGAGTACGACCGGTCACCAACAGCGACGCCAGATCCCCTTCGGTGAGCTCTGGGCTTTCCGGCGCCGTGAGCCGAGTGCGCATGTCGTCCATGTCGCCTTGGAGATCGACGTTGACCGTCGTGGAGCCGACTCTCGTTAGCGCCAAAAGGGTGATGTTCGGGGACACCAGAGGGAATCCGGTGAGGTCGATACGTCCTTGCAAGACCTGAAATTTGTTGCGCCCGATGTTGAAGGTGCCGTCGGGCAGGACGCTGACAAACCCTCCGACCTCAGGTGCCGCGATCGTGCCGGCGATGGAAATATTGCCCGCAGCTTCGAGCTGCATCGTCGAGTTTTCGACGCGCACGTTCCGCGCGGTGGCGATGACGATGTTCAGCGTCATTTGGTCGATCGGGCCTGGCTCTGCCGTTGGATCGGACAGGACGACGCTCTGAGCACTGAAGTTGTTGTCGTCACCTTCGAGCTCGCGGGTGAGCAGGCCTCGATCGAGAGTGAAGTTGGCGCTCAGCCTCGGCTCTTCCGCGGTCGACTCGACTCGCACCTGGCCGGACACCTCGGCGCGCAGGCCGTCCATAACCTGGAGAGGCACAGCATTCGCCGTCGCTTCGAGATCGAAGACCGGCCGAGACGGCTCGGACAGGTCGACGCTTCCTTGGCCGGTCATGGTCCCGCTTCCGGTCCGCGCTGAAAGCTCGGAGATAGTGATGGTCTCGTCGTCGAAGACGAGGGTCGCAACCACGTTCGAGAGGACAAAACCGGGATCGACCAGGGACAGCCGACCGTCCGTAAGCGTCGCCTGTCCCGAGATAGCGAGATCACTGTCCACGCGTCTCACCGCGGCGTCGAGCTCGAGGCGACCGTCGATGCGGGTGCCAGGGGATTCGATGAATGCGTTGGCGAAAGCGATGTCGACCAGCCCGCTCGCGGTCGCGTCGATCGAAATGTCCGAGAAGTCATTGAGCGTCATCGACACGATGCTGATGGCCAGCTGGCCGTGTCGGCCCTCGAACTGGACGTCTGGCATTGCCAACGAACCACCGACCAGCTTCCACGGCACCGTCCGCGCGAGGTCGACGGCGCTGTCGGCGGCCCTTGCCGAGACCCTGTCGAGGGTACCGGCGCCCGACCAGCTCGCGATTTCCGCGCTTGGTAGATCGATGGCGCCACTCAAGCCCACGACGACAGTGCCGTCGGCGGTATTGGGCATGACGTCGACGTCGATGATTTTGAACTCGAGCCGTCCCGCGCCCGCTTGCTCTACGAAGGGTAGGCGCCCGTCGAGCTCGACGCGGCCACCGAGCACGTTCGCGTCCAGGACGATCTCGCTCAGCCGATCCTCTTCGGCAGTCGCGGACAACGACAAATCACTCCAGTCGACGCCGGCCCAGGAGCCGGAGCTGTTGTCGATTCTCAGCGTACCGTCGACGTCGGGAGCTTCGAGTGAGCCCGTGAGCGTCCCGGCGAGGACGGCAAGTCCCTCGATTTCGAGCTCCGGTTCGAAGATTTTCACAAAGCCGAGATCGAGGCGACCTTCGGCGTTGAGATCGAACATCGTATCGGCGCTCAGCGGGACGACACCATTGATTTTGATGTTGTTGTCGACGCCGCGTAGCTCGAAACCCTCGATGCGGACGCTCTCGGCGGTGCCGTCGATGGTGAAGCGCGATGCCCGCGCGCTCGCGTCCGTGAATCGAGCTTCTACGGAGTCGATATCGGCTCGAAACGCGAGCTCTGACGACTCGGTAAGAGGTACGTCGATGACCGCGGTACCGTCCACTGTCCACACCGCGCGTTCGCGGTCCAAGAAGATCGGAAGCGTCCGTAGCATTTCCGAGATCGGCAACGACCCGACATCGATCTCTGTGTGAAGCGGATAGTTGCCTGACAGCTCGAGGGTGCCTGTCAACAACCGGGAACCACCGCTGCGGTCGGCCTCGATGCGGAGCGCGCCGTCGTTTCCCACGAACGACAGGCTCATCGGTGGCAGCGGCGTGCCGTCGTAGGTGAGCTCGTCGATGCGCATTGCGGCTTCCGTCGCGGGGGCGCTCCAGGATCCTGCGACGGTGGCGTCGACTCCCACGAGGGCGTCGAAGCCGTAGAGATACTTGGCCGTGGAGGCAAGCTCGCTTGGCCTGAATTTTTGTAAGGCGAAGCTCGCGTCGACAGATTCGGAATCGAGATCGTAGCTGCCCCGGCCGTTCAACGTCGCCTCAGCGAGCGCGCCGGTGAGCTCGTCGATGTGAAGGGTGCGACCGCTCTTACCCGCGACGACAGAGTAGCGCCCCATCGTGGGCGTGATGACGACTTCCGTGGACCAATCTGGATCGCCCGCCGGGCCGAAGATGCTCACCGCACCCTCCGCGACCCCTTCGATGGATGCGGCGACCCTCCACGAGCCTCCCTCGCTGAGCGGCACCGAACCATTGGCCAAGATGGAGCCGAGCTCTCCGCCGAGGCCAACATCCTCCAATATCAACTCTGTACCCGATCCGATGACGCTGCCGGTGAGCTGATAGTCGCCGTCATCCATGCGAAGCCCGTCGCTCGCAAGCGCGGCCTCGACGCGCGGCTCCTCAATGGAACCGCTCACGCGCCCTCGAAGGGAAAGACTGCCTTCGATTGGCAGCGGAGCTTGCTCGTAGACGGCGGCGACGTTCGCCACGGTGGCCTCGACATCGAGGTCGAGCTCCCCATGCGTCGTTACGGTGCCATCGACGCCGAGCGAAGTCTCGAGCTCGGGCACGAAAACGTTTTGGGTGCGGACGGAAACGACTTCGGAATCGAGTGCAGCGTCGATGCTGCCGACGATGTCCGAGCCCGGTTCGAGCTCGACGCGCGCGTTACCGGCGGCGGAGTCGAGACTCGAGCCGGTGAGAGTGAGTGAGGCATTGCCGCCGATGCGGGCCGCGAACGGGAGACTCTCGTCTGCGACCGCGGCGACAACGCCCGCTGCGTCGATGCTGTTCCACGAAAGCTCGAAACGATTGCGAGCACCTTCGTCAAATGCGATCTTGGCACCGAGGCGTGCTCGTCCCCCGAAACCTCGAGCCTCGAGCCGCCGGAGCGTGAGCGTGCCGCCTTCGTAGACCGCCTCCGCTTCCACGTCCTCGGCCAAAACGCCTTCCCAGGCGAGTGAGTCCGACGTTAGCTCGGATTCGACTGTCGACGTTCCGTCGACGACATCGATGCGGGTGCGACCGGCGACGAGACCGATCACGTGGAGCTCCTCGTCGAGCAGTCGTGCGAGCGCACCATCGAGCGCGAAATCGGAATCGAACTGACCCTGGAGGTCGTCGCTGAAATCGAGCTCGCCGGAAACGCGCACGAAGGAATCGTCTTTGAACACCGAAGCCGAAGCAGCACGGAGATGGCCCGGACGTAAGAACAGATCCGCGTCGATTGCACCAAAGGTGACGTTGTAGGCGTGTCCTTCGCGCGTGTGAAGAGCCGCGCGGTGATCGTCTCCACTGGGGAAGAGGTCGATGGCGACACCCTCGACGGCGATCCACTCTTCGAGCTCTCCCGCCTCGTTGTGATCCTGGAATCGGATGGCGCCGTCGTCTACCCCGAGTGTTCCGATGTGCGAGAGAACCGGCGTGTAGTCCGTTGCTGGCGTTTCGAAGAAGTCGATGAATACCAGCGTGGCTCGCTCGAGCGTTGCCGAGATCGTCAACCGCGGCGAGAGATCGACCTCGAGTCGATCGGCGCTGAAATTAAACGGAACCACCATCAGGTCGGGCTCGAGCACGACGTCGTCGAGTACGACCGCGCCCCGCCAGAGCTGATAGTCGAGCGCGCCGACCGAGACCCGTCCGGCGACGAACGAGGATGCCGCACTCACGAGAAGGCGTCGAACGAGCTCCTTCGCCGGTGGCGTGTGGGCGAGGCCGAACAGGAGGACGAGGCTCCCCGTAATGATGAGCGTCCACTTCGCCTTACGACCGAGCGTCATGATTTGTGAGTGTATTTTCGGTCGTGAAGCGCGTTGGTGCCACTATTCGGGCGCTTGGGTGATCAGGCGGGCTCTTCGGTTCCGGGTGAAATAGCTCGACGCCCATTGGATGAAGACGATCACGCGGTTTTCGAACATCACCAAATACATCAGGTGTACGAATAGCCACAGGAGCCATGCCGGATAGCCCCAGAAGCGGAACCGTCCGAGAAGTGCCACCGCTTTGGCGCGTCCGATGACCGCGAGGTTGCCCTTGTCGCGGTAGCGAAACGGGAGGGGCGTGTGGCCGCTTTTGCTGTTGATGCGCGCTCCAATAGCACCGGCGACGTATCGGCCCTGCTGCATGGCGACCGGCGCGGTGCCCGGCAGTCCCCGTGACGCCAGATCGCCAATGACCGAGATTTCCGGGTGAGCCGGGACGGTGAGATCGGGCTCGACGACGACGCGGCCGGCGCGGTCGAGCTCGGCGCCGAGACTCTCGCCGAGTGGCGACGCTTTCACTCCAGCGGCCCAGAGAACGACGCTTGCGTCGACGCGAGTCGTCTCCCCGTTGGTCTCGAGGGCGATGACGCCGTCTTTGATGTGCGTCACCCGGGTTTGGGTCCGGACTTCCACGCCCAAACTCGCGAGCGCTTCGCCGGCGCGGCTCGAGAGTTCTTCAGGGTAGGCGAGCAGCAATCGATCGCCTGCCTCGAGGAGTAGAATGCGCGTGGCCGCGGGATCGATGGCGCGGAAGTTCTTGCGCAGCGTATGGTGTGCCAGCTCGCCGATGGCTCCAGCGAGCTCGACGCCGGTGGGCCCACCCCCGACGATCGCGAACGTGAGCGTCGTCGTATCGCCTTCACGCTCCGCCTCTTCGAAGGCCTTCAAGAGCTCCGCCCGGATCGCAGTCGCGTCCTCGACCGTCTTGAGTCCCGGTGCGCTTTCGGCCCAGGTGTCGTTGCCGAAGTAGTGGTGCGTCGCGCCGGTCGCGAGGATCAGATGGTCATACGCGATGCGATCGGCGTCGAGGACGACCTCTTTCGTATCGACGTCGATATCCCGGACATCCGCTTGCAATACACGGACGTTTTTCTGCCTCTTGAGGATCGCACGCAATGGGGCCGCGATATCCGCAGGGGAAAGACCTCCGGTGGCGACCTGGTAGAGAAGGGGCTGAAAAAGATGGAAGTTGCGGCGATCGATGAGGGTGATTCGAACCGCTGTTCCCCGGAGCGACTTCGCGGCATAGAGGCCGCCAAAGCCGCCGCCGACAATGACGACGTGCGGGGCCAGTGTCAGCTCTGTTCGACCTCGTGAAAGGGTATTGCCTCGTCTTCGAGCATGATGGGGATGTCGTCTCGAATCGGGTAGAGGAACCTCTTATCTTCCCGGAGCAGTCCCGCGTCGATTTTCTCCTCGACGGCGTTTCCTCCGCGATTCTTGACGCTGCCCGCGGCGATCTGCTCGTTGATACGGTCGATCGCCTCGCCTTCGACGAGCGTGACGGGCTGTTTTGTCTCGGGGCAACAGAGAATTTCGAGAAGCTCGGAATCAATCATGACAGCACTTACGCTAGCACAAAAGACAATGCGATACATTGATGTTGTGGCGCGCAAACAAACCCTCGAAGACAAGCTCGAGCGGCTATCAGAGCTCCGCGGCGAGGGCGACTCCGAGGGCGCGCGCCGGGAGCTCACCAAGAATCTCGCGGACAAGAGTCCTCACGTGGTTGCGAGTGCGGCAAGAACTATTGCCGAGCTCGGTATCACTGACCTCGCTCCTGAGCTCGAAAAGGCCATCGAACCGTTTTTTGACCATCCCGACAAAGGCTGTATCGCCAAAACCGCGATCATCAAGAGTCTCGCCACGCTAGAACAGGGGAGCTCGGACATCTTTTTGCGCTGCCTGCGCCACGTTCAACCGGAGCCCGCTTATGGCGGAGCGGTGGACACTGCCGTCGAGCTCCGATGCGAAAGCGCTGTCGGCCTGGTCGCCGCCGGCTACCCCGACCTGATCAACGAGCTCGTAACGGCGCTGACCGACAAAGAGGCTCCGGTGCGTCTCGCCGCGGTCCGAGCGCTTGCGGCCACCGGGCGCGCCGAGGTCGAAGCCCTACTGCGCTACAAGACGCTCGTCGGCGACGAAGATCTTCAGGTCGTTTCCGACGCTCTCGAATCGCTCCTCGTCATCGCGCCGCGGCGATCGCTACCTTTGGCAAAGCGCCTTCTCGACTCTGCCGACGAAGCCGTCGTCGAAGCGGCGGCCCTCGCCCTTGGCGGCTCACGGTGCGAAGAAGCTTTCGAGCTTCTGACGTCACGCCTCGACGATTTCGATTCTCCGCTCACGCAAACGATCTTGCTCGCGATCTCGATGCTGCGACGCGAGGAGCCGATGGCCTACTTGCTACGCAGGGCGGAGACCGGCACGCGCCGTCGCGTCGAGAGCGTGATCAAAGCACTTGCCATCCACCGATACGATTCAGCGATTCGCGAGCGCCTAAAGGAGAGGTTGGAGAAGCGGAAAGACAAGAAGCCGCTTCTGGCACTTTGCGCGAGCGAGTTTGAAACCTAGTCCTCGTGGACGACATCGGCAACCCAGATATCGCCGATGTCTTCCATCCACGTGAAATAAATGTAGGCCCCGTCAGTAGCGAGGGCGATTTGCCCAAGTCCCCCGGGACGTCCGGTCAAATTCGTAATGGGGCGCGCCTTTTTCGTCTCGACGTCGATCGCCCAGATGTTTCCGGCGTCGTCACCGATATTCGTTACCAGGAGGTTGCGACCGTCTGGCGTGAAACGAGCAAAATTTCCAGGCGTCGAGCCAAGAGGTTCGGGTCCGCCACCTTCGGCCGGGATACGCCAGAAGGTGTTCTCGAAGCTATAAGCGATCCACTTTCCGTCCGGAGACCAAGTCGGTGTGCGCTCCCCTCCGGGGTCCGATGTCAGCTGCTGCATCTCGCCCGATTCGACGGTCAGTGTCCAAACGTCAGAATTACCGGATCTGAAAGAGTCGAACGCGATCCGGGTTCCGTCGGGAGACCACGCGGGGTAGGAGTCTCGTTCTCTTCACCATCCGACACGCGTAGTAATATCAGTTGTGTTACTTGAGAGACGCGCGCACGAGCATCGATGAACGCAAAGTAGCGTCCGTCCGGCGACCACGCGAGATCGTAAACGCCTTGCGAGTGTTTAGGCACGACGCGACGGGCATCTCCCGTGCGCAGGGTCAGAATCTCGATAGCACTGTCGTCCGACACCGTGTAGGCGATCTCGTCGCCGTCGAGGGACCACTGCGGTTCTCTCGCGGCGCCCGCTGTCCCGCTGAGACGCCGCGCGCCTCCTGCCAGAGCTGGCATGACGTAGATGCCGCCGTCTCCGCGCGTGGAAAAAAATGCGATCCGGCTGCCGTCCGGTGACCAGGCTGGATAACCGTCGCCGCCGCTGTGGTCGGCCGTGCGGGTCAGCGGCTGTTCGGCGTGGACTTGCGATACCCAAATATCCCAGTTGGCAGTAAACGCGCTGGGGTTCGTGGACGCCATGTACGCAACGTCTTGGCGTCCGGCGACCATGCGGGGTACGTTTCAACTCCCACGGCGCGGGTCACGAGGGTGGGGTTTGCGATCCGTGAAACCACGTTCGGCTCACCGCGCTCGCGTCCGCGAAAAACCACCAATACGATCGTGGTAATGACGACCGCAAGCACCCAGAGTGCTTTGCTGCGACGAGCCCCGTCTGCCGGCCGAGTCTCGCGGAGCGCGACCGCGATCTCTCTCGCGCTCGAACAGCGAGCGTCGACATCTTTCCTCAGGCAACCGTCCAGAATCGGTTGGAGGGATGCGAGCGATGACCCTAGTCGAGGAGCCCGCTTGTTGACAATCGCGTTCAACGTTTCTGGCGCACTCGCGCCTTTGAACGGTTTCTCGCCAGAAAGCATTTCGTGCAACACGATGCCGAAGCTGAAAAGATCCGACCGGTGGTCGACGTCCCCGCTTCGCGCCTGCTCCGGCGACATGTACGCGACGGTGCCCAACATGGTTTGCGCTTTGGTCGCCGTTTCCCTTTCGCTTCCCGTCTCCAGAAGCTTCGCGAGACCGAAGTCGATGATCTTCGGGCGACCGTCTTCGAGAATCATGATGTTCGCTGGCTTCAAGTAGCGGTGGACGATATTTTTTGCATGCGCAGCGCTCAGGCCTTCAGCGATGTCGATGGCGATCGCCGGCGTGATGGCGCTG
>CAMYKY010000006.1:53210-106625 GCA_947259165.1 uncultured Acidobacteriota bacterium | reverse complement strand
CCCCCCTCGCTTCCGCCTTCGCCAAGGCTACGGCGTGACCTCGCCGAAGCTCTAAGAGCGAAGGCGGGTCGCTCGGGGCCCCTCTCCCGCAAGCGGGAGAGGGGGAATGCGGATGAAGCAACTTACTCAAACACGGGCGGAGCTTCGGGGATGGCGGCGCCATCATGGCGCGGCTCAGACGCGCCGAAGTGGACGCCCTCGCCGTTTGACATCACGGCCTGTCCGAAGCCGAAGCGGCCAGTGCGAGGCGGGATCACTTCGATCTCGTGGCCACGTCCTGCTAGCGCCGCCCGCGCAGCCTCCGGGATCAGTGCTTCCACGTTCACGTCACATCCGTCGAAGCTTCCTTTGGTGAAGCGACCGGCTTCGAGGGCTTCTTGGATGTTCATGCCGTAGTCGACGATGTTCGAGACGAATTGCGCGTGGGCTTGCGATTGGTTCCAGCCGCCCATGATGCCGAAGCCAATGTGGATATCGTCTTTTTCCATGAACGCGGGAATGATTGTGTGGAGCGGCCTTTTGCGCGGCTCGAGGGTATTCGGCTGATTCGGCTCCATGGTGAATAACGCGCCTCGGTTGTGGAGCATAAAGCCCGCGTTTTTGGGCACGAGCCCAGAGCCGAATCCAGAATAGTTGCTTTGTATCAGCGAGACGATGTTTCCGTGACGGTCGATCGCCGACAGATAGATCGTGTCGCCGCCTTCCGCATCGGTGACGCTGCGAAACTCCGAAGGCGTCGTCTCACACGCCGCTTTGGCCGCATCAATGAGTTGCGCGCGAGCGGCCGCGTGCGCTTTGTCGAGCATCTCCGGGACCGGGATCGGCGAAAACCGGGCGTCGCCGACGTAGTGCAGCATGTCGGCATAGGCGAGCTTTTTAGCTTCGATCATCACGTGGAGCGCGTCGGCGCTATGGAAGCCGTACTCGCCGAGTGGGTACCGCTCCATCAGATTCAACATCATCAGAGCCGCGATGCCCTGCGTGTTGGGTCCAATCTCGTAGACGTTCCAGCCTCGGTAAGACGTCTTGATCGGGCTCACCCACTCCGGTTGGAACTCGGTGAGATCGGACGCAGCGAAGACTCCGCCGTTGTCTTGCGACATCGCGAGGATCGCCTCCGCGGTCGGACCCTTGTAATAACCATCGCGCCCTTCGGCGGCGATTCGTTTCAACGACGCGGCGAGATCCGGATTACGAAAAACGTCACCGGCTTTGGGAGCGGAGCCGTTGACGAGAAACGTTTCCTTGGAGTTCGGGTGGCTCGCGAGCATTTCTTCGGATCGCTTCCAACCCGCGGCGATGACCTCGGAAAGCGGAAACCCATTCTCCGCGTAGTGAATCGCAGGCGCGAGGAGCTCGGAGAGCGGAAGATTCCCCAGACGACCGGACAACGCGTCCCAGCCAGCGACGACGCCGGGGACGGTCACGGAGTAGATCCCACGGCGCGGCATCTTTTCGATCCCTTGCGTCGCAAGCAGCTCGATGTTCATCGCCGCCGGCGACCACCCGCTCGAATTGAGTCCGAGGATCTCGCCCGTCTCAGCCATATAGATGATAGCGAACAGATCGCCGCCGATGCCGTTGCCGGTCGGCTCCATCAGCCCAATCGTCGCGTTGGCAGCTATCGCAGCGTCGATCGCGTTGCCGCCGCGTTCCAGAATCTGGACGCCCGCCCGGGCCGCAAGAGGCTGACTGGCCGCGACGATGCCGTACTCAGTCGCGACGACGGATCGACCTGCAATCGGATCGTTGGAAAATGCGGAATGGGCGTACATCGTTAGGGCCAGAAGAACGTGGACTAGGGATAGTCTCATGGCTTCACCTCGAAACGCATTCTACGCCACCTGCGGCGGCAGCAAAACCGCGAGAGCGTTGTCTCGCACCGACAGCTCTATCGGCACGTATCCGGCGGGCTCGCCATCGAGCTGGAGGCGAACTCGCGAGGCACCTTCGACCTCGATCGTCAGCGCATCGGTTTTGAAGTGCTCGATATCCTTGAACTGGAGATGGAAGTGTCCGAGAACACCGGCGAGGTAACGTAGGTAATCGCGTCGATTCGTTCCTTTGAAAACGACGACGTCGAGCTCGGGCTCGTGGAGCCCGGCGTCGGGCGTGATGAAATAGCGCGGCCCGTAGCGACGAATCTTTCCGGCAATGAGCCCCGTGCCCAGGATCTCCCGTCCGCCGCTGCGGATGCGAAGCGGTGTCAACGGGTTGCTCGCGAGCAAGCGGAACCCGTCCAGCCAGAACGCGACCGCCCCGAGCGCGTCTTTGAACCCGGCTTTCAACCGATAGACCACTTCCCCGTCGAGTCCTACCCCCGCCATCAAAAGAAATGCCCGCTCGCCCGCAAACCCGACCGGGATCCTCGAGACTTGCCCCGACACCAGTGTATCGAGCGCTCCTTCGAGCTTCAGAGGGATCCCAACCTCTCGAGCAAAAACGTTGACGGTCCCGCCAGGAAGCACGCCGAGCGCAGTCGACGTCTCGAGCAGGCCGCACGCGACTTCGTTCAGCGTGCCATCACCGCCCCAGGCGATCGCGACATCGAGCTCCGACGCAGCAGCGTATTTTGCAAGCTCGATGGCGTGGCCCATTCTTTCCGTGGGCTGCGGCGTCACATCCATTCCCGCTTCCTCGAGACGGCTCAGTACCCGCGGGAGCAACTTCTCCTTCGCCTTACCGCGACCCGAGCGCGGGTTGTAGATGAGCGCGGCCTTCATGAGCTCATCACCGGAAAGCTCGAATATCGTCGTGCATCGAGAGACATCAAAACCCAACGCAAAGGCGCGAAAGCGCCAAGACGCAAAGTGAACGATCTCGCGCGAACAGAATCGCCGCAGCAAGGGCTGGGTGCGCAATCACCGACGTCGAATGTTGCAACCCCACTCCTCCTTCGCGCCTTCGCGCCTTAGCGACTTTGCGTTCGTTCTTCTTCAACCTATTACCCAGGAGCAACGGTGACTTCGAGCCCGTCTTGAATCTCGCCCCAATCCCCCACGTCCACGACGATGTGAATCGTCCACGCGATCTTCCCTTCCATCGAACGATACGAAAACGGCGCACTCGGAGCTACAGGGAGCGAAATGCGATAGTCCTTCGCGGTGCCAATGCTCAGCGACAGATCCTCCTCTAGAATTTGCTCATTGCTCTCGAGAACGGAGCGCTGCCGTCCGCGCTCCGTCGACTTGTGCCGCGTGCAGCGAAGCTCGGCCGACAACCGCCGAAGCTTGGCTTTACGCCGTGCCTCGAGACGGATCTCGATCTCGAAATCCGTGCCCGGCGCTACTTGATCCGATTCGAGTCCCAAGTCGAGGGAGCGAAACGGCTGGCGGTCGAGACGATAAATCAGACCCAGCGCCGCGCGCAGCCAATTCAACAGGACCGGCACCCATCCGAGGGTGAACAGCCACGATGACGCGCTGCCTTGGTAGAATCGGGCGAAATGATAAAAGACCACGGTGACCAGCGTCGCGACCAACAACGACATCCACAGCTGGCGCTTGCCCTGCGCGACGAGCGACGTCCAAATCATCCGACGCGATAGTAGAGGCCCCGAAGTGACGAAGCAAGAGCCGATCGAGTTCCTCGCGATCGGCCACGTCACCATCGACCTCGTCAACGGCGAACGGCGACTCGGCGGCTCGGCCAGCTACGCGGCGTTGGCGGCACATCATCTCGGCATCAACACCGCGCTGTTGACCGCGGCGGGATCGGATTTCCCGTACTGGGACCAATTCGGAAGCATCTTCACGAAAACGATCGTATCGCCCCACACCACGGAGCTCGAGCACACCTTTGTCGACGGGCGGCGCCACCAGCGCGTGCGTCGGATCGCCGACCCTATCCCGAGGGAGCACCTCACCGGTCTTTCGCTCGCCGACGACGTAGCGGTGCTTTACTGTCCTGTCGTGCACGAGATCGAGGCACCGCTCAACCGGCTCGCGCCGCACGGGCTCTCGGCGGTGGCCCCGCAAGGGTTCTTCCGTCAGTGGGACCCGACGGGCCGCATTTCAATCCACGAGTGGGAAGGCGCCGACAACGCTCTCGCGGAGGCCGACGTCGTCTGTATGAGCGAGGAGGACGCAGAGGTACCCGGGAAGCTCGCGGAACGCTTCGCGGGGAAAGCGTTCGTCATTACCCGAGGTCGCGACGGATGCCGCGTCTACTCGGGCGTCGACGTTTTCGACTTTCCCGCCGTGCCGGCTCGAGAAGTTGACGCAACCGGCGCAGGTGACGTCTTTGCCGCCGCATTGGTCATCGCATTGCGGCGCGGAGACTCCATACCGGAAGCCGTACGTTTCGCGAGTCTCCAAGCGGCAGCCGCCGTCGAATCGGTAGGCGTCGAGGGGTTGATGGAGTAGATGGATACCGAATTCGTCACCTATTGCGAGCACATCGAGCACGAGTTTTTTCGCCTCAAAGGCCAGCGCGGAACGCTCTCTCCGGCGGACTTCGCACGCACGCGCGCGTGGTTCGAAAGCGGGATCCACCTCGAAGCCGTCCTCGAAGGGCTCGACTCCGCGTTCCGCACCCAAAGCGCGGGTCGCGACCGGGACGCCGAGGAGGTGAATAGCCTCGCTTTTTGCGAATCCTTTGTCGAGCAAGCGATGACCCGTCGCCGCGCACTGTAGTTCGTATGGTACTCCGGCTTTGCGCTACACTCTCTCGGCCCATGTCCCTTGCACGAATTCTCACCAAGGATGAAGAACGGATACTCGCCGACGAACGACAGGCGCTTTCTGGGCTTCGTGTCGCTCTCGAGCGCGTGGAGGTCGAAAGCGACGACGGCGCATCGTTCGACGCCTCTATCCGGCAACTCGACGAAATGTTTCTTCTCGTCGTCTCGGGCGAGTTCAATGCCGGCAAGAGCGCGTTCGTCAACGCACTCGTTGGTGAGAACGTTCTCGAGGAAGGAGTGACCCCCACGACCTCCCGGGTGACGCTTCTCAAACACGGAGACACTCTCGAGCGGGAGACCCAGAGCAGCGCTTTCGAGATCGTCAAAGCTCCGTTCGAAGTCTTGGAGAACATCCATCTCGTCGACACGCCGGGAACGAACGCCATTCTTCGCGAGCACGAAGAGATTACCCGCGAGTTCCTACCGCGCTCCGACATGGTCTTGTTCGTCACCTCCGCGGATCGGCCGTTCACCGAGAGCGAGCGAGCCTTTCTCGAAGGCATTCGCGACTGGGGCAAGAAGGTCGCCGTGGTCGTGAACAAGATCGACATCCTCGATAAACCCGAGGACGTCGACGAAGTCACGCGCTTCGTTCACGAAAACGCCGCCAACCTGCTCGGGACCGAGGTTCAGGTGTTTCCGGTCTCCGCGAAACGGGCCGCGGCCGCCAAGGCCAACGACGACGCTAGCGCGCTCGAGTCGAGCCGCTTCCCCGCGCTGGAAGAGTTCATCGTCCAGAAGCTCGATGATCGCGAACGGGTCCGACTCAAACTCCGCAATCCTCTCGGCGTCGGCAACGCGCTTGCCGAAAAATACGCCGGCGTCGTCGCGGCAGAGCTCGCCTTGCTTGGCGACGACCTCGCAATGCTCAACGACATCGAATCTCAGCTCGAGATCTACGAGCGGGACCAGCACCGCGACTTCGCCTACCGACTCTCAGACATCGACAACGCGCTGCTGGATTTCGAAAGCCGCGGTGCGGCGTTTTTTGAGGAGACCCTGCGGCTCGCACGGGTGTTCGACCTCGTCAACAAATCGAAAATCAAAAGCGACTTTGAAAAGAAAGTCGTTGGGGAGCTTCCTCAAACCGTGGAAAAGCGCGTCGAAGCCGTCATTGACTGGATGGTGGAAAGCGAGCTCGAGCAGTGGCATTCGATCATGTCGCACCTCGACGAGCGCCGGAAGGCCCACGAGGAGCGGATGGTTGGAAAGCTCGCGCCGACCTTTGTTCAGGATCGAAAGCGTCTCCTGGAGACGGTGGGCGCCGCTGCCCGCAACGCGATCGACGGCTACGACCGTGAAAGCGAGTCCACGCGCCTCGCGGAATCCGTCCAAACGGCTGTCGCGAGCACCGCGCTCCTCGAAGTCGGCGCGGTGGGACTGGGAGCGCTCGTCGCTGCCATCGCCACGTCGACCGCTGCGGATGTGACCGGCATCTTGGCAGCGAGCGCGCTTTCCGTCATCGGACTACTCGTGCTCCCCGCCAAGAGGCGCGGCGCCAAGCGCGAGCTCAACAAGAAAGTCTCGGAAGTGCGAGAGCGCCTGATGAGCTCGCTAAGACAACAATTCGAGACCGAGATGCAGGGTAGCCTGGTAAGAATCCGCGAAGCGCTCTCGCCGTACACACGTTTCGTACGCGCGGAGCGTGATCGCCTGGAGACGGCTCGCGACGAATTGCAGCGCGCGCGCGATGAGCTCGCCCGAATCGAAGCGAGTATCGCCGCATTGTAATCGGAGCAACAACGCGTCAGTCGACGCCGCGGCGCGCCGCGGTGAGGACTTGCTCGATGAATCGTGGGTCGACACCGAGTCCGTTGCACAACCAAACCAGGCAGTCGAGCTCCGCCTGATCGATCGAGCCATCCGCGTACGAGATGACGACCAAGTCGGGGATGAGCTGGAGTTACGGATAGTAGGTTGTAATCCACCGGAGTTCTCACGTTGTGAATTCTACCCATTGAGCCGACGGAGAAAAGCTTGGGATCGGTCTCGATGCTCACCGCCATCATCTTGTCGCCGTTGCGATAGAAGAGCTCGCGCCCGCTCGCACTCCATAGCGGCTCGGTGCCGCCATCGGCCGAGATCGAGCGCTTGCCTCCCTCACCGGGGTATGGACGTAGGAAGATTTCTTCGCGGCCGGTCTCGTCGGAAACGTAAGCGAACCAACGGCCATCGGGCGAAATCGCAACGCTCGAGCGAATGGTGTCCGTCGCGATGGGCGCATCCGGGGAAAGGGAGATGGCCAGACGCGCCACCGGAAGCGGGGGCGATGCCGCGCGGCTCGAGAGAAAGCTGGCGGCGGTCACAACGACAGCGGACATCGCGACGATCCACGGAATCGCTCTTTGCCAATTCGAAGGACCCCACGCCGCCGCCGGTGCCGGCTCGTGCGGGGCTTTGGTGAGTTGCAGTCGCGCATCTCCGATGTCGCGCAACCGTTCGCGCGCGTTTTTCTGAAGGCATGCCTCGAGGAGCTCTCGCACGCGCCACGGTAGTGAGCTCGGAAGCGCAGCCCAATCCGGCTCGTCACGAAGAACCGAAGCCAGCGTCTCCGAAACGTCATCACCTCGGAACGTGCGACGGCCCGTCAGCGCCTCGAAGACAACGCACCCAAACGCCCAAATATCCGCGCGACGGTCCATGGGCTTTCCTTTCGCCTGTTCGGGACTCATGTAGGCGGCCGTGCCCATGATGGCGCCCATCGCGGTCCCTTTCGTGAGGGTCGGGGATTGGGAAGTTTCCGCGGAAGCCGCTTCGTCGGACAGGAAAGCTTTCGCGAGGCCGAAATCGAGGAGCTTGATCTGCCCGTTGGGTGTGATCTTGATGTTCGCGGGCTTTAGATCACGATGGATGACGCTTTTTTCATGAGCTGCTTCGAGACCTTCGGTGATTTGAATGAAGAGAGGCAGCGACTTCGTCGATTGGGATAGGCCCTCGCGCGACACGCTCGGCCAACGTTTCGCCTTCGACGAGCTCCATGACGATGAAATCGTCTTCGAAACCGTGGAGCGTCGCGATCGCCGGATGATTCAGGGACGCGAGCAGCTTTGCTTCACGCTCGAACCTCGCGAGCCGTTCGCGATCTTTGGAAAGCTCTTCCAGCAGAACTTTGATCGCGACTTCGCGGCCCAGTTTCGTATCGCGAGCGCGGTAGACCTCTCCCATGCCGCCAGCGCCGATGGCTTCGACGACCTCGTACTGGCCGAGCTTGGTGCCGGACGCGAGTGGCATGTCGGGGCCGATCGTAGCGCATCGGCGAGTCGAAGAGAAAGCTCTTACAGCTACGGCGACGACAAGCCGACGCCCCCGCTTGGCGGTGGGGGCGGAGCTACGTCCGGACGTAGTTGATTGCTGAGCGGGCAGCTCGTTCTCGCTGGACGTTTCCCGCTCCGGTTGCCTCCGGCTCTCCCGAACTTTACGAATGGAAGGCGGAACATCCGGTTTCGGTTCGAGCTCGGCCACCATCACTTTGAGCTCCCGCTTGCTCTTGTGGATACCGCGCGTCAAGAGCGCGGCGCCCACGGCGCGGTCGAGTTTCTTGAGAAGTGGTGCCAACACCCCGATGCCGCTCAAGTGAAGCCGGCCGTCCTCGAGCATCGTCAGCAGCGCGGGATATCGACGCGAAGTACGAGCGGCCTCGATCCGCAGGTAAGCTTCCGCATCCGACAGGTGAAGCACGTCGGTGCAGAACTTGTGCATCGATGGCATCGCTTGGTCAGCGTACAGTCGTCGCCCATCCACTTCGGCGATGTGCGCGACGAGCACGGACTCGACGCGTCGTGACTGTTTCACGAGCTTCGAAAGACGAAGAAGAAGCGCGTCGTTGGAAAGCCATTTACAGATCCGTTTTGTTCGTGTGTTCTTATAACACGCACTCTTTCGACACCCAGAGAGGCCGCGTGCCGTGCGGAAATACATCGATCTACTTTCGAAGTATCGAATCGAGAATCAAAGCGCTTATCGCGTCGCTAACGCGTGGTGAACCACATTAAAGATCGAGACCCGCGATCTTTCGAAAGCGTGCCCCAAAAGCTGTCAAGAAAAAAAGAGCTCGACGCATTTTTTCTCGAGCTACGTCCGGACAGATGGAGTTCGTACCGCCCTTCAGTTCTCCGTCGACGTGAGCCGCTCGAGCTCGTCGAACCAGTTTTGCACGATGCGAATTTTGTCGCGCGCCAGCTCTTCGTCCTCTTTCACCATGAGGAACCTCTCGCCGTCGTCTCGACGGGAACCGCTAGCACCTGTCGGTCTCGACGATAGAAGAGTTGGCAACCATCCCGAGACCACACCGGCTCCTTACCGCCGTCCGTCGAGACCAAAATCTCCCTTCCAGATTCGAAGTAGGGCCGGATGTAGACCTCCTTCCGCCCCGAGGTGTCGCTCGCATAGGCGACGAAACGCCCGTCGGGAGAGAACCGTGGGCTCCGTTCCAGAGCCGGTGTCTGCACGAAACGCTCCGGCTCACCATCTCTCTCGAAAAACCCACAGGTCATAAGCTCTTACAAACACCAACCTGTTGCCGTCGGGAGACCACACCGGACTCACAAAAGTGGCAGCCGGTGGAGCGTCCGTCCCAGCGAGAGTCGTCGGCCCGAGCCTCTTCTAGTCCGTGAGTTTGACCAGTGCCCCGTCTCGTGGTCGCCTGAACGTTCGTTGCTCGCGTATACGGAACAGCATCCGGATACAGGTTTCGATTTGTGGACGTTTCCTGTGGACGGCGAGCCGCGACCGATCCTCGTGAGCCCGACCAACGAGTACCAAAGTATGTTCTCCTCCGACGGAAGTTTGTTGGCCAATGTATCGGACACGTCAGGACGTCCCGAAATCTATGTGCGAGTCTACCCAAAGGATGAAACATACCGGGTGTCTGCCGTCGGCGGCGACGCCCATGTTTGGTCGAAGGATGGGGGTGAGCTCTATTTTCGGAACGGACGGAAGTTTTTTGCCGTCGCCATTTCTCATCAGTCCGCGTTTCGTGCCTCCGCGCCCGAGCTGCTCCACGAGATTTCCTTCGACCGCGCCATTGCGCGCTTTGCACATTACTATGACGTCGCATCTGATGGACGTCTTCTAGTCGTCCGGGACTGTTCGAAGAAACAATTCAACATCATCTTCAATTGGTTTGACGAGCTCGAGGGTCTCGTGCAGAGGAACCATTAGCGATGGCGCTTTCCATAAGGACCATGCTCGGTCCGTCAAACCCACTGAAGTAGTACGACCCATTCTGTGGTCTAGCTCCGCACTTGACTCGTCAATCTCGTCAGGGGCGGCCTCGGTCTCGCCGGTCGCCCCCGAGTCTTCGCGCGCTGCTTCCTCCCTTCGCACAAATGTGCGACCATGTTAAAAACGCATGGTTACGCGCAATAATCGTCCCACCGAGCTGGTGGACATGGGGAAGCTCATGTCCGGGGCCGGTGTCGACACGCTTCTGCTGTGCCAGGTCGAAGGGCCTGGTCCCGCGAGGAAGGTGCGTGTTCTCCCGCTGGAAGAAGTCGTGCTCGGTCGCGACGATGAGTGCGAGGTCATTCTCGACGAAGGGCCGGTGTCACGCACCCACGCCAAGGTCGTCTATCAGGACTACCAGCCGGAGGTCTACGATCTCGGGAGCACCAACGGGACGTTCCTGAATGGCAAACGCGTCCATCGCGCGTTCTTGAAGCACGGCGACCGGATTCAAGTGGGGGCCAACCTCTTCGAGGTGCGGCTCGGTGTGGAGAGCTCTCAGCCCGCGGCCAACCCCGCGTCGGATACGCAGGTGCGGAACCTGCAGTCGCTTCTCAAGAAAAAGAAAGACTCGCCCCAGCAGTCGAGCGCGATCTCGGGGCGGATCGCCGAGATCCGGCTGACGTCTCTGCTCCAAATTATCGAGTCAGATCGCGCGACCGGAACGCTGCGGGTGTTGAACGCGGGCCGAGAAGGCAAGCTTCATATCCATCAGGGAGCGGTTCGGCACGCCACGGTCGGGCGCGCCAGCGGTTTGAAGGCGTTGTACCGATTGATGGCGCTCGACGAAGGAAGCTTCGACTTCTACATCCCCGGACGGAACCCCGATTTCGACACCGTCGAAGGCGATCTCCAGAAGCATCTTCTCGAAGCGATGCGGCAAAAAGACGAAGTTGCGGTGTACCGCAAAGAGCTTCCTTCGACCGATACCCGTTTAGTGTTCACGTCCGAGAAAGCCCTCCCGCTCGGGCGGGTGCCTCCCGCGGTGTTCGAAGTGATGGCGTCGATCAGCCGCCATCACTCCGTCGGCGACGTCCTCGAGCACTGCGACCTTCCCGACTTCGAAGTGTGCCGGATTCTGCTCGCGCTGTTGAAGCACCGCATCGTCTCGGTCGAGTCGGTCATCGCGACCGCGCCTACCAGCTCAGCTTCTTGACCAGCCTGCCGCCGTCGGTGAGCGTTACCGTAGCCTCGATCTCACCGCGATTTTGAGACTCTTTCCAGATTCCCGAGATCTCGTGGACGACGGCGGTCGTCTGCGCGGCGACCGTCGGCGTGCGCACCGAGATCTCCTGGCCGTTGCCGGTCCTCCGGTTCCCGAACCGGTTGACCAACTGAAGACTCTCGAGATCGATCGCGCGATAACCCTCGTTGAAGATCTTGACCCTGAGAACGTAGGGCTCGCCCGCCCGGGCATCGATAGGATCGAGCTCGATGAGGACGGTGGCGGGGAAGAACGGGTCCGCGGTCCCTTTGATCTCGAGGTCGGCTTGCGATTCGAAGCCGAGAAGCTCGGCTGAAGGAGCCGGTGGAGCGATGAACTCGGTCCGGCTTTCGACGAGGCGGCGCGTGGGCTCGGGGCGTGTGTCGGTGGGCCTCCGGGCGTTGATGGCCTCATCGAGACCGGCGCGGGCATCCCGACTCGTCGGGTCGTGCTGGAGGGCTTCTTGGAACGAGTCGATGGCTCGTTGATGCTCGCCCGACGCGAGAAAGCGGCGCCCGTCGCGAACGTAGACATGGGCGCGCGACTTCCATTCCACCTTGGCGTGCTCCGAGCGGATCTGTTCGCGCAGCGCCGCCCACTTCGGGTCGTCGGGGTCGAGGCTTTCGCCTTCGGTGATGAGCTCGGTTGCCGCGTCCAAACGACCTTGGCTCAAAGCCAGAGCGGCGTCAGCGAGTAGAGCGTTGGACGCCTCGGCAGCTACGGGCTCCACGATGTCGAGGCTTTCTTCGGGCTTTTCGACCGGTGACGGTGCGGGATCGGGTGGGGGAGGCGCGGATGCGTGTGAGCGCGTCGCTTCCTTCGAAGGCAGCAAGAGGAAATACGCTCCCGCGGCAGCGGCGGCGACAAGCACTAGCGCCGACGCGACGAGACGCAGCGGGCGTGGCGGACGTGTCGAGCGTCCCGTGGGCCTAGGCCGCGGGCCCATGCCCGAAGGCCGCGGCGCGACCGTCGGCGTGAGCTTGGGGACCTGCGTCGGTGCCGGAGCTTGAACTGTTGGGCGTTGGCGGTGCTCGCGCGTAGCCGCTCCCGAAGCGTGTGCCGTGAAGATGGTGTCGGGGGGCAGCGCGGCCGCGTGTTGTTCCGCGAACGCGTGTAGTGCGTCGCCGAGATCGGCCGCGCTCTCGAAGCGTTTGTCGGGATGGCGCGCCAGAGCTCGATGCAGGATTTTTTGGAGCGCGGGAAGCTCGGTGCCATCGGGTAGACACAAGATCGGAGGCTTTTTGCTGAGGGTCGAGAAGAAGATCGCTTCGAGCGAGTCTCCGGGATAGAGCGGCTCGGTGGTGAGCGCTTCGTAAAGCACTACCCCGACACTGAACACGTCGGCGCGTCCGTCGATACGCTGGCCGGAGATTTGCTCCGGAGCCATGTAGCCAGCGGTGCCGACGACAAGCCCCGACTGTGTTTGCAACGACTGCGACCACCGGGCGACGCCGAAGTCCATGATCTTCGCGGTGCCATCGGTCGTCACGAAGATGTTGGCGGGTTTGATGTCGCGGTGCACGATTCCGTTTTGATGAGCGTGGCTCAGCCCTCGGCACACTTGAGCAAGGACTTCGAATTTTCGCGGAAGCGCCAGCTGATGGGTATCGATGAGCTCATCGAGGTCGCTTCCTTCGAGAAGCTCCATCGCGATGAACGGTAGGTCTTCGCGGCCGTAGCCGAGGTCGTGCACGGTCACGATATTCGGATGGTGCAGGCGGCCGACCGCCTTCGCCTCTCGCTCGAAGCGCTCACGCATGTGCTCGTCGAAGGCGGACGTGCCACCCATGATCTTGACGGCGACGTCGCGCTCGAGAACAGAATCGTGTGCGAGAAAAACCATTCCCATGCTGCCTTTGCCCAGCAGAGTGCGGATCTCGTACTTGCCCAACTTCTTCGGCAAGGCAGACGTGTCCCGCATGGTGTGCTGATGCAGCAAGAACTGTGCCGCTGGCTTTCCAACCCCTTGTCCAATCACGGCTATGGCTTACCCCATCGATGTGTCGGAAGCACCACACGCGGGTCGTTTCGATTTGAAATGCTCGCTCCACCAACTTGGGTTGAAAAAACCACATATCACTGCCCCGTGGATGGGCGCGAGCGCGTTAATCGTTGAGCACGCGGGGCTAACCTGAAACAAGGCGCGTGGCACGCGCCTTGCTCCTATTGAACGGCGCGGGTGCATCGGTCTGCGTTCCTTGAGGTGCCCATTTGGAGGAATGACGTCGGTGGTATTGGCTTACGAGCTACTTCTGTCTCTGTCCCTGAGCGCGGCTGCGCCGAACATCGTGCACGAGCCGTTGCCGTGCGTCTCGCCCGCGCGCAATCCCGTCGTCGACGCGATGATTCCTGGTGGAGACATCCGAACCGCCAAGGTCTATTTCCGTTCAGACAAGTACCCCAAGTTCTACTACGTCGAGATGCAACCGTCGGCCACGGGGTTTCTCAGCGTGCTCCCCAAGCCGAGTCCTGAAACCTCGAGCGTGATCTATTACATCGAGGCGATCGACGTTACTTTCAACAACGCCACCGGGACTGAGTACACCGCGCTCGTCTCGCAGGATTGCCCGCAACCCGGTGAGGTGACGGAGATGGCGGCCGAACCGGAGATCGTGGTCGGAGCCACCGAGTCCGGACTTGCAGCGTTGCCCCCCGGATTCGAGACCGCTGGCATCGTGGGGACGATCACTGCCGCGGGAATCGGAACGGCCGTGAGCGGCGGTTCGGGGATCGGAACCGCGGCCGTGGTGGGCGGAGTCGCAGCCGGTGTGGGCGGCGCGGTCGCGGCCACGGCCCTACCTAGTGAGCCGGCGACCGACGAGCCGCCCGCGTTGCCTCCTGTCTTGGACGCCGCGCCGACACCGACAGCTCCCACTCCAACGGCGCCCGCACCTCCTTCGTCGCCAACACCGGCACCCGCGCCGCCACCATTGCCGGAGCCGGAGCCCGCGCCCGAAGACAATCCTCCACCGCCGTCGCAAGTCACGGCGTGCTTCACGGTGTCGTTTCCCGGCAATTCCTGCAACATGAAGCTCGATGCCAGTTGCTCCACCGGAGCCACCTCCAGCCACGACTGGGTCATCAGCGCATCTCCGGCGATGGGTGGCGTGACCACGCCGTCGGGTAAGACGGTCAATCGCGCCTTCCCCACCTGCGCCGGTGAGAACGTCGACGTGACGCTCACGGTAGCCGACGGCGGCGCGACCGATAGCGACGGGCGGACGGTGCTGCTCCCGGTCGCGTTGCAGGTGCCCGATGATTCGAGCGGCGCACTTCGGGTGACGGTGACGAGCTTTCTCGACGTCCGACCTTTGAATGGTGCGCACCGGGGCATACTCGTCTCGAATGGAAGCGCAACCGTCGCGGTCCAAAACGATGCACCGAGAGAGCATCAGCTTTCAGGAAGAATCGGTAACAACGTTCTCGAGGCGACGCTGATATCGACCCCGGGCCGGGAAGCGGTGTGGTCGTTCGACTTTCCGGCGAACGGGCGGTTCGTCTCGGGAAGTCTGCGTCCACTCGAAGGCTCGGTGCTCTTTGTGGACGGCCATCGTATCGTGTTTCGACTCAACGGGGCGTCGAGCGAGCGCGTACGCTTCGAGTACGTGCTGGCGCGGTAGCGGCACTACCGCTCGTCCAGGCTGCCTGCGAGCTTGGACTTCTCGAAGAACGGTTGGCGCGGCGTACGCCTTGACTCGCTGGGGCCGGGCCGAATAAGTCCTGCTCACTACCCAGGGGGTGTGGTCTTGAGAACGCCATTCTGCAATCGGAACGTTTCGAAGGCGTGGGCGGCTACACGATGGAAGGGCTCGCGAATCTTCAGGAGTCGCAGCCCGGCGCTGTCAAAGTTTTTCAGGAGTCGTTAAAGGTGCCGGGGCTCTCGTGTCCAAAAACTCGAATGGAGCCGAAGGCCGGATCCTCAAGGGCTTTCTCGATACCCGCTGAGAGTAGCCCAAGGTATTGCGGATCCGCGAGAGGCGATCGCCAAACAAAACTCCGCTTCCTGGCAATCCGGTCCAGCCCGGTGGTGCACACCGTAAATCCTACGCGGCTTCGCGATGATAATAGTTGAGCAAGCCGCCCAGCCGCCCGCGACAGCGGACGCTGCCATGACGAGTTCCGACGCAATCGTCCGCTTCGATCAAGGCCGTTACCGAGGCCTTGATGGCTGCGCTCTCCGTGATAATGAAGAACGAACTCGGCGATGGCGCGGCGCAGCGATTGCTCACCGAAGAAGATCATCCGATCCAGGCACTCGCTCTTGATCGACGAAACAAACCTTTCGACGTAAGCGTGAGATTTCGACCGACCTGCATCATGAAAGCGCTGTTAGGCCCGGGAGTGATTCCGGCGACGTGAGCTCTGCGCGAAGAGAGCTCGATGACGACGAGCACAGTAGGTCACGAGCCTATGGAACGTGGCGACCTCGACGGTGAAAAAGTCGGTGGCAGCCACGGTTTCCCAATGGGCAGTCAGAAAGGTGCGCCACGACGATCAACAATGTTAAAGGCTGGATCGGTGTGCTCATGACCGAGGATTCTAGCCTCCCTTGGCGAACCAAGCGTAGACGCGTCTATCCGAAACGCCCCGGCTGACGAGGGTCTTGAGCTCGTTCGTATTCTTGGACACGACGCGCTCGGAATCGATGCGACGAGGCTGGAAGCGAACGCGGCGCTGCGGAGTATCGTGCGGAGGCGGCACGCTGCGCCGAGGATCAGGGTCAGTTCTGGCACATGCGTGATCGCTTGTTCGCCAATCAGAAGACCTTCGAACCGTGGACTGCCCACGCCGAGTCTCTGAACCTGGACGTGGCGCAGTTCGAGGTCTGCCTGAGCTCGGGTAAACACGCCGACGCCGTGCGTCGGGACATGGCCGAGGCGTCGAAGGCCACCCAAGCCCCGCAAGAGGTTCCACCCTTTTGTCGCCGAAGAACGAACGAAACCGTCGATTTGAGCGAAATTGTCACTGAGGAGGCGAGACGTCTCGGCGATCAAGAATGTCGAAGCGTGTCACCGAGCTCGAATCGACAACTTTTGGCGGGACAATCGGATTGCAGACACACGAAGGGTAATGCAGTGACGGGGGATGAGGGCATGGAGCGAATCGGCAGTCGCGTCAGGTAGGCGCCCTGCTTTCCACGAAAGGGAGTCGTGGAGGAAAACACCCTTCAGGAAAGCGTACGTCCGTCTCACCTCGCTTCAAACGTTTGGCCGCGCCGCGGTAGGCCGCAACCTTGGCGTTGCGTGCCTTGTACATCGCCCAACGGTCTTCGCGGTTCGCGGCGTGAACGAGTGGCGCGGGGGAGGCTTTGAACGCCTTTGGTTTGTTGTGAGGTTTGTGACGTCGAATGGTTCGAGCTCCCATCGGAGTCGTGCCGTTGTTGTGATCGAGAAGAACAAGATCATCAAAGGCCGGGTCTCGTCCGCCCGTCGGAATAGCTTACGGAGGGGTGTCGCCGGGACAAAAGCCGCGCAGCATTCAACTTAGGCGCGTGCGGCTCCCAAGACCTGTCGGACAGCTTTACTCGGAACATTGCTGGCCGAGCGTCCTCGACCGATTGATCCTTCCTACTAAACGCTCCATTGAAATAACTTGGGGGCCTACGCCGTTCCGACGACATGCCGCGGTACGATTCTTGCTTCAATTTTGTAACCGTAACCGGTTTGTACCCCTTCGAATGCGCCCGTGGCGATAGGGAGGAACGTCATGTCTCGAGACAATTCTCGCGGGACCAAAGTGGTGTCAGCTTGGTGGGTGGGTTTGATTCTCCTGGCGACGGCCACGGCGACCGAAGCGACAGCGATCTTTGCCAACGGCCGGGGGATAGCTCACAAAGGGTCGGGGGGGCTGTACGTCGCCTTTCCCGACGTGACACTCACCCCCTGTCAACCGCCCACCTGTGCCCCCAACCTACCCATCCCGTTTCCCAACATCGGCCTGGGTGACGACGCAAAGAAGACCTACAAAACCAAGATCCCGACGACCAAAACGGTCGCCAAGGGCGAGAGCGTCAAGCTGGGTGTTCCGTACGATGTGTTCTTGCCCGCCGCCGAGTTTGGGCTGGCGAGAATCTACCTGGCCGATCCGATCACCGGCGACAGCTTCGGGCCGGACTACGAGCTCATCCTGCACGAATCGTCGTCGGGTCAGTTCATCGTCGACTTGACGCCTCTGCCGGTCACGCACTTCGACATCGTCATCGAGCTCAGTCTCCTGGACGGCGGGAGTGAGCCCGATACGAGGTTGCTCATCCCGTTCCTGGAAGGTGTTGGTTTGACGTCGGTGCCGGAGCCGTCCTCTCTTCTGCTCGTTGCCGCCGCGCTGCTCGGGCTGGCTGGCTTCAGAGCCAGAACCGAATAGGGACCATACACTGCTCGTTCCGGCCCGGCGCTCACCACGGAGCGACCGCGGTCAACTACTCCTTGAGAGTGGGCAGATGCCGGCGCCGGGATGGTCAGGATCTCCTTCGTATCATCGTCGCGGACGATCTTGACCGAAGAGAGAAAGCCCTCCCCTTCCTCCACGACCCAGATCTCCTTGGGTTGGAAGACGAGACGGTCGGCGCTCTGGAGGCCTTACCCTTTACCGCGAGAAGACGCCGCTTTTCATCGGTGAAGCGAAGTTTTCCTCCCGCGAAGACGAGCTTTGAGGACTCTGTTCTCCTCGAGCAAATAGACGATAGCGCCCTGTTGGTCTCGCCGGATCCAACCGGCCACGGCGACGGTCAACAATGTAAAAGGTTGGATCGGTGTGCTCATGACCGGGGAGTCTAGCCTCCCTTGGCGAACCAAGCGTAGACGTGTCTATCCGAAACGCCCCGGCTGACGAGGGTCTTGAGACTCGTCCGTATTCTTGGACACGACGGGCATGAGATACTTCTGTAGTGCGTCGGCTTCGGTAACTCGTTCGTCGTACCGCCGCTCAACGCAACTGGTTATGTGTCCGAGTCGTGAATTGCGCCGAGAAGACATCGCGTACTACGTCAACAGAAAGGGCGCCAAGCGGGCGGTAATCTTCTTCCTGATTCTTTCCCTCGCCTTTCTCCTGTTCCACCTCTTTGTCTCACCCCACATCGGGGAGGACTCGGACTTGTCTTTCGCATCTAAGGCGCTTGCGCGCGTCATCGGAATTGGCGGCATCATCGTCTTTGCCACGTTGGCGCTTCTCTTCCTCTACAGGCTCTACTCCAAGGAGCCATTCTTGGTCATCAGTGCGAGTGGCATCTACGACAACGCTTCTGGAACCTGCTCTGGCGCGGGACAGATTGAATGGAGTGAGATCGCCGATGTCCGGCTTGCCAAGTACCACAATCTGCCTTGCGTCGAGATCGTGCTGAAGAACCGTGAACGCTTTTTGCAGCGATTCGGTTGGGTGGAGAGGATCAACCGAAGCGCGCGGCTCGGGTACCCGGCTGTGGCCATACGTGGACCGTTGTTGCCCGTCGAGCCGGCCTTGCTGGCGGAACAGATTCGGGAATACTGGCGACGTGCGCTCGACACATAACGACGGCTCACCACTTTACTCACCTCGCGTTCCCGATGTTGTGAAAATCGTTGCGACGACTCGCTAAGTTTACCGTCGAGTAGGGCCGCGTAGTTTTCCCCTCACCCGGAATCCAGCGCGCATAGGGCGCTAGCGTTGTCGTTGGTCTTGGGCGGCCGGCGCCTGGAAGTCGATCAGGGTGTTCCCCGAAAGGCTGACGTAGTCGACGAGATCGATGGGCCCGGAGAACACCAGCGCGGCCGAGCAAAACCGCGCAGGCACGATGGCAGCAATCGTTCGTTTGAAACAAAACAGGCTCGAAAAAGACACGTACTCGCCCCGAGACGACGGGACCTTCCCTCCTCGAGTTGTTGCAGAGCAGATAGTCTTGTTCGATCGACAAGAAAGACACGGCTCGATTCGTTGGACGGGAGCCCTAGCGTGATGGGGAAGCAAGAACAGCTCTCTCAGGAAAGAAGGTCAAAGTTGCCAAACGTTTGGCAAACGTTCGAACGCTCCGGGTCTGTCGCGAGCAAGCGAAGTGACCCGGAGCACGCGGCACGCAGCAACTGAAGTCGATTCGTTCCCGAGCATCGAACCAACGGACTCGCAATCCGTAGGTTGAAGGTTCGATTCCGCGGCGGCTCACCATTCGTTACCTATTTGCCGGGAAGGGCATCAAGGACTTCCAACGACTTCTCCCCCTCAGTACCCCTCGGCGCGATGGACCACTCCACGTCGGGTTTTCGCGTTTTGTGGTTGGAATCGCGTTTGCCTCGTCCAAAACCAGATGCTTCAAGCGCGCTCTCGACCGAGGTACGCGGTACCCTCCCTCAAGGCGCGTACCAGATCGGTGACGTATAGGCGCGTTCCTGAGTGGTCATCGGTACGTGGTCGGGCATGTCGATGCCAAACCGCTTGGCTTCATAGGCCGTCCAGCGCGGCGTCGGAATTTCGATGACTCGGGAGTAGTAGAAAGCGGACTGCGCCGGATCGAAATCCGGGTCCGTCCAGACCGTGATGAGCTCCGCGGCACCGATGGTGTTCGTCCAGGTGGCGTTGTTCACGTCGACGGTATTGCCGACGGCTGGCAGTTTGCCGTTCGCGCCCGGCGTCCGGTCGCCGTTCCACGCCACGTCGTAGACTTGTTCGTGAGTTTGGCCACCGGCGTCCTTCCAGCCCTTGATGATCTGAATCCGGTCGAGGTTGCCGCTGTAGGGATCTTTCAGGGCAGCAACGAGGAAATTCGGCGCGTCCTTACCTTCGGGCGCGGCTCGCAGGTCGCCACCCATCGGGACTCCTTTGCTATAACCCACGCCCGCGGGCAAGCGAGTTAGGACGTCGTCCTCAGTGAATTCCCAACCCCCGAAGAAACGCACCGTCATGCGCGAGCCCGTTGTGGCGTAGACCTCCTTGCGCACCATCGCGTCGAAGATGTCCTCGCGAGTGTTCTCGGTCGCCCAGACCGCTGCATAACCGGAGGCGGCCTGTTGCCACCCCAAGATGGTCAGATCCGGATCCAGGGGAGAACTGATCACGACATGCTCCCAGCGGTGCGGCTCGGGCTCCACTCCGGAGTGCTTGCCGAAAAAGTTGTCCTCTTCGACAGCGGAGAGCGAGGTGTGAGAGTCGGTGCTGCCGATCATGCCGAACCTGAAGGGGTTGACGCCGAGTGCCTTCTCGAGAGTCAGGCCCGTCTTCAGGGCAGACCGGGCGTATTCATACTGGAGCATCTCCTTCTCTTTCACCTCGGTTCCGTCCAGGTTGGCAGCGTCCCAGGTCTCGTAATCGGCGAACTCATCATCCGGCGAGAGAAACGGGTGCGCCTCGCCGTCACCTTTGATCTGAGTTGCTTCGATGAGCGGCTCCAAGCTAGCCCGCAACGCGGCGAGCTCTCTGGTGAGCGGCTCCCCGGAGGTCGTTTCGACAGAGAACATCAGGCCGTTGGACAGGTTGCCATTGTGCGGAATGGCCAGTACATCGGCTCCAGTGTCCTCTTCGAACTTCGCCAGCGCTTTCCAGAGATCTTCTGGATTCTGAGAGTCGAACTGCGAGTATGGCACCATTTGGTTGGCGACCGCCGCGTCGCTGGGCGCGTTGGGTCGGCACTAAGTGGCGGTTCGATTGGGCCGCCGGGAACGCGTGGAACCCATTTCGGGTAAAATGAATCAAGGAGTGCGAAAATGGCTGGCGATACCATGTTTGATCGAATCACGTTCCACCCTCGCGTTATGGGTGGCAGAGCCTGCATTCGCGGCCTTCGGATAACGGTATCGGTTATCGTGAGCCAGGTCGCGCATGGTGCCGACTTTGACGAGATTCTCGCGGACTATCCTGACCTCCAGCTCGAAGACATCCAGCAGGCCTTGCAGTATGCCGCCTGGCTAACGCAAGAGCAGGTTCATGCCGGATGACGAGAACGATTTACGTTTTCTCGCGGACATGGGTGTCTCGTGGCGCGTCGTCGAATGGCTCCGCGCTCAGGGCTATGATGCCACGCATCTTCGCGACGAAGGGCTACAGCGACTCGAAGACGCGGACATTTTCTCGAAGGCTCACGTAGAGAGTCGCGTTGTCCTGACTTTCGATCTCGACTTCGGCGAGATCGCTGCGCTCACGGAAGCTCGCATCGCAAACATCGTGGTCTTCCGACTCCGCAACGCTCGCACACCCTTTGTCATCGAACGACTCTCCTCCGTCCTCGCCGAATCTTCGGAAGCTCTGACAAAGGGTTCCATTATTGCCATCGAGGACTCCCGACATCGAATCCGCCGTCTTCCTATCGGGAAATCGGGCGACGAACCAGGAAACAGCTAACTAAAAGCCAACGAACACCGCGATACAAGGCGATAGGAGATGGACGCAACAGCTCGAAGATCGACGAGAATCCGAACGAGACAACATCGGACGCACTTCGGCATCAACCACGGCCGAATTGATCCAATACGCCATCAAGAACGACCTCGTGTCATGACGCTCGAGTCCCTGGCTTTAGAAATCGATGTTCGAGGATCTCCTGCGTCGTTACTGACCGCCGGGCCTCGGGCGCGCGCCGCCCCACGTGAACTGATAAACGGCGCCGGCAAGCTCCGTCTGACATCATCGTGGCGACGGCCTGCCCAACGACGTCGTCTATGCAATATTGGAAAACGATGATGGCGATCTGTGGATCAGCAGCAAATCGTGGCATCAACCGAGACCTTCTACTTATTCTTGCGACTCTCGCTCTCGAACTTGGCACCAGGTTGGCACCAGCGCTTGTAAGCCCTTCTTCAGAGCGAAATAGGAACACTCCACTGATACGCAATCCGTGGGTTGAACCTCGTCAAGGATGGGTTTGAGCGGGGCCTTGAGCGGCGGCGTGCCCTGAGCGAGCCTCCCGGTCCGTTGGCCGCCGGATTCCGAGCTTTTTCATCCGCGACTGCAACGTCGATCGCTTGAGTCCCAGACGTTCCGCCGCTCCGTCTTTTCCACGCACTCTCCAGTCACTCTCCTCCAGCACACTTACGATGTGTCCGCGCTCGACCTCCTCGAGGTTTGCACCCGGGTGCTCGCGTGCCGTTGAAGAAGGACCCGTTTCGCTCCGGCGTGCAGGCAAAACGCCCCTGAGCTCGAGCTTGGGACCCGGTGAAAGTATCGCGGCTCTCTCGACGACATTCCGAAGCTCCCGTACATTGCCCGGCCAGTCATATGAGATCAGGGCATCCATCACGCGTACGGGAACTGTTTCGAATGTCTTCCCGAGCCGGGTTTGCAGATCTGCGATGAAGAACCAGACGAGTAAGGGGATGTCATCGCGACGTTCGCGAAGCGGGGGAATTCGGACAGGAAACACACCCAATCGGTAGTACAGATCGGCGCGGAACCCACCCGTCCGGATAAGCATGTCGAGGTCCCGGTTGGTCGCGGCGATGACCCGCGTATCCACGGTCCGTGTGGTCGATGATCCTAGCCGCTCGAACTCGTGATCCTGCAGAACCCGGAGCAGCTTGGCCTGGAGCTCCAGGGGTAGATCGCCGAGCTCGTCGAGGAAGATCGTGCTGCCATCTGCCAGTTCGAAGTCTGTTCATGGATCCTGCGGGCGATGAGGCCTTTGCCGGTTCCGGTATCCCCTAGCGAGTCGACTGTACAGGAACGAACCCTCGCGGCAGAACTGAGCTTGCCATTCCGTACGTCGTCCGCACCACGTCATCGGGCGGCGCGCCCTAGCGCCTGATGGACGCGTGCGGAGATCTGGGGGCTACAGGAATCGCGCGTTGGTTCCAACTTGGTGCCAAAACGCCTACCGGGACCTCGAAACAACGGGAACACCGATCACCGCTTCTTCGAGTCTTTCGTATCGGTGAGTCTCGGTTCGTGCTAGTTTGTCTTCACCTGAGCACGACTCTTAATCCGTAGGTTGAAGGTTCGATTCCTTCGCGGCTCACCAACCGATTCAACAACTTCGACGACTCTTCCCGCGCGTGGCGGGTCTTGGTGCCACTTTTGGTGCCGATTTCCTTTACTTGATCCAACGGACAAGGAAACCGTGGGTTCCGGCGTTTTCGACGAATCCGCACGTGGAGTCTATACTTGAGGTTGTGAGCACCGTAGCCGAACGCCTCAGAGAGGAGAGCCGAGCGCGTCTTCGAGCGATGACGCCTGCCGCAAGGCTCGCGGAAGCTCTCGAGCTCGGCCAATGCGCGATCGACGATTATGCGGCTGCACGCGGCATCGACCGCGACGATGCGCGCCGACGCTTGGAGCTCTCGGGACAGGCAGGCCGCAGGCCGTCGCGCGTCATGCGTGGAATCATTGGATGACACTTCTCAGCGACGTCGTCGCTGTTTTGGAGCGGGAAGAAATCCCGCATGCACTCATTGGAGCAGCTGCAATGGCGCTCCATGGGGTTAGCCGCGCGACTGCCGACGTCGACTTGTTCACGGTCGACGAGAAGACTCTCCACGCAGAGCTATGGACTGAGATTGAACAGAAAGGCGCCACGCTCCGACTCCTCAAAGGTGACTTCGAAGACCCTCTCGCGGGAAGTGTTCGCCTCTCTCGCACCGGTGATAGAACTGTCGACGTCGTTGTCGGGCGCTACGCGTGGCAAGCTGACATTATCGAGTCTGCGGAGCGTATAACTTTAGGCCAAGTCGCCGTCAAGGTTGCACGGCCGGCCGGCTTGGTTCTGCTCAAGCTTTACGCCGGAGGCCCCAAAGATGCGTGGGACATACAGTCCCTGTTGGAAAGCCATGAACACTCGAACGATATCAAGGCAGAAGTTGACGGTTCCCTAGCTCGGCTTCCTTCGGAATGTCACGAGCTCTGGAAACGGATCCAGGATAGCTAGGTGTGGCTCGCTAAGACCCCGTCTCCGGAGCAGAAGTTCACGGTTTCAGTCCCCCTCATTCGGACGGTCCCGATTGCGATCCTACGGCGATGAGGTCCAGGGTGGCGTTCACCGCTTCCTGACCTCCAGCGCGCATTCCCTTGGACCATCGTGCACCTTGCTCGTAAGCGGTCACGAGCGGAGATGTCGCCAGAATGTCGTTGACCATTCCCCATGCCGTCGGAATGATTGGTGATCGCCAGCCAATCGAGTGGACGGGCAAGGCGCACCGGCCGGCCCGACGAGGCTATGACCTGCTCACCCCCGAGCTAATCGGCAAGCATCGCGAAGATGCTCGACGCGGCGGAGTCGCTCCAGGAGCTGCGCGTTCCCCCCAGCAATCGACTGGAGAAGCTCAAGGGGGACCGAGCAGGCGAGTACAGCATTCGCGTGAATGACCGGTGGAGGATTTGCTTTCGCTGGAGCCAGAGTCGATGTTTCGATGTCGAGATAACCGACTATCACTAGAAGAGGGCGAGGTAGCCATGGCGACCAAGAAGTTTCCACCGATCCATCCTGGCGAGATTCTTCTTGAAGAGTTCCTGAAACCACTAAGCATTTCTCAATACCGAATCGCAAAAGACATCGGTGTCTCTCCTCGACGGATCAACGAGATCGTTCATGGCAAGCGAGGCATCACTGCAGATACAGCGCTTCGCCTCGCGCTCTTTTTCGGAACTTCAGAACGATTCTGGATGAATCTACAATCCGCCTACGATCTGGAGTCGGAGAAGGACCGATTGGGCTCGCGCCTCGAGGCAGAGGTCCAACCTATGGAGAAAGCCGGATAAGTCCCTAGAGCAGAGTGTTTGGTGCCAACTTGGTGCCAAAGAGACTCTCGGAATCGCGAAACAACGGAGACGCCCGTCAGCGTTTCTTCGAGTACATCGTATCGGTTAGTCTCGGTTCGTGCTCGTTGGTGTTCACCTGAGCACGACTCTTAATCCGTAGGTTGAAGGTCCGAATCTTTCCAGGCGTACCAAGTCGGGGCATCAATCACTTGCAAAGACTTCTCCGCATCAGTTCCGGTTTTGGTGCCAACTTCATCGCCGTCGGCTGCACTCGGTGCCTTTCGATCCACAAGAAAGACCCAGCTCTTGCCCGTCGAGGGCATGCCGTCTCGGCGACCGTAGGTCGAAAAAGGACGTGGCGCTTTCGTGAGGCGGCCGACGGTCGATGCGCGAGTAGCCGCCGGCCGCCGTGGGATGATAGGGAGCAATGGCATCAAACGACGCGTTGTTGACGAGCGTGAGAATGCGAAGCACGAGTGAAGCGTCATTCGCTCCGGGCGACACTTCGGTGGAATACGGGTCCATGTTGGGTGCGGGAACGGGGAGCTCACCGCTCTCCACTTTCTTGAGTATTTCTTCCCGGTCGATCTCCGCGATGCCGCGATGCTGATAGATCAGCTTGGTTCGGACGTCGTGGTCTCGAGCATATTCTTGGACCCAGCTCGAAGTTAGATCGTCCGCCCACAGGAATCCAACCATTGGGACGTGTAGCTACAGAGCACGTCGTCTCTCCCGACCAAGCCGACCCAGGCCGCAATTCGAGTCAGCGTTTCGAGGTCGTCCCCGTAGCTCAGGTGCTGAAGTTCTCTTGGACGCGGAACGGTGTTTTCTGGAGACTCCATCGCCTACTCCAGTCAGCGAGAATTGTGGTCCGTTGTCCGGGAAACTGACTCTTGGCAGAGCGTAAGTCAAAGACGTCAGCAACGATGCGCTCCAGCCGTTTCGCCCAGGGCGCGCCGAACGTGCCCCCTCAGCGGAAGCGGAAGCCAGCGTTGAGCTCGACGAAATCGGCCTGCCCCCAGTTGGTGGCGCGGAGGTTGACGCCCGCGAAGAAGGTCTCGGTCACGAAGTACCGCAAGCCGAGTCGCTGGTAGGGCACTGACTTCGCCTCACCCCAAGAGCTCCACACATAGGCGCCGATATGGACTAGGATGTCGGCCGGACCGAGCGCCTGTTCGTACCCGCCGTAGAGTCCGACCCCGACCTTTTCGCTCGCGGAGCCGAAGTTCTCGAGGACCTCTCCCTCCGATAGCTCGAGCGATGTCCCGAGCGAGCCGTCGTAGGTGAGGTCCACACCGCCGGCGATCCTGCCCTTGCGATAGACGTGCCACGACAGTCCGGCGGTGACGTTCGACACGAAGAACCTTTGCCGGCGATCGGTCTCGACGAGCTCGGGGCTTTGGGTATCGACGGCAATCTCTTTGCTGCCCACCGCGAACGCTAGGATTGAATCGAGCCGCCGATCGAACGGAGGCAGCGGCTCCGCTACTTTTTTCGGTTCTGGGTCGAAGTTATAGCGGATCGAAATCAACGGACTGAGCGTGTTGAGGCCTTTGTTGGGTTCGTGGACCTGGCCCGTCGAGAAATGCGTGAACGCCGCCCCTCCATACAGCGCGACCTTTTCCGTGAGCAGGAAGCGGAAGTAGAGCGCCGTGTCGAAGTAAACGGTCGCTTTGGCACCAACCAGGTTATTGAATGGATTCTCGATCGGATCGAAGGGCTCGAAGTTCCATGCCATTCCCAAGGACCAATCGGAAGTCAGGGACCAGCGACCGCCAGGGTCGACAAATGGCCACGAATAGAACACGTAAGCGGCAATGGGTGCACCCAGCTCATCGCCGTAGTCGGCGGCGTAGACACCTGCGCCCAAGGCGGGGTAGTTATAAGCTCGTTGCCACTCGGCGGACCCATCCGTTTGCCAGCCGAGCTCCGCACGGAACGCGGGCGACCATCCCAGGGGTTCGCCCGACTTGTTCTCGCCTCGGACGAAGCCGCTCGGCAAGGCCCAGGCGGGGGACGCGACGAAGCGAAAGAAGTACGAGTTCTTGTCTTTGTCCTTCCCGTCTCGTCCTTGCTCGTCGTCCTGCGCGACCGCCATCAACGGGATGAGCAGCAAGAGGGCGACCACCGTGACCAGGTTCCGCACAGACAGAAAAACTCGGCCGTGGCCGCGGAATCCCACGACCGATTGCGGCTCGAACCTCACGGATGCCGTCCCGCGACGGGCCTGCGTTTGGACTCTCGCATCATGGGAGCCGTCGTGCTGTTTTTGCGTGCGCCGCAATCCCGCTCACTCCTATCGGCGTTCAAGCCGCGCCGATCGCTTGCCCTTGAGAATCTCGCTCTCCGGCAACAACTCGCCGTCGTGCAGCGTTCGGTGAAACGGCCACGGCTGTCGAATGTCGACCGAGGCTTATGGGTTCTCTTGCGCCGGGTCTGAACTGAATGGGACAGCGTGCTCGTCATTCGTCAAGCCCGACACCGTCGTCCGTTGGCATCGCGCCGGGTTCAGACGCTACTGGACTTGGAAGAGCCGGAGGCGCCGGCCGGGTCGACCTCGCGTCGCTCCGGAAGCGCGCGAGCTGATCCGGGACATTTCCTGAGCCAATCGGCTGTGGGGAGCGCCACGCGTGCACGGCGAACTCACGAAGCTGGGCATAACCATTTCCCAGGCCGCCGTGTCCAAGTACATGACGCGGCCGCGAAAACCACCGTCTCAGGCGTGGCGGAGCTTTCTCGACAACCATGTCAAGGACTTGGTCTCCGTCGATTTCTTCACCTTGCCGACTGCCACGTTCAGGATTTTGTTCGTCTTCATCGTCCTTCGTCACAATCGCCGCCGTATCGTTCACTTCAACGTTACCGACCACCCTTGTGCTGAGTGGACGGCGCAGCAAATCGTCGACGCCTTTCCATGGGAAACCGCGCCTCGCTATTTGCTGCGGGACCGCGATGGCGTCTATGGTCCGTACTTCATCGGGCGCGTCGAAGGCCTCGGCATCGACGAGGTTCGGACGGCGCCGCGCTCGCCTTGGCAAAATCCGCACGTCGAAAGGGTGATTGGTAGCATTCGCCGCGAGTGTCTCGATCACGTGGCCATTCTTGACGAGCGACACCTCAGGCGAGTCTTACGAGAGTACGTCGACTACTATCATTCCTGCCGGACTCATTTGTCGCTCGGGAAGGACGCGCCTGAACCTCGTGCCGTTCATCCGCCGTCGATGGGCAAAGTGACCGCCGTAAGAAAGGTCGGCGGTCTCCATCATTATTACAGTCGGCTCGCTGCGTAAACATCTGCTTTTGAAGGCGGCGGCCTTCGCCCCAATTGGGCATTGTTTCATGTGAGCTCCGATTCCGCGGCCGCGGCGCCAACGCGGTGGACTCGCCTGACGATCGCACCGAGGGTCGAGAGCAGAGCGCGGATTCAAGTTTATGGAAGGCACAGAGTCGGCGACGCTCACTCCTCGGTTGCACGGCCGGCCTCGGCGGCCTGCCACAGCCTTGTGTATTCGGCACGAACGCTTGCGTCGAGCTTCTCACTCAGCGCCAGGGGCAGATGCAGATGAAGGATGAGCTCTTGTACGTCGGCAAGGTCTTTGAGCCGGTGCGGAGCCGTGAGGCCGGACGCGAGCTTCAGCTCGATCAATTTCTCGAGCCCGATGACCCAGAGGTTGTCTCTGTCGACTCGTGCCTCAATTGGGTCGGGAAAGACGACCGGCTTGGGCTTGCCGTCGCCGGGGTATTCGCCGCTAGTCAAGATCTCGATCTCTATTCGAGTGCGAGTATCTCGAAACGTCTTGCTGGCACCCTCGAAAGCCGGCAGGTAGCCCGGTCCCTCGCGCTTCTCTCGAAATCGTCGCGCTCCCTCAGGGGAGAGAAGAATGTCGACGTCTTCGGTGAAACGACGATAACCGTGCGCGACCAGAGCCATCGCTCCGACCACGGCGTAGTCGACTTTCTCGCCTTCTAGGCGAGCCACCAAGTTTCGGAGGGTTTCATAGACATCTCCTTCTTTCGTGAAAAAGCGGCTCCCCTCACGATAGTCTTCCCACACAGTCGAGGTCGAGGCTTTCACCATAATCTCAATTATAGCTGGCATCACGAACGGAGGACGGCCGACTACCGCGACGCCAAGCTCACCTACCATGGCCCCGTCGTCGGGGCCCGCCGCGCCCGATAGCCCTGCTGCTCCGAGCTGGGCGCCGTTGTGGGGACCACCGCCCGGGAGGTCCAGGGCCAGCTCCGACGGCATGGTGCCAACCTGGTGCCAAAACTAGCCCCGGAGCCACGAAACAACGGAGACGACCATCACCGCTTCTTCGAGTCTTTCGTGTCGGTTAATCTCGGTTCGTGCTCGTTGGTCTTCACCCGAGCACGACTCTTAATTAATCCGTAGGTTGAAGGTTCGATTCCTTCGCGGCTCACCAATCAATCACACTTGCGGGGACTCGCGCCCCTCAGTTTCGTCTTATGCCAACGTCGCGAGTCCGCGAGTCGAACAGGTCCTAATCTACTGAAGTCTCAACGCTGGATCACCCAAGAGGTGATAGATGCTGAGAAGCTCTAGAAAAGCTCCCGTCTCGGCATACGCCGCCTGAGCGGTCAGCACTGCATCGCCGAGCCGTTCGTGGTCACCGTTGACGATTTCATTCAACAGAGCTTTGTGAAGCGTGTGGGCCGGACCGTTCAAGCTCAAGCCGCTCGGGGAAAAAGCTGCAATCGCTCCTTTGCCCTCGGCTTTCACCAGCGCCTCAGCGAGCGAGTCGAAGTAGGGAAAGTGGAAGTAACCGTTGAGACAGTTCATGGTCAGAAGAAGCGGCTGCTGGGCTTGGAGAGACAGTGAGGAGAGGTGGCCGGTATGAAAAATGTTCTCGTTGGCCCAGAGATGGATACCCCCGTGCCCGATGTAGCTCACTAGGGAAGCTCCATCATCGAACGATTGCAAAACCGCGTCGGTGGTGGCGGCGGCGCCGAGTTGGGCGAGGAATAGGGTTTGCGGATTCTTGGAGGCGAGAATCCCCGCCGCTAGCTCCTCGGCATTGGCTTCGAAGTTTCCAGCAAGGTCGGGATCATCCGCCACCAGAACCACCGGCCCCTCGAGGCTCGCCTGGCCGTTCTCGTAAGCGAGAATTTTCGTTACCATCGTCTCGAGCTCAGCAACAGTGGCGGCGGGTAAACGTCCTATGGCCACATCGGGGAGTAAGTCCTCGCCATTGACAGAAGCGTAAGCAGGGTCGGATGCGGTCCATAGATAGCTAGTCTTCACCATGAGCGGCGGCACCTGGTTGGAAACTCCGGTGCCGAGATGATCTCGGAAGTCGTAGCTGCCGTCTCCTAATAGAAGTACGTAGCGAGGCGAGGGCTTCCGCCAGTTGTGGAAGGCGTAGCTCAGAAATTCCTTGATTGCCTCGGGGCGCGGCTCGCCGAAACCGAATTCCTCGTACACCTGCTCGATGGACACCGCGGTAACCTCGAGCCCCTGTCTTCGCCGATGCTCTATCAACGGCTTGGCGGCGCCCAAAAAGGCCTGCGGTCCGATGAGTAGATAGTCGGCGCGTTGGCGTTTCTTGAGCCGGCTCGGACTCGCTTTTCTGACTCGGGGGTGTATGACGGTGTCGGCACTCACCGCCAGATAACTCCGTCCCGATCCCGACTCACCCCAGATTCCGCCAAGGGTTCCCGCTCGCGCAACGGCAAGACGCGGGTAGCTGACCGAAAAACGGTCGGTGAACACCATCGAGTACGCAGCTCCCGTGTCGCCCACGTTGTCGATCTCGAGAAGGTTTTCTCCTTCCATCAAAATCCCCGGAGGTAGCTCCGCCACCACCTTGTGCGCTTTCTTGCCTTCCCAGCTCACCTCTTCGACGAGGCTGGCGTTGACGTAAAGCCGCACGTGGTGGTCCGGCGCCTCCGGCAAGTCGCTTCCTCCCATGAGCCAGACCTCGAGGCGCGAGGACTTGGAGACCGACGCCAAGGCATCGACCTCGAAGGGAAAGCTCTTCGTCTGCGGGGCGAGAAGCATCTGCCACAGCCACCGGTCGGGAGCATCGAGAAGCGCCGCCTGGTAAATGCGGTTCTCCTCTTTCTCCAACCGTTCCCAGTAGAACGAAGTGGGCTCACCCGAAGGGGTGGCGGTGCCGAGCGGCATGACTTGCCCCGCAGCGCCTACCTCCAGCTCGTAGATCGCTTCATCATCGTAGGGGTTGGACGCGGCTCCTTCGCTCACGAAGTAAAGCACCGAGCCAGATCTGAATCGCTCCGGCTCGGGCTCGATGTGAAACGCCACCTCTTGGCCCAAACGGCTCAGACGAATCTCATCGGCTCGAATCTTGACTCTCCGATGGTAGACGTCCTCGAATCGAACGGCGTGAAGCCCCGCCTCGGCGGTGACCAGACGGGCCATCACGCCCCGCTTCTGGTGGCTTGCGGGCTTCTGATAGCCCCGTCGGGCGTCAGCCCGGTCACGACCTCGAAACGCCACCCGAACCGTCAGACGTTGGGCGAGCAAAAGCTGTCCAGTGGAGCCATCCCAACGAAGAGGGGCCAGCTCAACGAGAGCCTTTTTGGCCTCACCCTGAAATCCCAGCTCCACCACCCGTGCGGGCTTCTCGGGATACAGGCCCTTGCCTCGGAATAATGCTCTCGCCCTTCTGCGTCGAGCTCGCACGGTGCCTTTACGGGTGGCAACCACCTCTGGAATATCGGCAGCGGAGGGTCGCAAGGAGAAGGCGACGACGTCTCGGGCCTGTATGGAGATGAGCTCCACCTTGCGTCCGAGGACGGCCTCCAGCCAGGTCCGTTTGACAGGTAAGGCAGGAGCGCCGGCTTTTTGGTCTTCCACGAAGCCTGGAATCTCTATACGCACCGAGCCGTCTGGTTGAGCTTCGGCGTAAAACCCTTCGGTCATCAGCTCAAGAACCACTTGTCTGCGGCCCCGCTCGAGGACACGAAAGGAAACGTTCTCGGGATGGCCGTACTGGATGAGGGCCACGGGGTCATCGGAGCTCGGCGTCGACTCGTCCGTCGAGGCTCCAAGCTCGGGAGTGGCGTAGACGGGACCGTGAATCTCCGTCCTCCCTGTTGTTTCGATGTCCTCCAGATTGTAGAAGTACGTTCTTCCATTCTCGAGAAGGGTTTCGGTGTAGCGATAGCGCGCCCCTTCCGGCGACGAGCCCAGTCCGGGGATCAGCGACGTCGTGATCCGCTCCCAGGGACCGGCGGGTGAGGTGGAACGGTACAGATGGAAGCCCAGGTTGTCGAACTCAGAGCCCGTCCGCCAATCCAGCTGCACTGCCGCGTCCCGAGGCCGAGCCCCAAAGCTCAGGAGCGACACGGCGGTGGGTGCCGTTACGGTGGCGTTGGCTCCGAACTCAGACGTGTTGTTGATTCCATCGGTGGCCGTTCCGGTGACCTTGTCCCCGACGACGAGCCCCTTGCCCGTCACATCGAGTGTGCCCACGAAGACGGCGTTCGCGTCCGTCGTGAGGAACCCGAGATACGTCCGGCCTTCACCGAAACCGCTGAGGTCGTCGTCCGACTCGAAGACCTCGACACGGGCGTTCGCGAACACGGACTGGCCGGGCGCGCTGCCGACGAAGCCGGCGACAGTGAGACTGGTTCCGGTGAGCACGCGCCCGGTGAAGACCGGATGGTCCATGTCGTAGTTCGGACTCAAGGCGTTCTTGGTTCCGTTGTTGACCGTGACGCCGTCGTTGTTGAGGTCGATACCAATGCCCCCGTTGCTATGGATCGAGTTGCCGAGCACGGAGTTTCCCGAGCCATTCGTGACGTGGACGCCATCGAGCCTGTTGAAGGCGATCAGGTTGCCCTCGGTGGAGGCATTACCGCCGATTGTGTTCCCGGTGGCACTGTTTTTTATCTCGACACCGTCATCCGACCGGTTGCCGCGAGGGAGAGTGCCCGTGACATCTGTGCCGATGTAGTTCCCCTGCACGACGTTGTCGTCCGTGTTGATCTCGATGCCTTCGAAGTTTTTCGAAATCACATTGCGCGCACCGGCCGAGGTGCCGCCGATCCTATTTCCCGAGCCGGAGATGATGGCGATGCCCACATCCCCGTTTCCGTTGCCACCGCTGGCACCGTCTGGATCGACGCCAATGAAATTGCCGCGGATGACATGGCCGCTCACACCCGAGCTGACGATATTGATGCCCTCGTCCCCGTTGTGGGTGATCACGTTGCGGTCGTTGGCGCTCAAACCGCCGATCATGGCCAGGGAACCTCGTACCTCGATTCCCTCGTCCCCGTTTCCGACGCCCGTAGAACCGGTCCCCGTCGTGCCGATCCAGTTCCCGGCGATCGTGATGCTGTCACCGCCACTTTGGACATGAATGCCATCGGCGGAGAATCGTGTGATCATGAGCCCGCGGATCGTGCTGCCATCGCTGGTGATGTTCAGCAGCAGGCCATTGCTGGCGCCGGCACTCGCCCCGTCGATTCGGATGACCGGCGCTGCGACCGTCCAGCCGGGCTGGAGCTGGGCGTCGAGAATCAGTGGCCTCGAAATGGGCGGGAGCGCGAGAGTCGGGCTGATCGTCGCCACGCCGCCGACGAAGTAGTTGTTAATGGCTCGCAAGCCCGGGACCGCGGTACCGTTGCTGATCATGAACAGCGCGCTCTCGATGCCCGCCGGGCGGCCCGACTGGGTCAAGGATGCATCTGCCCCGAGGGTGTTGGCGTTGGTGAGCAACTGCAGCAGCGATCCCTGACCGCCGCTGTTCGCATTCACGACCGTGTCGAAGTTCCAGCCGAAGTCCACGCCCGTAACGTTCGGCACGCTCGTGGTGACCGGAGCGAACGCGTGTGCCTTACCCGCGCCGCTTCCCGAGAAGACGCCGGTGGCGGGATTCAGGATCCAACCCGCCCCGGCATTCCCGGCGTCGGCCGTGGCGGGGTCGTGGCCGCCCACGTGATTCGTCACCCCCACCGCCGTACCCGTGGAGGCGTCCGTCCGGAAGGTCAGGACCGGGAGTAATCCCGCCACGTAGCCCGTCCTCGACGAGCTCACGCTCGAGCTGACCACCCGGAGCGTGTAGCTGCCTGCCACCAGACCGGCAAACGTGTAGTTGCCGCTGCCGTCCGTGTTCATGAAGGTCACGTACATCCCGGCCGCGGTGAACAGCTCCACGCGGGCCGCCGGGCGCGCGCTTCCACCGATGGCCGAGGCCGTCGCCCAGTTGCGCCCGGCGCCACCCCCGTAGTTGACGTCCTCGAACACCTTTCCGGAGATCGTCGCCGCGGAGGCTGCCGAGCTCGAGAGGAGAAAGGCGAAGAGTGCGGCCGTGCGGGTCAAGGCCGCGGCCTTGCGAGAGATGCCGACACCGATCGAGCTCCCGCCTCTTCTCGTCCTCACGCTCATTCCCCCGCCCTCAGGCATTCGTGCCTAGGTCCAGATCTTGGCTCCCGCACCGCGAGCTGGCGGGTCGAGAGCATTCTGGCCCCAGGCCAGGACGATTCCGCCTTGCATTTATGGCATTAGAGCCGCGTGCTCTTCCCTCCATCCTCTCCCCCGGTTTCAGCATGCGTTCGCTCACCCGAGTCTCTCCGTGCGAGTCCCACTAGCTGCATATAGAAACACACCCACTCCTAGCTAAAGCAATTTTCGTACCAGGAAAAAAGTTTGAAGAGCGAGAGAAGTTCCATTTTTGCTACAACTTAGGGACTCATAGCAGGCATATTGAAGGTGATCAGGGGATTAACGCCACAATTAGAGAAAACGACCGTGGGGAGCAACACCCCGTTATCGAAGTGGAACTTGCTCATCGTCCTCACCGGAACGCGGGCGTAATCAATATAGGTGGGGTCTGGCCGACTGGGCCGATGAACAGTGACACCGCTCGCAGTCGGGGATATCGATATCGGTTGCCGGCGCAGAGAGGGAAGCGTTTGTGCTCACCCTAGTCCACTAGCGCCACGGCTCCTACGCTTGTCCCGTCTGCCTAGCGATAGCGAGCGTCCGCTGGAGCGCACGCAGTACGGGTTTTTCAATCAGCTTGCCGTCAACGACTAGTAAGCCAGAGGGTTCCTTTTCGAACGCAGCGACTACTTTCTGGGCGTAGGCTATCGCGTCGGCGGACGGGGTATAGGCTTCGTTGATGGCCGCCACTTGCTTGGGATGGATGGCGAACTTTCCGGCGAAGCCCAATGCCTGGCCGGCGTGGGCATCGTGGCGCAAGCCCTGCTCATCTTCGAGATCTAGATGCGGGACATCAATGACGTCGACGCCGGCGGCAGCCGCGGCGTGCTGCACCCGTGAGCGCGCATAGATCAGCGGGGCCCACTCGTTGTTCGCATTCAGCGCCGCGGACATGTCGGCAGCACCAAACACCAAGCATTTCAGTAAAGGCGTTGAGCGAGCGATGTCAAAAGTGTTCTCGAGTCCGAGATTGGTTTCGATCAGTGCGTAGAGTTCGACCGGTCGTTTAGCAGTAAGCAAGAGCTCTTCCGCCCATAGCACTTCAGAAGCATGGTCGATTTTCGGCAACAACAGTGCCGGCGGCGGGGTGTCGCTATCGAGGACAGCCAACATGTCGTTGAGACCGTCGCGGGTTCGTAGACTATTGATTCGCAAGATCGCCAACGTCCTATCCTCGGGAGAGGTATCAGCAAACAGCGGCAGGGTACGCTCTCGGGCGGCGTCTTTCTCATCGGGCGCGACCGCATCTTCTAGGTCGACACACACGCCATCAACGTCCAGCGCCATCGCCTTGGCAAACATATCTGGACTAACCCCCGGCAGGAACATGGTGCAGCGTCGCGGCCGGATACTGATAGATTCACTCGTCATGACTCTTGCCCTTTCCGTTTGCGGTGGTTCCGTGTTTTCGGATCCGTGGGATCGACACAAAAGGCCCTTTGAGGGACGCCGTACGATCACTATTAGAATATCGTGTTCGGGTTTGAGAACGTGGACACCGCGCCACCACGGTTGCTATCAGGCAGAATCAGGCGAGCGGCTTGTTGTGGATGAAGGTCTTTCCAGCCTGCCGCTCGTGGGTTGCGCGACGCTCGAGTTGAGTTTGATGAGATGCCGGACAACTCCGCTGACGCCGTTCAGGCTCAGCGCAAGCTGTCGGCTAGATTCGTGACCGCCGTCGTGAGCCCTTGGAGTCGAGCTCGGTCGCGTTCGCTGTTGCCGGTGTGGTCTCGCTCGATTTCGCTTGCCAAGCCATCGAGTCGGTCCGCCACAGTGCTGTTCCTCGAATCGGCCGCCTGGAGCTCATCGGCGCTTTCGAGCGCGGACGTCAACGCTTCGGCTCGCTCCGTTGGGAGCGCGTTGTCGCGCGCGAGCTGGTCGAGGTATGCCCGCACCACGGCAGGGTCCGCTGGCCAGTCGATGCGCCGTTGTTGTTGAACGTTGACAACGTCGGGGGAGACCAGCGACGCGGCGTCGATCTCGTTTTGTGACAAGTACTCGCTCGGTAAAAGCTCGAACACGTCGAGACCGCGCGCGATCTCAGTGCCGTAGATATAGCCGTCGTACCAGTAAGCCGACCAATAGCCTGCGAGCATCAACTTCTCCGCGTCGACCGGACCGCGGTCGAAATAAGCGATCTCGACCGGGTTCGAGGAATCGGTGAAATCGAACACCGAGATGCCGCCTTGATACCAGGCCTGAACCATGATGTCGCGCCCGGGAACGGGTACGAGCGAGCCGTTGTGCGCGACGCAGTTCTCCTGTTCGGTCTGTGGTGCCGGCATCTTGAAGTAGCCTCGGAACTTCATCTTGCGACCGACGATGTCGAAAATCGCGTCAGCTCCCCACTGCTTGGGATCGGAGGCGCGACAGCGGGGTCGGCCGCCGCCGCCCCACTCATCGGTGAAGATCACTTTGGTTCCATCATTATTAAATGTCGCGGAATGCCAGTAGGCGAAGCCCGGGTCGATGACCTGATCGAGTCGGACCGGATTCTCCGGGTCGGAGATATCGAGAAGGATGCCGTTTCCGGAGCACGCCCCCGCGGCAAGGCCGATCTCGGGATACACGGTGATGTCGTGGCATTGGTTGGTCTCGGACGTCTTTTGCGTTCCTGGTCCGTGGTCGCCTCCTTTCCACAAGCCGGCGACGGCGCCGGAGTCGGGGTCCGCGAAAATGCGCGGTCGGCCAACGAGGCGCGCCTCCTCCGGTTTCGCGAGTGGAATTCGGATAACGTCGATGCTGAACAACGCCGTGTTCGGATCTTCGCCCGGAGTCGCGTCCGAGCATTCGGCCATCTCCTCTCCAGGGCGCACCGAGCTCGTGCCGGAACCGTAGATATAGACGTTACCTTCGTCATCCGGGTCGGACACGAGAGTGTGCGTATGCGACCCGCGGCACGTTTGGACCGCGGCGACTTGTTTCGGCATCCGCATGTCACTGATATCGAAAATCCGGACGCCGCGGAAACGCTCGTCGCTGGCCGGCTCCGCGACTCCCTGAAGGCCGCAGTCGAGCCGTCCGCGTGTTTGCTCCACCGACATGATCACGAGGTTCCCGATGACCGAAATATCGCCTTGGCCTCCGGGACATACCACCGAGCCGAGAAGCTGCGGTGTCAGTGGATCCTCGACGTTGTACGAATTGAACCCGTGGTAGTTGCCTTCGAATAGAACGTCTCCGGCAAAAGCGAGGTCTGTGTTCGCGAAGTTCAAGATGCCGGGCCTAAACGCTGGTGTCTCTGCTGCCTCTTTCTCCGCATCGGGCTCGTCCTCGTCCTCGTCCTCGACCGTCTCCGCGGGGGCATCCTCCTCCTCGGCCTCGGGAGACATGGGCTCGCCGGCAGGCACATAGGGATCGAAAAAACCGTCCGGTTTGGGGAGCGTCGCCACCCGTTTGAGATTCAGAATGGCTTCGCCAGCATCACGGAAGCCAGCCTTGAGATCGACTCGTGGATCGGTCGACAGGCCCGCGAGCATCGAGTCCATACGGTCGATCTCCATGCTCTGATCGGCGGTGATATCGGAGGTGAACGCAAAGAGCTGAGAGTCCTGGGCGGCACCGCGTTGAGCGAGGAGACCTTCGACCATGGTCAACGCGCCTCGGTGGTGCATGACCATGAGCTCGAGGAACAGTCGATCGAAGGCAACCCCTTGCGCTTTCTCGAGCTGGTCCATTTCGTCGATGCTCAGCATGCCCGGCATCAGCATCGCGCCGTGCGCGTGGTGTGCGTCGACTTCAGTGACTTCCTGGCCGCGCGAGCGCAGCCATTCCTGCATCATCTTGATCTCGTCTGCCTGGGAGATCTCGATCCGCTGTGCGAGTTGGTGCATGACATCGCGATCGCTTCGAGTCACGAGCAGCTCGGTCATCTCGAGCGCCTGGGCATGGTGGGAGATCATGCCTTGCATGAACTTCACGTCGGCTTCGCCGAACTTGATGCCAGCCAAATTGGAGGCGTCCTCGGCGGAGATGCGACGGCTGGTCTCACCGGGAGCGCCAGGCTGGACGATGGGTGGAGGCGTCTGGCTCTGCGCCGGGTCGAGCGGCATGAAAGCCGCGATGAGTACAACGACAACGGCGAGTCGCCGGAAAAAGGTTTGCTGTAGATCCATGGATGTCCTCCAAAAAGTCTTCCCGCGCTGCTGACGCCGCGGCGACCTATTCTAGACCGCGCCCCGAACAAATGCGGAATTTCGATCTCTCATGGCATTTCCTCGATCAGCCGGTCGATCACAGCCCTGGCCGCGCCCGACCGCTCGTCCTGTGAGCCACGGATCTCGACGAATGTCAGGCGACGATCGAGCAAAAAGCGCCGAAAGAGCTCGTGCAACTCTTGACGCCGGTCCCCGCGATCGCGTTGCCCCTCGTCGGGGACCCAGGGGATGTCAATGTCGGCAAGAAGGTAGAGGGCGGCAGCGCGTTTCCCGAACGCCTCCTCGATCCAATCGGGGAGGGTGTCGTAGTAGTGGTGGCTATAGACAATGGTGCTGAGAAGGTCGGTATCCTGAATCAATACCCGTGAAGCGTCGTCGGCTCCCTCGTCTTCGATCGCGATTTGGCCCCGGGCGATCGCTTCGACATCCGCGTAGTCGGGCGCAGCGCCTTTGTCGATTACGAACTGGCGTGCGAACTCGGGCACGCACACGGTCTGGTAGTGTGCGGCGAGCGCTCTCGCAAGCGTTGTCTTGCCCGTACATTCCGAGCCGGTAACCACGACACGAATCATGGGGCCAACACGGGTGCCGGCAATGGGTCGGTTTTCACCGAGCGCCGCCACTCGGCAAAGCCCATCACCGCGAGGACGAGAAACACCGCGTAGAGTCCGGCCGTGAGGTAGAGCCCCTTGTACAAGAACATGCCCACGTAGCAAACGTCGACGACGAGCCACACGAGCCAGCACTCGAGCAGCTTTCGAGTCTGCATCCACTGGGCGGCGACGCTGAATGCGGTGAGCATCGAATCCATGAACGGAAGCGAAGCGTTGGTCAAACGCGCTAGCGTCTGTCCGAGAGCGATCCCGCCGAGTGCGGCGACCAGGACGAGCAAGCCGCGCGTCCGGGTTGACGTTCGCGAAACTTCGAGCTCGCCGTGATCCTCACCGCCGCGCAACCACGCCCACCATCCGTAGACGGCGAGACCCAAGTACAGTCCCTGGAGTCCCATATCGGCGTACAACCGGGCGCCGTAGAAGACGATGGCGTAAAGCGTCACGCTGACCATCGCGAGCGGCCAGCACCAGATGATCTGTCGCGTCGTCAGATAGACGGCCAGCAGGGTGACAACCACCGCGGCCACCTCGAGCAGACTCAGAAGCCGACCTCCAGCGAAACGATGACGTTGCGAGTCGCCAAGGGGTAGTAAAAAGGGATGCCGTCGAGCTGGTCCGTTCCGCTGCCGTCGCGAACGAGAAACTGATAGCTATAGCCGCTGGGCAGCTGATCGCGGTTGTCGACCAGGTTATTGACGAACAGCGTGACCTGTGTGTCGACTGCCTCGAACCAACGACCCAGCCTCTGTGAGGCCCGCAGGTCCAAGTTGGTGAACGACGGCGTTCGGAACTCAGAGAGTCCGGTGTTGTCGAGCTGCGAGGCGGCTACGTAGCGGCCCATGACGCTCGCGCTGGTGTTGCGGTTCGACCACTCGACGCCAAGATTGAGCAAGACCTCCGGTGTCAGAAGTGGCTGCACATTTTGGTAAGTGATCGGCTCACTCCCTATCCAGGCTTCTTGGTCGTCGAAGACATCGTAGAACTGAGTCCATTCCTGGATACGGTTGCGGCTCAGATTTAGGCTATGCATCACGGACCAGTTCCGCACTGGCATCCACTTGAGATCGAGCTCGACGCCGCGCCGGTACGAGCGGTCGACGTTGCGCCGTAGGGGTAGGCCGACTTCGGACAACTCGCCGGTCAAGGCGATCTCATTTCGGAACTCCATCAAGTAGACATTGGCTGAAAGCGCCAGTTTGGGCGTGTTGAAACTCACGCCCGCTTCGAGATTGACCACTGATTCGGGTTTCACCGCTTCGAGGTCATGCGCAACGGTGGCATTATCCTCGCCCAGTAGAAGATCGAGGCGCCCCGGTTCGCGCTGCGCCCTTCCGATCGAGCCGTAAACACTCAACCCCGGCGAAAGCATTTGTCGTATGCCGATCTTGGGGTCGAGGAAATTCCAGTCGACCGAGCCAAGAGCAACATCCCCTTCGTACGAGAAGCCTGCCCAGCGCCAGTGGAGGTCTCCGAAGAGGATCGTCTGTCCGAGCTGGTATTCTGCCTTGGCGAAGGCGTTCGCTGTCTCCTTGAAACCGGTGTTGTTGTAGACGCGACCCCCGGCGTCGCTGTCGAGAAAATGATCGCCGCTGAAGTCGTTGTAGTGGACTCCGAAAGTAGCCGACACGTTGTCGGCGCGCGTGCTCACGGTGACCATACTGCCGAAAAATCCCTGGTCGATACCGAATCGCAGCAGATCGTTTTGTGCGACTGGGTCGTCCCAGAGCTGAAACCAACCATCGGCGCCGTTGTAGTACAACGACGCCGTCAAAAACGTCTCACTGCCGAGCTCTCGCAGGTATTTGAGCTGCGCGAAGTCTTGTCCAAAATTGTCGCGGTCTTCTTCGGTGAGCGGATTGAAGCGCCGGTTCTCGCTCAAGGTGTCCGGATCCACGGCGAGATAAGCCAGCTGAGATTTCTCCTGTCCCGAGAACGCGACCAACGTTAAGGACGATCGCTCCCCCTGCCAACCCGTGTTCAAAAAGAACGTGTGATGCTCGGAGCCGGAGCGCTCACGATAGCCATCCGTATTGGCGTAGGAGAACCGTCCGGAGACGAAGAGCCCATTGTCGAAAAGGCCCGACTCGTACCCGAGCGAAGCGCGGGCGGTGTTATACGAGCCCAGCACCAGCCGAGCGTCGCCCCGAGGGTCACGGGCAGGCGCCGAGCTGGCGAAGTTCACCGAGCCCCCGTACGCGGGTGCGCCGACAGACGACGTGCCCACGCCGCGTTGAATCTGGATACTGTCGATAGTGCTGAGGAAATCGTGGAAATTGTTGAAAAACAGAGCGTGTTCCGCGGGATCGTTGAGCGGCGCGCCATCGAGAGTCATGCTGATGCGGGTTTGCTGGATCCCGCGCATGGTGAAGTACGAATAGTTGGACCCGGTACCCGAGTCCGAGTACCAGTTCATCGACGGCGTGTGCTCCAGGAGCTCGGGAACGTCCTGTCCGTAGCTGAGTTTCTCAATCTCCTCGCGGTCGATGTTGCGCTTGGTCACCGGGACGTCCTCTCCGGCTCGAATCCCGATGACGGTAACCGACTCCTCGACCGATGTGACCCATTCGAGCCGGAGCTCGAGCTCGAGACCTGGAGCCGCGACGCTCACGCGGTGGCGAAGCAATCGATAAGCAGGGTGTGAGACGCGCAGCTCCCACTCGCCCGGCGGGAGCGAAAGTTGGAAGTGTCCGGTCTCGTCGGTGCTGACAGGGTCCGACCCGTTCATAACATCCGTTTCGATGCGGGCCGCCCCCACGGGCTCCCCGGTGGGGGCAACAACGACGCCCTGCACTCGAATCGGCGCCTGCGCGGCGGCGTGCGGTGGGCTCATCGCAACCAGCATCATTATTACTAGCAGAAGATCCACTGAGCGGTCTCGGAAAGTAGGAAACGGGATGGGGATTGTGATCTCGAACATCGTCACGTCTCCTAAAGCTGGAGATGGCCGACTCGTTGATTAACGGGCACTCGCTGCTTCTCTTCCGAAGTACTGGAAGAGCCAGCTGCCGTTTCCTACGCCGGTATCAACCGGATCAGGTTCCGAGGGTTTACTCTCAGGCCGAGCGGGCCACCCCTAGGCGTCTTGTCGACTGCTAGACTCGCGCTTTCTTCTCGGGAAGTCAAGCAGGAGTCACCGAGCTTGGAAGTATTGCCGGTCGTCCCGACCCGCGTTGGACCGTTCAGCACGGGGTGACGCCCGTGATATCGTCCTGCGATGGTGCTCGGTAGAGGCTCACCCGTTGCACAAAAGGTCGGCTTCACCGCCGCGCTGAGTCGGGTGTGGTACTGGGCCCTGGTCGCCGGCGCCTACAGCGTCCTGCCAGTTTTGATGGGCACGACGCCTTGGGTCGAGCGCTTCGATCCCGCTTCCACCGTCGATGCCGTCATCGGACTCATCCTGGGACTGTTTCTCATGTTCCGTATCAACCGAGCCTACGAGCGCTGGTGGGAGGCGCGATCCTTGTGGGGAAAACTGGTGAATGTGAGTCGCAATCTCGCGATCAAGGCGAAGGTGCTTGCCGAGCCCGATGGAATGGAACGCCGCAGGCTCACATCGCTCATCGCCGGATACAGCCAGGCGTTGAAAGATCATCTACGCGGTGACGCGGTGTTGCAAAACGTTCCAGGGTTCGACAACGCCGAGGACAATCCGAAACACGTACCCGGGTACGTCGTCGAACAACTCTACGGTGTTTTCGCTGCTTGGCGTTCTACCAAGAGGGTCTCCGACTCGGATCTCTGGCTGCTGGATCAAGAAGCGCGCGAGTTTCTCGAGGTTGCGGGTGGGTGTGAGAAGATCAACAACACGCTGATGTCGCAATCTTTCCCGAGCCTTTCGCGGCACGCGCTCGTCCTCTACCTGTTGTATCTTCCGTGGTCGTTGGTAGGCGACTCGGGTGTCTTCACCATCCCGCTCATGATAGTCGTCGCCTACTTCGTCGTCGCTGCCGAGGGTATCGCGCACTATGTCGAACGTCCTTTCGGCCGGGAGGACGACCACCTCGACCTCGAATCGATCTGCGCCGGCATCGATGCCAGCGTGACCGAGATCCTGGAGCGTTGACGTCATCAGAGCTACGCAACCCTCGCTTCGGGGACCCTTCAAGAATAGAATCGGGCGACATGTAAAAGATACTGGGTATTTTCCCAAGAACATCTTCTGGAGGCGTTGGGTTTGAGCAAACTCGATCGTCGGTCGTTTCTCGAGATAGCGGGCAAGAATCTCGGTGCCCTTGGTGTTTTGCCGGCGCTCTCTTTGCGTGCCCAAGACGAGGTCCCGGAAGTCGCCGTCATCGGCGCCGGAGCGTTCGGTGGATGGACAGCGCTCTATCTTCGGGAGATGGGTCTGTCGGTGACGCTCATCGACGCTCACGGACCCGGCAACGCTCGGTCGAGCTCTGCCGGGGAGACGCGACAGATCCGGGCCTCCTACGGTACTCGGGAGCTCTACAGCCGATGGGCGATCCAGGCGCTCGAGCGGTGGAAGGAGAGACAACGAGAGTGGGGAAAACGTCTCCTTTTCCAGACCGGGCAGATCACGTTCGGCTCGCGGCCGTCGATGCAGGTCACGAAAACGGTGCTCGACCGGCTCGGCGTGCCGAACGAAGTTATTCCCCCGGATGAGCTCGCGCGTCGGTACCCGCAGTTTCATCACGACGGCGCGGAGTACGGCTTCTACACGCCGAGCACCGGCGTCTTGCTGTGCCGTGAAGCGTGCCTCGCGGTGGCAGCCGACTTCGAGAGGAAGGGCGGCGAGCTCATCACGGCCAAGGCGATGCCGGGTCGGCGCGCTGGCGGACGGCTTCAGGAAGTTACGTTGTCGAACGGCCGGACGGTGTCGGCGCAAAGCTTCGTGTTTGCGTGCGGACCGTGGCATCCAAAAATGTTTCCCGAGATTCTGGGAAACAAGCTCCGCTTGAATCGACGAACGCTGTTTTTCATGGGAACACCCGATGACGACGACCGGCTCTCTTTCCCGAACTGTCCCACGTTCACGATCCAGGGCGTGTACGGCTTCCCCAACATCCGTGGCAAAGGTCTCAAGATTGGGCCGTACTGGGATTCAGGACCGCTCGATCCGGATACCGGCGACCGCACCGTGACCGCGGAGGAAATCCGCAAAGCCCACGAGTTCGTCGACTCCGCATTCCCACCGCTAGCGGGACAGCCCCTCCTCGAGACGCGCGTGAGCCCTCGCGCCGACAGCGTCGATCGTCACTTCATCGTCGACCAACACCCGGAGCTCGACAACGCGTGGATCGTCGGAGGCGGCTCCGGCCACGGGTTCAAGCATGGCCCGATGATTGGGGAGCACGTGGCGCAGCGCGTCACCGGCAAGCAGGCGAGCTCGGAGCTCGTAGAAACCTTCAAGCTCAAAGACGCCGTGTTTTGAGGCGGCAGCGGTTCTAGCCGCTTTGTAGAAGGGACTCTCACGCAGAGACGGCGACCAGGGCGAGTTGCTGTCGTTGGAGGTGATGAGCGCGCTGAGCTCGAGTACCACCTTCTCGTAGTCGGCCTCCTCTGCGACATTCCGGGTCTCTTCCGGATCGAGGGTCAGGTCGTAGAGCATACGGGCGGTAACCCTACCCGCCTCGTCGCGCCATTCGGTGTAGCGAAAAAGAGCCGTTCGCACCGATTCACCGTCAACCCAGCGGCTGAACGACGCTCGTTTTGCCGAGCGCGTTGGCTCCTCGAGCACGGCAGCGAGGCTGACCCCGTCGAGACCCTCCGGGGCAATCTTTTGGCAACGCGAAGCCAAACTGTTGGCGCTTGCCGAAAGCCATCGAGATCTCTAGCCCGGGGTAGTCATCGATCACGGGCATGATGGCGCTGCTGTCGCCTGCGGCCGCGCCGATCTTGCCCGCGGCAACAGATTCCAGCATGCCAGGCACCCCTTGTCGAGTCACGACCTCGACCCCGCCGATTTCGCGAAGAGCTTCTTCCGTCGTCGTCTTCTCAAACGCGGCGACTTTGGATCCTTTCAGATCATTGAGCGACTCGCTGGTCTCGCCCGAGCGCTCCACGAGGACGACTTGTACGGGAAAGCAGGGAGCCGAGAAGTCCATTGTTTGCGCGCGATCTTCGGTGATGGTGATCGTCCCAGCGGCGACGTCGGCTTCACCGTTTGCGATCCGCTCGAGTAACTCGGAAAAAACGGCAACGTATTCGACCTCGATCTCGAGATCGCGAGTCTTGGCAAAATAGGACAAGATCTTGTACTCGATACCGGCGGGGCTACCGTTGTCGTCGTAGAAAAAGGGCTGCGAGGACCTGGAGCTTCTCCGCGGATGCGGTGCTCGCAATGGACAGCGAAAGAAACAGGGCGGCGATTCGACTCATCGCGCTTCCTCCGTGCGGCTTGGTCCATCCCCCCCGACTTAGCAGACGGTATTGTTCGTCGGAAATGAATCAGGACAATTGAGAGAAAAAATCGTTCCCTTTATCGTCAACGACGATAAACGCGGGGAAATTCTCCACATCGATCCGCCAAATCGCTTCCATCCCGAGCTCTTCGTACTCGACCACCTCGACATGCTTGATTGACTCGAGGGCTAGAATTGCCGCCGGGCCACCGATGGAGCCGAGGTAGAACCCGCCATGCTCTTTGCATGCGGCGGTCACTTGGGAGGAGCGGTTGCCTTTTGCGAGAGTCACGTAACTCCCGCCTTTGGCCATGAACGGTCCGACGTAGGAGTCCATCCGGCCCGCGGTCGTGGGTCCGAACGAACCTGAAGCGTATCCCTCAGGAGTCTTTGCCGGGCCGGCGTAGTAGATAATGTGGTCTTTGAAATACTGCGGAAGTCCCTCACCACGGTCGATGCGCTCCTTGAGTTTCGCGTGGGCGATATCCCGTGCCACGATGATGGTACCGGTGAGCGAAAGTCGTGTCTTGGTCGGGTACTGCGAAAGCGTCTTGCGGATCTCGCTCATCGGCTGGTTCAAGTCGATGGGAACCTCCTCGGCTCCGAGCTCACCCTCCGCGATGTTCGGCAGATACTTCGCTGGGTTGGTCTCGAGCTTCTCGAGGAAGATTCCGTCTTGCGTAATCTTCCCGACGGCCTGGCGGTCGGCGGAGCACGAGACACCAATGCCGACCGGGAGCGAGGCGCCGTGTCGCGGTAGCCGGATCACTCGCACATCGTGGCAGAAGTAGGTCCCGCCGAATTGAGCCCCGATGCCGAGCTCACGTGAGCGGCTCAGAACTTCCTTTTCGAGCTCGACGTCGCGAAACGCTCGTCCGAGCTCGTTCCCACTCGTTGGCAAGGTGTCGAGGTAGCGGCAGCTCGCGAGCTTTACGGTCTTGAGCGTGAGCTCCGCCGACGTTCCGCCGATGACGATGGCGAGGTGGTACGGCGGGCAGGCCGCGGTCCCGAGGCTCCTCATCTTGTCTTCGATGAACTGAACGAGCGAGTCGGGGTTCAAGATAGCTCGAGTTTCTTGGTATAGGAAACTCTTGTTAGCCGATCCCCCGCCTTTGGTGATGAACAAGAAGTTGTATTCGTCTCCTTCGGTGGCATAGAGCTCGATCTGAGCCGGGAGATTGTTCTTGGTGTTTTTCTCCTCGTACATCGACAGCGGTGCCATCTGGGAGTAGCGCAGGTTGGTGGTGGTGTAGGTCTCGAAGATCCCACGGGATAGCGCTTCCTCATCGCTTCCGAAGGTCAGAACGTGTTGACCCTTCTTGCCGAGAACGATCGCGGTGCCGGTGTCTTGGCAGGAGGGGAGGATCATACCCGCGGCGACATTTGCGTTCTTCAGCATCTGGAGAGCGACAAAGCGGTCGTTATCACTTGCGTCTGGATCGTCGAGAATCTTGCGGACCTGTTCGAGGTGAGACGTGCGGAACAAATGCGAGATGTCACGCACCGCTTGCGCTGCGAGCAGCGACAAGCCCTCGGGCTCGACCGTCAACACTTTGTGTCCATTGAGCTCGGCCGTGCCGACGTAGTCGGAAGTCAGTTTCCGGAGGGGCACGTCGTCCGTTTTGGCGAGCTCAAAAATGGGCTGGAACTGAAACGCTGCCTGGGTGCTCATAGGGCGAGGATAGCACGCGACGGCATCGGGCCGCCGCGTCCCAGCATTTTCAAAGTTTTGGGCGGTGCGGAACGATAACTACTTCTACAAGAATGGTTTAAGGGTGCCGCCGTGCAGGGAGCTTCGATCGCGGTCATCGTTTGTGCCCCGCTGACCCGTGAGCAACGAGGGATGCGCTAGGGATGCGCTAAGGTATGGGGATGGAAATCAAGCAGCTCGAAGACCTCGCGGTTCGCGACAAGGACCACGATTGCGACGGCATCGGGCCGTCGAAGGCTTGCGTGCGTGTCGAGGCGGTCGCCGACCTTCCGACGCGATTCGGCAACTTCCGCATCGTTGCGTTTTGGAACAACCGTGACGCCAAAGAGCATGTCGCGATCGTGCGGGGAAACATACTCGACGCTGAGAACGTCCCGACTCGGGTGCACTCGGAGTGTCTCACCGGGGATGCCATCGGCTCGCTCCGCTGCGATTGCCGGGATCAGCTGGAAGTCGCGCTCGAGAGGATGGGTGCACTCGAGCAAGGCCTCGTTCTGTATCTAAGGCAAGAAGGCCGTGGGATTGGGCTAATAAATAAGGTTAGGGCGTACGCGCTCCAAGACCAGGGCCTCGACACGGTCGAAGCGAACGTTGCTCTTGGATTTCGCGACGACGAGCGTGACTACGCGATCGCGGCCCACATGATCATGAGCCTGAACGTGAAATCCATCGAGTTGATGACGAACAACCCGCGAAAGGTGGAGCAGCTAACTCAGCACGGCGTTCGGGTAGCTCGACGCGTGCCTCACCTGATCCCGCCTAATGTACACAATCGCTTCTATCTGGAAACCAAACGCGATCGCTCCGGTCACTACATCGACTTTTCCGGCAAGCCCCATCTGATGGAGCAGAGCGACCCCGTCCTCGTCGACGGCATGATCGAGAGCTAGGACGTCTAACGCAGAGGCGCCAAGACGCGAAGCCTGTCCGTGATTTCGCTCTTCTTTGCGTCTCCGCGCCTTGGCGCCTTTGCGTTGAAAAAAAGCGGTTGCGAGCTATTGTAGTCCCTCAATCTGCCCGTCTCGGAAATCGATGTCCTCGGCGCGTGGTTTTCGCGGAAGTCCCGGCATGCGCATGATGTCTCCGGTCAGCACCACCAGGAACCCGGCACCGGCGTTGATTTGAAATCCGCGGACAGTGACCTCGAAGTCATCCGGCCGGCCACGGAGGGCGGGATCATCCGAGAGAGAGTTTTGCGTCTTGGCGATGCACACGGGAAGATTCTCGTAGCCGAGGCGTTTGATGTCACCGAGGTCGCGCTCGGCGGCCTTGGTGAACGCGACGTCGCGGGCGCCGTAAACCGTTTGCGCCACTTTGCGGATCTTGTCGGGCACGGAGTCCGATAGTTCGTAGAGAGGCTTATAGGGCGTGTCGTGGGCGTTCGCCTCCTCCATGACTTTCTTGGCGAGCTCGACTGCACCGTCGCCGCCTCGCGCATGGTGGTCGGAGATCGCGAACGGAACGTTCAACTCGGCGCATCGCTCTCGCACGACGGCGATCTCCTCATCGGTATCGCCGCCGAATCGATTCAAAGCGACGACGGGCCGCAGTGCGAAATGGCGAATGCTCTCGACGTGTTTGTCGAGGTTGGGAAGCCCCGTCTTCACCGCGGCCGCGTCCGGCTCTTTGAGATCTTTCACGTCCTTGCCTCCGTGCATCTTGAGCGCGCGGATCGTCGACACCAGCACCACACAAGCGGGGTCGAGCCCAGCCGAGCGACATTTGATGTCGAAGAATTTTTCGGCGCCCAAATCGAATCCGAAGCCGGCTTCGGTGACGGCCCAGTCGGCGAGTTGCAAAGCGCTCTTGGTTGCGATCACGCTATTGCATCCGTGGGCGATGTTGGCGAACGGGCCGCCGTGAATGAACGCGGGAACGCCTTCGAGCGTTTGCACCAGGTTCGGGTTCATCGCATCGCTTAGTAGCGCGAGCATCGCGCCCGATACCTTGAGCTTATCAGCAGTGACGGGCTCCTTCTCGCGAGTGAAGCCGACGAGAGTGCGGTCGATCCTCTCTCTGAGATCCTTCGCATTGTCGGCAAGGCACAGGATTGCCATGACCTCTGAGGCGGCGGTGATGTCGAAACCTGTTTCTCGAGGGATGCCTTGAAGAGGGCCGCCGAGTCCGACCACGACGTGCCGCAACGAGCGGTCGTTCATGTCGATCACGCGCCTCCACAAGGTGCGTCGCGGATCCACGCCAAGGGCGTTTCCAAAGTGGATGTGGTTGTCGAACGCTGCGGCGAGGAGATTGTGGGCCGCGGTGATCGCGTGAAAATCGCCGGTGAAGTGGAGGTTGATCCGCTCCATCGGATAGACCTGGCTCAACCCTCCACCCGTCGCACCGCCTTTGACTCCCATGCAGGGCCCAAGCGAAGGCTCGCGTAGCGCAAGACACACTGACTCATCGAGCTTCGCCAGCCCTTGGGCAAGGCCGATGCTGGTCGTCGTCTTGCCTTCGCCAGCGGGCGTGGGCGTGATCGCCGAAACCAGGATCAACTTGGAGCTCTTGCTTCGGGGAGGCTTGTCGAGAACCGACAAGTTCACTTTGGCAATATATCGTCCGTACGGCTCCCATTCGTTTGTGTGGAGCCCCAGCTTGGAGGCGATCTCACCTATGGGCTTGGCGTCGATGGATCGAGAAATTTCGATGTCAGATTTCATTGTGCCCCTTCGTTTTGATTTAGATCGGCGCGCATCAGCGCCTGGACCTTCTCCGTGTACAACGACATGAGTTTTTGGGTTACCTTGCCGGGTCGGCCGTCCGCAATCTTCCGCTCGTCGATTCGTACGATAGGGACGATCTGACGAGACGATGCAGTGATGAAGACCTCGTCCGCGTCGAGAAGCTCGTCAGGAAAAAACGCCCTCTCCTCGAGCGCAAAACCGCCGTCGTGCGCGATGGCTAGAACGACCTCGCGGGTGATGCCTTCGAGGATACCGGCAGAAAGTGGCGGCGTGGCGATCGCGTCGTCCTTGACGAAGAAAACGTTCGACATCGACCCTTCGCACACTTCGCCGTTTGGGTTCAGCATCAACGCTTCGTATGCATCCTGTGCATGCGCCGCACGAAGCGCCATCATATTGGTAATTAGGTTGGACGATTTGATCCGTGGACTCAAGCCGCCCGCCGCAGCGCGTATGACGGATACGAACGAGGCGACCGCACCGTCTTGGTAGAGGCTAGCCGGGTACGACGGCAGTGGGCGCACGATCACAACGATGGTCGGTTTCGACGCCGAGCCCGCACGGTAGTCCATAGCCCCGACGCCTGCGGTGACGACGATTCGGATGGATGATTCCGGGTTGCCCGCAGCATCGAGGGTCTCGTGCAGGCGTTCGAGCAAGACGTCGTCGCCGGTGTCGATCTCGATGCCGAGCGCTTCCGCCGACTCGCGCAATCGCTTCAAGTGGCGCGTGGGCAGAAACGCGACGCCATCATAGGTCCGTACCGTCTCGTAGACGCTGGCACCGAACAAAAAACCCTGGTCCAGCGGAGACAAAAGGCGGTCCCCTTCGGATCCGAGTTGGCCGTCGACGTTGATGCGGATACCCATGCTTAGCCTGGAGTCAGAAACTCGTTAGTATCTCCCGAACGCGGGGCGGCTGGAAAGCGGAATCTGGTGCGCTCGAGTTTGGGTTTCATCGGGCTTGGGCATAGCGTACTCTGGTATCTCTCATGTTCAGACTTACGACCGTGGCTTTCGCGCTCCTGCTGGTTTCGTGCGGTGCCCCGCGCCCGGACCCCTCCCCCCTGGAGTCCTCGGGGAAACACGTCCAGCTTCTCCACCTCGATGGCTACCGGCCGGATCTCACGCGAGAGCTTCTCGAGGCCGGAAAGCTTCCGCGCCTCGCGGAGCTCGTGGCACGAGGTCGGATCTCCTACGATGCGACGACCGTCGACAAATCCGAGACGATGAAGGTCATCCAGTCGTACTTGACCTCTCAGCTCGACACGCATGTCGTGGGCTGGTGGCAATTCGACCGGGCTCAATTTCGATTCGCGAACTACTGGCTCGACCCCGCCGAAGTGATGAACTACGCGCTTGGACTCGAGTTTCCGGTGAGTCCGACGATTCAGGACTTCCTCGCGGCGCGGGGGCACAACCTCGTGGCCGGCATGAGCCTCGCTCGTCGGGGCGTGCCATTCGAGAACTACGGGCGGGCTTACGTCGAGGGCATGGCAGCCGTCTCGGTTCATACCTATCACGAGCAGGCGGATGCGACGATGCGCAGTTTCCTGAGCATCCATCAACGTATCGCTAGCGAGCGGGAGCCAACCCCTGCGTTGTCGACGCTGCTGCTCGCGGCGGCGGACGAGTTCTCGCACGCTTATGGGGTGAGCTCGACGCGCGATGAATCGGAGCACTGCTTTCGTCGAGATGACGAGGAGATGGACGGCACGGTGTTTCGTTTGCTCGACGAAGACCTCGAGACGAGCTATTTCTCTCGCGTCGTGGTGGGTCGCGGCGGGAAAGCGGACGAAGTTTGCATCCATCTTCCTATGATCGAGGGACAACACGCCGAACCGCGCTACGTGCTTTCGATGCTCGTTATGGATATCGAGCTCGGACGCCTCATCGATGCATTCAAGAACGTGCGCTTCGACAACGGCGAGTCCCTGTTTGATCGTACGTTGTTCATCGTTTTCGGCGACCACGGCATGGTCGATACCGCGAACGGTATGGTGGATCTCGACGGCGGCGAGAGCTTCATCTCGTATTTGAACCGAAAGCTGGAGCTCGATACCGGTGATCAGGCTACATCGTTTTCCGATGGCATCGAGCTCGGTATCGACTACCAACACCACCCGAGACGACTACGCACCCCCGAGCGCTACCGTGAATGGCAAAGCGACGATATTCGCCGGGTAACGGAGGAGGCCGCTGTTTGGTCTCGAGAAACCTACGAACAGGTTCGCTCTGTTCTGCGAGACGAAGTGCACGGGAACTACTGGTGGTTATTCTTCCTTCGCTCGATCCTCGTCGACCCCAAGCTCGACGAAGCTCTCGGCCCTGTTGCCGAGCAGGCGTTGGCGACGTTCCAAAACCTCTACTTGCGAAGTCGTCCAGAGTATCTAGCGGCGGAGAGCGAAGCGAATCGCGATTTCTACGAACGCAACGTGCGCCTCGTCTACGGAGGTGGTGCTCGCAACAACGCGGAGCTGTTCATCCCCGTCTGTGAGGCCGACGAGTGTTCGTGGGAACGCCGTCCGACCTACGACGAAATCATCGGGTATCGGGAGGGCGCGCTCATGGACGCTCTCATCACGAGTCCAGGGGTCGACCTCGTCTTCATCAGGAAGGGCAACGAAGCCGTCGCACGCGATAGCCTTCCCGCCGAGGTCGAGATCCAAGTTCGCAACCGTCGCGGTCACCGAGCCACGATTACAGTGAAGCGCGACCACGGCACCGAGGAGCTCTTGTTCCATTACCGAACCGATGAAGACTCATCGGCAGATCCCCTGGGCTACGAAGAGTGGGGGCGAGGTGAGGGAGCCTACGGCACTTACAACGAATGGAACGACCGAACTATCGACCGTGACTACGTCAATGTCGTTGGCGGTATGGGTGCCTACCTCTATTCGACCAATCCTTCGATTGGCGATGTCGTCGTCATGCACGCGACGAACTGGAATTTTGGTGAGAACCTCGGAGGGCACGGCGGCGTCCACGGCGGCGAGAAGCGAACGATGATGTTGGTCTCTGGCCCGGGCGTCGGATCGGGCAAGCTCTTGGCGCGCTCGCGTTTTCGCTCGACTCCGGAGGGACAGCTCGTTCGTGACGCGAGCGGAACCCACATCCCGACGCTCTTGGATATCGTGCCTACGACGCTGAGCTTTCTCGGCTACGCTCAGTCCGACTTCGAAGATTTCGCGCAGCACGAATTCGAGGAGCATCTCGACGGTTGGATTCGAGCGCAGCACGAGGACATCCTGTCGCATCTCCAGACTATGAGCTCCGTCGACAAGGTCAAAGATGGCGCCGGTGTTCCCGACTTGAGCCTCGACCCCCTCATGCTGCGGATTTCCCGCCTCCTCGAGTTCGTCGGCGCCTCGCGAGAGGAAACGCTGACGCGAGTCGCCCCGCGCCGAATCCTAGGAAACGAGTTGCTGCTGGAGTAGGCTTGAATCACGGCGGGGTTGGCGCGCGTGGATCGATATTGAGAAGCGAGATTCCGTGTATCTTGCTGCTGAATAATGTACATTCGGCGGGCGGCCAGAGCGGCTCTAGGAAGACCGGAAGACGATTCTGGTGCGAGCCGCGTTCCCGGACAAGCGATGCTCCTAGTGTCCCGTCCCAGAAGTTCTGTACATAAATCTCTGGCCCTTTTGCGCGCTGGCTTCGTTGTGAATACTCGAAATACCCAGGTATGCCATCGCAT
>CAMYKY010000006.1:0-53182 GCA_947259165.1 uncultured Acidobacteriota bacterium | reverse complement strand
AATGACGTCGAGCTTTATGCACAGAACTTCTGAGACGAGACACTAGGAGGGGATCCCGTGAGCTACCAATTCTTGATCGATACCTACGAGACTGAGATCCAGAAGGTCCTGAGCATGTGGGCGATGTTCGACGACGCGGATCTCGGCGTGCGTCCTCACGCGTCCGATCCGAGAGGAAGAAGTGTTCTCGAGCACATGGTGCACCAGTCGGTGAGCGAGAACCTGTGGTTCAAGACGATGCTCGGGATCGACGTTGCCGACAATCCGCTGCCGGGCGAGGAGAGCCGACTTGGCTTCATGAACACCTACGCCGAGAACGCAGCGAAGCGACTCGACTTGCTTCGGGAGAAACCCGACGCGTGGTGGGAAGGCGAAGCTGACTTTTTCGAGGTCAAGCGCTCGCGCGCGTGGATCGTGACGCGGCGCATTGCTCACACATCGCACCATCGCGGGCAACAGGCGGCGATGTTACGAATGCTGGGCCGCTATCTTCACAGCAACTACGGTCCTACCGCGGATACGGGCGGGCTCATGCAGAATCAAGCTCCGGTCATCTACGCCTATCCAGACACCCGCACGCTTCTAGCTGAAGAAGCCGGGGAACGAACGAAAACGCCGTTACCCGGCCCGGGTGACAAACCGCCGACGGAGCGACCAGGCTAACCCCGGTCCGACCACTGGCGGTCTTCGCCGCCTCCCGAGCGGGATTCGACCTCGGCGATCCAGCCGCGTTCGAGCTCGTCGGCCGGAACGCTCGATAGATACGGCTTGATATCGAGGATTGGGGTTCCATCGAGCATATCGACGCCGCGGACGGTCAGGCGGTTGCCGTCGCGCGCGAGCAGGCGGACGACGGTTAGCGCGATCGGATTGGGACGTCGCGGTGATCGCGTGGCGAAGACTCCGTGTGGACGGTTATCGGTGGGCGGCCTGCTGATGAGCTCGTAGTCATCGGAGCGGTCGAAGACCCAGATCACGAAGAGGTGCGAGAAGCCCTCGATATCGAAAAGGCCTTCCTCCAATTCGGGAAGAATCTCCAAGGTGCCTTCACGCGTGTGTTTGGCGCCGATACCCTTGGAAATCTGCGAGGTCTCGGAAAACGGCGTTCGCACGAAGCCGATGGGCTGCAGTGTAAAAGTAGAAAGAGTCATCTTTACCCCAAACGAATGTAGAGCGAGAACACGACCGCGGCGGTCATGAACCACAGGCCGGCGAGACCCCACAGTTGGAGCCACCGCTTCGGCTTCATCGCTTCGTCGTCGATGAGCCTCGTCACGCAATAGTAGTTCAGTCCGTACAGGATGGGCGCCACGGCCAGGCTCACGAGGCCGATGAGCTGCACCATACGTACGGGGTTCGGAAAAATGTAGTTGGCTCCGATCGCAAATGCAAAGATAACCGCCATGAAGCCCCAGTAGGCGGGGTCATCCGGCCGTTTGAGAGCCGCTTTGTCTGGGTAGAGGGTCACGAGCAGTCGCGAGAACGTTCGCGGGAAGCCGTCCATGACCGAGTACGCGGTCGAGAACATCGCGGCGAATGCTGCGAGCATGAAGACAGGGAACATCCAATTGCCCAGGACTTCGGTATAGATGCGCGACAGCGTCACGGCGACGTCGATGCCGCTCGGGGTCAATCCGCGCGGTGCCAGCAGGTTCGCGCCGAGGGAGACAAAAATCACCGCGAGCACAGCGGAGAGGATGTAGCCGACCTTCAGATCTAGCAATCCGAGTCGGAGCATCGCGGGTTTGTCGGGAGCGGCTTTCTTCCACTCATCCATTTGCTCGAGAGCCCAGAGCGAATGCCAGATAGCGACGTTGATCCCGGTGGGCATCAAGCCGAGGATGGAAGCAACGAGCACGAGGGAGCCGGTCGGAATGGACGGGATGAACGCTTGTGCAAGGTCGGAGAGGCTTGGCGGTGCTGCGAAAAAAGCGATGATGCTGATCACCGTGAGCACGAGCATGGCAATCTTGCTGCCGACGGCGAGCGCGGGGTATTTGCCCATACGGTGGAGGACGACGATGGCGATTCCGAGGATCACGACCCACACCGTCAACGAGAACGTCCCGAAACTCGCCACCAGGATGGCGGCTGTTACTGAGAGCATTCCGGCAAGGAGCACCAGACCCTGAAGAATGGTCGTCACCAAGAAAGCCCAAACGGCCCAGTTCTTCGGACCGGGGACGTTTTGATAACCGCGGATCAAGGATCCGCCGGTGGCGATCGCAAATCGTGGACCGAACTCGAACGCCGGGTACTTGAAAAGGTGGGAGAAGAGGACGAGCCACAAGAGCTCGTAGCCGAAGCGTGCGCCCGCGACCGGGCTCAAGATCAAATGGCTCGTACCGATGGCGGTCGCGGCCATGATGATCCCCGGACCAAGGTTTTTGAACGTTTCGACGAGTCGCAAAGGCGTCCAATAGGTCAGGCGTTATTCAGGATCGAAAGCGCGGTGCGGCTGAAGATACGTTCTTTCTCTATCTCCGGGATGTGAAGCGCCTCGATCGACGACACCGAGCGTTCAATTGAGCCAAGAAGGTGCGGGTAGTCGCTTCCCATCACCATGTGCTCGGTGCCGACGAGATCGCGCAGCATCCTGAGCGTGTAGGGACTGAAAGTCACGGTGTCATAGTAGAGTTTTTTCAGGTAGGTGCTCGGAAGCTCGTCGATATTCTCCTTGCACTCGGCAAAGTCACGGTAGCCGTTGTCGAGCCGCTCCATCAGCCACGGGATTGCACCTCCTGCATGGCCGATGATCCAACGGATATCGGGGAGCTCGCGGAACATTCCGTCGAAACACATGAGCGCCGTCGCAAGCGTTGTATCGGAAGGAAATCCCACCAGAGGGCCGAGAACGTATTGTCGATAAGGTTCCGGGTTCGCCGGCAGCATGGGATGCAGGAAGATGCAGACTTTTCTTCGGTTGGCTTCTTCGAAGAACGGACGGTACTGGGGAGATGTCAACGGGCGGCCCTGGAAGTTACTAATAAGGATGACGCCGTTGAGCTTTAGCTCGTCGAGCGCTCGCTCGAGCTCTTTGAGCGCTTCGTCGGGAGCGTCCATCGGAATCGACGCGAAGCCCTTGAAACGTTTTGGATACTTGGCGATGAGCTCCGCATAAGCGTCGTTTGCCATGCGGGCTACCGCGGGTTGATGCTCCGCGTCGGTGAAGTAAACGTTGGGTGTCGACAGGGACAAGACTTCGACATCGATACCCACGCGGTCCATGTCTTCGAGTCGTTTCTCAGGATCCGTCATCGGTGGCGTGATGCCGAAAAACCGTGCGCCTTTGAGCTTGATGATCGTACGCCCGGTGGGATCGGTGTCAAATGAAAAGTCCGACGCGAGCTCTCGGATCTTGTCGAAGAAAACCTCAGGGTAGTAATGCGTGTGCAGATCGAACTTCAATGTGAGTTACCTCGCTTGCCAGGGTAGTGTAGCTTTCTTGCCGTATTCGGCCTTCCAGGTGTCGATGCGTGCTTCGAAGGGCTTTTGGGAAGCGACCGGATCCTTCGCGCGAAATCGATAGCGAAGCTCTTGGGCGCTCGACTTCCACGAGGTGAGCACCTTCGCATGAGCGCCCGTCTCGGTGTGAACATTCTTGCCGTGAGCCAGAAGGCGGCTCTCGAGCGTTTTCGATCCGGTTCCGGCGCGCACCGGATCACCTGTCTCGACACGACGAAGCAGCGACCGATCCGCGCGCGACAACCCCTGGGTCTGCCATCGCGCTTTCGCGGTCGCCACGGAGAAGAAATCTCGCCATAGGGCTGTGTCGACGAAGGTCTGCTTGCCGGAAACGAGCTTGACGAGGAGCGCGTAGCCGCCCTCGTCCAATCGCTCCAGCAGGGAAAAGATTTCGTGTGATCTAGGGTGGGACCACCACGAACCCGTGACGGGCTCGCGTGCCACGATCCCGGCGACGCTCGGCAACACCGGGTCGGTGACGAGGAGTAGCCCTTGTCGTTCGAGCGCACGTCGGACACGGGCCAGGCTCACCGGCGCATCCTACCCGGAGTCGGTCGTCTCGGTCTATTCTCACTTCGGGAATTGGTACCAGAGAAAACGTTGAAAATGGATTTTGGTTGGATCCATTTGTCTGGCTAGACTGTCGACATGAGCGAGACTGAGTTCCAACCCACTGAGCGTTCGACGATTCATCGGCTTCCCAGCCGCGGAATTTATGACAAGGCAAAGGTTTACGAGGTTCTCGACCAAGGCATTCTTGCCCACGTCGGCTTTGCCACAAAAAATGGCCCCGTCGTGATCCCGATGGGGTACGCCCGTCGCGCGGATAGCGTCATTCTGCACGGCTCGGCCAAGAGTCGCCTGCTGACCTACCTGTCCCAGGGGGCGGATGTCTGTATTACGGTCACTCTTGTCGACGGGCTCGTGCTCGCGCGCTCTACCTTCCACCACTCGATGAACTATCGCTCCGTCGTCGTGTTCGGCCACTCGCAGGTGATCACCGAACCGAGCGAGAAAGACGCTGCGCTCGAGCATCTCGTCGAACACCTCGTTCCTGGACGGGGGGCGGACGCTCGCGGCGCCGACGAAGGCGAGCTCGCGGCGACCCTCGTGGTCGAGGTTCCAATCAGCGATGCGTCGCTCAAGATGCGTACCGGCCCGCCCGTCGATGAGACGCGGGACCTCGAGATCGATATCTGGGCCGGAGTCCTTCCTCTCCGATTGGAGACCGGCGAGCTCATTGCCGATGAACATACGCCTGCGGACAAACCCGTCCCTGGCTACTTGCTCGACTACCCGGCGGGACGGTCATGACGTTAGTCCCATATTCGTCAGGTTTCTCAGATCTTGAAGGCCGTGTGCTTCTGGGACGGCATCGGATCACTTCAGAAGTACTACACGGTCGCCCCGTGAGCTCAGTCGAGTGCGAGTCTAATGATAGTCCCGCTAACGGGTGACGGGCCGCTCCACCTCCAGATCCACCGCGCATTCCAATCCGCCGTTTTGCGGCCGTCGTGGGTGGCTAGGAGCTACGCTTTTTCCATTCCCGTTCGAAGCGACGCCGTTTGATGAAAGACTTCTGAGTGCCGATACCGGTGGTCGATATCGCCGCGTAGAGGTTGGCGCGAGCGATGGCGTCACGCTCGTCGTAACCTTCGCCTAGAAATACCGCGAAGCTTCCGATGAAGGCGTCGCCTGCCCCCGTCGAATCGACGGCCTTGACTTTGAACGGCGGTACGAGCTCCATACCGTCGCGGTTGGCAAGTAGCGCTCCTTGTTCTCCGAGCGTCAGAATCACGCGCCGAAGGCCTTTCGACATGAGAAAAGCCGCGCACGTTTTTGCATCGTCGACCGTCTTGACTTTTTTGCCGGTGATCGCTTCGGCTTCGCTCTCGTTCGGGATGAAGTAGTCGACGCTTTGAATTTTGTCGAGCTCGACCTGCATGGCGGGAGCCGGGTTGAGGATGACAGGAATATTGTGCCGCTTCGCGAGTTTCACGGTGTGGTAGATGGTCTCTAGCGGTATCTCGAACTGCATGACGATCATGTCGGCCTTTTTCAGAAGCGACTCTGCTTTGTTGACGGCTTTCGGTGTGAGCTTATCGTTCGCGCCCTTGACGACTAGGATTCGGTTCTGCCCGTTGGCCTCGACAAAGATCGGCGCGACGCCACTCGAGACTCCTTTGACGGTTTTCACGTGCTTCGTCCCGACGCCGAGGCGTTTGAAATTCTTGATGGTTGCTGGACCGAATAGATCGTCGCCTACCCGGGCGACCATATGAGCGTCGGCGCCGCAATACGTCGCGGCGACGGCCTGGTTCGCGCCTTTTCCGCCAAAGCCCAAATCGAAACTCTTGCCGAAGAGGGTCTCTCCGGGTTTGGGAAACTGGTCCGTAAACGTTGTTAGGTCGACGTTGGCGCTCCCCACGACGACGATGCGAGCTTGTTTTTTGGCCATACCGATATCACCTGTCAGTAGTTAGTCGTTCGAGAAACGTGTTCAAAAACCGCTCGCGATCGATGACGATCGCAACTTCGGTGTCGAGAATCATGCGACGAGGGTTGTCCGCGCTGGGCTGTGCGGCGAGCGCGGCGGTGGTCAGGAGTGAGCTCCACATGATCAAAACGCGTTGGCGATGACGATAATCGCGCTCGCGTAGAAGACGAACATGAGCGCGAGGTACGTTTTGGCCTTGCTCGGCGCGCCTGCGAACTCTTTCCACACGAACACACCCCACAGCGCCGCAACCATGGGAGCGCTCTGCCCCATCGCGTAGGAAACGGCGAAGCCGACTTCTCTTCCCGCCATCAGGTTGGCCGCGGTACCTATCGTCCAGATGAAGCCGCCTGCGATTCCGAGTGCGTGCCAGCTCGGCCTTCCCTGCAAATAGCCTTCGAAGGAAACCGGCTCACCGATCAGCGGTTTCTGCATGAAATAGATGTTGAAGAACACTGTCGAGACCAACACCGCGAATGCGAATACCACCGTGCTGGTAAACGGCGTCAGTTGTCCCGTTCCGCCGGCCATCGACGCCGCCGTAAGCGGGGACCAGCTTCCCATTAGGATTCCCGAGATAATGGAGATCCGGAGTCCGCGTTTCGTAACTTGAACTTTTCCTTCCGAGAGCTCTTTGTACGCGAGGCTATCGGCAACAATGGCGACGACTGCGAGACCCACGCCCGCAAACAGCATTGCCGGGTTACCGGTGCGATCGACGGCGTAGGTGAGCAAGGTACCAATGACGAGCGCGGCCCCGATCGAGACCGGAAACGCGACCGCCATCCCGGCAATCGCGATCGCACCCACGAGCAAGATGTTGGCGACATTGAAAATCGCGCCTGCTGCCATCGCGAGGGCAATCCGGGACCCGGTCGCCTGGGTGAGATTGTTGAAAAATGCGTCCTGCCCGCCGTGCCAGCTGCCGAGCGTCAGGGCGAGGATCACGGCCATGAGGAACACACCGAGTGCGTAGTCCCAATAGAAAAGCTCGAAACGAACCTTTCCGGCGAGCTTGAACGTGTTGGCCCACGACCCCCAGCAGGTCATGCAGAGGATCATGAGGAGAAGCGCGAGACCGTAGGTTTCCGGCACGAACATCGTTGTTTTCCTTCTAGTCAGCCTTTGCGTGCTCTATGGTCACGGACTCTTCGTCCGTGCGCCTGTCGCCTCCCGCCTTCGCCCTTCGGGCTAGAATGCGGAGGCGAATGTAGCACAAGGGTACTAGTGGACTGTAACAGTTATTCGTCGCCAAAATCGCGGGTCCTTTTGCGCGCTGGCTTCGTTGCGAATCCTCTAAATATCTAGATATATCTTCGTCATCACGCCTTGCCAGCCCACAAAATGACCTCGCGATTTGCGCAACGAATAACTGTTACAGTCCACTAGTGGATGCTGAATGCCGAAAAAACGACCCATTATTCTTGATTGCGACCCGGGCCAGGACGACGCGGTTGCCATCCTCCTTGCTCTCGCCGCGCCCGAAGAGCTCGACGTTCTCGGGATCACCGCGGTCGCGGGAAATGTTCCGCTCGAGAAGACTCAACGCAACGCTCGCATTCTTTGCGAGCTCGCGGGCAAACCCGAAGTCAAGGTGTTCGCGGGTTGCGCGGAGCCGCTCGAGCGACCGCTTTTCACCGCGGAGTACGTTCATGGACAAGAAGGGATCGACGGCGCGGATATCTTCGAGCCAGTGATGCCGCTTCAAGGCCAACACGCCGTCGACTTCATTGTCGAGACACTCATGGCGGCGAAGGACGATTCGATCACACTCGTCCCGACAGCGCCGCTGACGAACATCGCCTCTGCGTTTCTGAAGGAACCCAGAATAGCCCCGAAAATCCACGAAATCGTCCTCATGGGCGGTGCCTTCCGCGAAGGCGGCAACGTCACCCCATCGGCGGAGTTCAACATCTACGTCGACCCTCAAGCGGCGAAAGTCGTCTTTGGTTGCGGGCGGCCGATCGTGGCTATGGGACTCGACGTGACCCATCAAGTGCTCGGCACACCCCCGCGTGTCAAAGCGATCGGCGATCTCGGAACGAAAGTCGCACGCAATGTCCAAGGCATGCTCGAGTTTTTCAACCGCCATGATGTCGAAAAGTACGGAGTGGAAGGGGGTCCACTGCACGACCCGTGTACGATCGCGTATCTGTTGCAACCGTCGCTGTTCCAGGGCAAGCGTGTGAACGTCGAGGTCGAGACGGAATCCGAGCTGACGATAGGTGAGACCGTCGTCGACTTCTGGGGTGTCACCGAGAGAGAGCCTAACGTCAATTGGATCCATACCGCTGATGCGGACGGGTTCTACGATTTGTTGACAAAGAGACTCTCAGAGCTTGGGTAAACGATGGAGGCGCGTCCGCTCGGCCTTCTAATCGTTGGCGCCGGCGCGCTACTCGCCGCCGTCGGTGTCACCGTCTACTACGGCGGGTTCTCTTGGTTCGGCCGCCTTCCGGGCGATATCCGCTACCAAGGAGACAACACGCGGGTGGTCATTCCCATCACGTCGATGATCCTCGTGTCGGTCGTCTTGACGCTGCTCGCGAATCTCGCGAGACGATGGCTCTAGCGGAGCCGTCGCCCTAAAGCGTCGCCTCCGCCTTCCTGAGGGAGCGTCAGCTCCTTCGAGGTTTCGGCAGGACTTCTGTCGCCGGCCGCGGGATCGTGTCGGCGTCGAGCTCGACGAGCTCCGATAGGGGGACCGGCTTGCTGTAGAGGTAGCCCTGGGCCAGGGTGAAGCCCATCATCGTGCACACGCCGGCTTCCCTCTCGGTCTCGATGCCTTCGGCGATCGGCTGAGCGCCGACTTCTCGCGCGGCGGCCATGAGCATCGCCAAGAGCCGGCGCTTCGAGCTCGAGGCGTCGACGAGATTCTTGACGAGGCTTATGTCGAACTTGAGGTAGTCGGGTGGGACTTCGGCGAGCTGGAGGAATCTTTCTCCAAGGCCGAAATCATCGAGGGCGAGGCGGATCTCGAGCTCGTTGAGCTCTTCCTTCAGCTCGGCAATGACCTTGGGCTCCGCGAGGGCGCCTTCGTGAATTTCGAGAGCGATCCCAATCTTCGGCACGATCTCACGGATCTCTTTTAGCGATTTGACGAGCTCGGGCTCCCCGATTTCGTTCGGATGGGTATTGAGGAACAACAGAGGTAGCTCGTCCTCTGCCTTGCTGGCTTGAAGCGCGGATTTCTTTCGGAAGAGTCGACTGAGCTCGGCTTCGCGATGGATCGTCTCGGCGATGCGAAAAAGACCCGTGGGGTTTCTCGGGAGGTCGCCGTGGAGGCCGCGACCGAGGACTTCGTAGGCCAGGACCTCACCCTTGGGTAACGACACGACCGGCTGGAACACGACCGTCGCCATCTCGCGATCGAGCAGTTCGTTCATCTCGCGGGTGCCACCGATAAACTGCTGGGGAAGCTCGAGTCTGGTCAGCGACAGCGTGCCTCCGTCGGTTTCTTCAGCTGAGAACGCTTCGTTCGTACTACGGCCAATACGAAACTCGATCTCGGCGAAATGAAGTATGTCGCCTTCCTGGAGCTCGATGGAGCCTTCGATACGCCGTCGGTTGACGAACGTTCCGTTCGTGCTGCCCAGATCCAAAAGGGTCAGGGCGTCGTTCGCTAGGTGGATCTCTGCATGGTGTTTGGAGACGGATTGGTTCGATAACGGGAGCTCCAGCTCGTCGAGGCGACCGATTCGGAACGGGAGGTTTTGGATCTGAATCCGTTCGAGACTGCGTCCGCCGTCAGCGGTGCTTTCGAGGCACCAACCTGATGGGCGTTTATCTTGTGCGGAGTCCAGCATCGTTGGCACGAACCGCCACCACGCTCCGCTGGCCGAGATCCCGACCCCCGAGGCGAGATTCCCTAGTCTTCAGCAGAAACCAATGATGTGCGAAATCTCTGATTAGTATGCGGCATATCGCCCAAACACGCTACTGAGTTATTGATGCCCGCGTTGCTCTCCCTCTGGGAGAGGGAGGGCTCATTTCCAGTTGCGAGACCATCCCGTCGCGACGAGCACCGCTTTGCCCCCCAACGTCATAACCTTGGAAGGCCTCCACCTCGATTCGACGTGAATGGACGCGAACGCAGATTCCGGGAACGTTCGCGATTGCGGCAAGCGGCAGGCCGGCGAGATCGGCTCCGTGCTCGTAACGATGAAAGGGCGCATCAATATAAGTACCCGTATTCGCGACGATGTCGATCGAGGTGATCGCGAAGCTCGTGCCCGGGGCATACTGCTCGTCGGCTTGTGCGCGCGGCAGGTGATCGGTGATGCGGGGTGTGGGAAGGCCGGGGTAGGTCTCCAAGCCATCCTCGATCGCGTGGCTGAGCTCGAAGACGTCAGTCATCTTGGCGCTCTCTCAGGGGCGGTGCCAATCGTAACATCAGCAGCATTCTTTCAAAGATCGCGAGCCATTCGTCGCGCTCGGCGGCGAGCTCCTCCGGCGGCAGCTCCGCCGTCGGCACCGCGCAGGCGGCGCCGATCTCGGTCGCGGCCTTGCGACGATAGGTATGGAGCATGCGGTCGCCGAATCGGCCCACCTCGTGAAAATCTTCGGATAGAAACACGACAACCGGAACCCGAGCGGCGCCGAGAACCCGAACTTCGTCACGCAGCGTTGGATTTTGGTCTCGATCGATGACGCGGAGCGAAACTCCTGGGTCACACGCCTCGGCGATCTGCTGGATCATCGGGCCTTGTCTGACGCAGTCGCCGCACCATACGCCGCTGACGACAAGCACATTCAATGTGCGCGCATGACCGGTGAGCCGAGCTTTCTGCTCGGAGCTCATCAGCGGGATCCGTGCTAGCAGGCTCTTCCAGTTCGAGGCGCGTTTGGGGTCGGATCCCGCGAGGTAGCTTTCGTAGCTCGTCGCTTCGTCCCAGCACGAGCTCCAGAAACCGCTTCGGATATCGAAGTATTTTGTTGTCTCACTCATTGAGGGTCTCGATTATACGAAATCTTCGCAAACTGTTGAATTTGAAAGAAATGTGTTCAGGTTGCTGTCCATTGCGATCTTTTTTGAATTGTGACACTATCTTATGGTTGTGCTGAAATCGGTGCGCCATTGTCGCGAAGAATTCACTCATCGCGGGTTTTCGTCCACCTTTCGAGCCTGAGCTCTTTCGTCGAGTTGAAACTCTCATAGGTCACACTGCCGGGATTCGTCCGTAGCGATGCCTGTTCACCGTTCGAAGAAGGGACTCGATCTTCCGATCTCGGGAGAGCCCGCGCGCGGGATCGAAGATCACGCCGCTCCGAGTCGCGTGGCGCTCGTGGGTTCCGACTACCCGGGCCTTCGCCCCACGATGCAGGTGAAGGTCGGCGACGAGGTTCGACGCGGTCAGCTATTACTCGAAGACAAGAAGGTCCCCGGTGTGCGGTTCACGTCGCCGGGCTCAGGAAAAGTCGTCGCCGTGCATCGTGGCGAGCGACGCGCCTTTCAGTCGGTCGTCATCGAGCTCTCGAGCGACGATAGGGCGGGTCGAGTCGGCGCGCCCGACCAAGTCTCGTTCTCCTCGTTCACCGGGAACCACCCCAATACCCTCGCGCGTGACGACGTCACGTCCCTGCTCGTTGAATCGGGTCAGTGGACCGCGCTGAGAGCGCGACCGTTCGGGCGCGTAGCCGACCCGGCGACGACGCCCCATTCGATTTTCGTGACCGCGATGGATACGAACCCGCTCGCGCCGCTAGTCGATGAAGCTCTCGAGGGACGCCACGGAGAATTCGAGCGCGGGCTCATTGCGCTGACGAAGCTCACTGATGGACCTGTGTACGTCTGCACCGCCGACGATTCGACGGTGCCCGTACCCGAGCCGTGTCGCCGTGAAGTGTTCCGCGGGCCACATCCCGCGGGCACGCCGGGCTACCACATCCATTGTCTCGACCCCGTCGATCGCAACAAGATCGTCTGGTACATCAATTACCAGGATGTCGTTGCCACGGGTGCTCTTCTAGACAAGGGCGAGCTATATCTGGAACGAGTGATTTCTCTAGCTGGGCCGGAAGTGACGCGACCGCGCCAAATCCGAAGCCGCGTTGGCGCGTCGCTCGACGACTTGGTCGAGGGCGAACTCGCCGCTGGAGAAAATCGCGTTATCTCGGGCTCGGTGCTCTCGGGGCGAGCTGCCATGGGCGAGGAGCTCGGATACCTCGGGCGCTATCACCTGCAGGTTTCCGTCATTCGAGAAGGGCGCGAGCGAGAGTTTCTCGGCTGGCTCGGCCCGGGGGCGAATAGTTTTTCGGTGAAGCCAGCATTTCTCTCGAAGCTTTTGCCAGGAAAGAAATTCGCTTTCACGTCCTCGACGAACGGCTCGCCGCGGGCCATCGTGCCGATTGGCTCCTTCGAGAAAGTCATGCCGATGGACCTTTTGCCGACGTTTCTCCTGAGAGCACTCGTCATGGGTGACGTCGAGCGCGCCGAGCACCTTGGCTGTCTCGAGCTCGAGGAAGAAGACGTGGCGCTGTGCAGTTTCGTCTGTTCGGGGAAAAACGACTACGGCATGTATCTGCGCGATGTGCTTACGATGATCGAGAAAGAAGGCTAATGCGGTTGCTCAGGGCTCTTCTCGATAAGCAGGAAAAGATCTTCTCGGGGAAGCTCGAGCGGCTGCACCCACTGCACGAAGCCGGCGACACGTTCTTCTTCACACCGGGGAAGGTGACGAAAAATCCCTCCCACGTCCGGGACGCGCTCGACCTCAAACGTACGATGATCGTGGTCGTTATTGCGCTGGCGGGTTGCATTTTCATGGCCTGCTACAACACCGGGTACCAGGGGAATCTGGCGATCGCTGCGGGTGCGACCGCGCTCGAGAGCTGGCGCACGTCGCTCATGGCGACGATGGGCTTCGCGTTCGATCCGAGTGACTTTCTTGCCTGCTTCGTTCACGGGGCGCTTTACTACTTGCCCGTCTTGATAGTGACGCTTGCCGTGGGCGGTTTGTGGGAAGCCGTGTTCGCGGTTGTGCGCCGTCACGAGATCAACGAAGGGTTTTTGGTGACGTGGATGCTCTTCCCGCTCATCCTGCCGCCGACGGTTCCGCTGTGGCAGGTGGCGCTCGGGATCTCTTTCGGCGTCGTAGTCGGCAAGGAAGTCTTCGGCGGCACCGGGTACAACATTCTCAACCCGGCCCTCGTCGCGCGCGCGTTTGTGTTCTTTGCGTACCCTGCGGAGCTGTCAGGCGATAAAGTATGGATCGCTGCACAAACGTCGACCGACGGTGTCAGCGGCGCTACCTGGCTCGCGAGCGCGGCGCTCGAAGGTCGAGCGGCGATCGATACCGGCTTGACATGGTGGGACGCGTTCCTCGGTCTCATTCCGGGTTCCATGGGCGAGACGTCGACGCTCGCTTGCCTCGCGGGTGCCGTGCTTCTCGTTGTCACCGGAATCGGATCGTGGCGCATTATCGTCAGCGTTGCCGTCGGGACCATCGCCGCGGCGTCGCTTCTCAACGCGGTCGGCTCGACGACGAATCCATTTTTCGAGCTCCCGTTCTGGTGGCACTTCGTTCTGGGTGGATGGGCGTTCGGCGCGGTCTTTATGGCGACCGAACCAGTGACCGCGCCCGGTACGAACACCGGTCGCGTCGTTTATGGATTTCTCATCGGCGTGCTCGTCGTGCTGATCCGTGTGGTGAACCCGGCGTATCCCGAAGGCATGATGCTCGGGATCTTGTTCATGAACGTTTTTGCCCCGGTGATCGACCATTTCTCGATCACGTCGAACGTCAAGCGCCGCACGGCTCGCTACGTTAACATTGATTAGGGAGTTGGCCCATGCAGAGAAGCGCAGCTTATTCGATTCTCTTTGCGGCGGTCGTCTGCCTCGTGTGCGCGGTTTTCGTGTCCTCTTCGGCGGTCTCGCTCAAGAGTCGCCAGGACGAAAACGCTTACCTCGACAAGCAGCGAAACGTCTTGATTGCCGCGGGGCTTGCGCGCGAGGACGAGGTGCTTACCACCGAGGACATTCAGGAGCGATTCGGACCCGTCGAGTCTGTCATTGTCGATCTTCAAACGGGTGAAGAGCTTGCCGACGTCGACCCCCAAACCTTCGACCAGAGGGCGGCAGCGTCCGATCCGAGCACATCCAGCGAAGCCCCGGACAACCCCGCCGGCATCCAGCGGATCCCGAATTGGGCGCTCGTATACCGTCTCGAAGACAACGAAGAGCTCGGGCTCTTGATCCTACCCATCGAAGGCAAGGGACTCTGGTCGACGCTGTACGGATTCATCGCCTTGGATGCGGATCTCGAGACCATCCGTGGCATTACCTTCTACGAGCACAAGGAAACCCCGGGACTCGGGGGCGAAGTGGACAACCCACGATGGAAGGCGTTGTGGCCGGGCCGCCTCGCTTTCGGTGACGACGACCAGCCGCGCATCGATGTGATTCGCGGGCGAGCCGGACCGCCCGCTGAAGATCCTTACCGAGTCGACGGCCTCTCCGGCGCAACGATGACGGGCCGCGGCGTGGGCCGTCTCGTTCGCTTCTGGCTCGGCGATGAGGGCTTTGCTCCGTATTTGAACTCGCTGCGAAAAGGGAGTCGAGGGTAATGGCGAATCCTGCGCGCGAAGCGCTGCTCGACCCGCTGTTCAATAACAACCCGATCACACTACAGGTGCTGGGAATCTGTTCGGCGCTGGCGGTGACGACGAAGATGGACACGGCGGTGGTGATGAGCATCGCAGTGATCGCCGTCTTGACGTTTTCGAATTTCTTCGTGAGCCTGATCCGGAACCAAATCCCGACCAATATCCGAATCATTATTCAGCTCACGATCATCGCGTCGCTGGTCATCGTGACCGATCAGATCTTGAAAGCGTACGTCTTCGAAATCTCAAAGCAGCTGTCGGTGTTCGTGGGGCTCATCATCACCAACTGCATCATCATGGGACGAGCGGAAGCGTTCGCGATGCAAAACCCGCCGGTGTTGAGCATCGTCGATGCACTCGGCAACGGACTCGGTTACTCGTTGATACTGCTGATGACCGCCGCCATCCGCGAGGTCTTTGGCTCCGGGAAGTTCTACGGCATTCCCGTGCTCCCGATTGTGAGCGAGGGTGGTTGGTATACACCGAACGGTTTGCTGGTGTTGTCGCCGGGTGCGTTTTTCATCATCGGCTTCTTCATCTGGGCTCTGAGAACCTGGAAGCCGGACCAGGTCGAGGCGGACTAGGACGATGCGGATAACAGCCATCAGCGTACGGAGGATTCGATAATGCTGGAAAGCTATTTGAATCTTGCGGTGAAAGCCATCTTCGTCGAGAACATGGCGCTCGCGTTTTTTCTCGGGATGTGCTCCTTCGTGGCTGTGTCCCGAAAAGTCGAGACCGCCATCGGGCTCGGAAGCGCGGTCGTGTTCGTCCTTGTCGTGACCGTCCCGCTCAACAATCTCGTGTATGTGTATTTGCTGAAGCCGGGCGCGCTCGTTTGGCTCGACCCGAGCCTTGCCGAACAGGATCTCACTTTTCTCGGATTTCTCACCTACATCGGAACGATTGCGGCCATGGTGCAGATCGTCGAGATGACACTCGATCGGTTTTTTCCCGCGCTCTACAACGCGCTCGGGGTTTTCTTGCCGCTCATCGCGGTCAACTGCGCGATTCTCGGAGCGTCGCTGTTCATGGTCGAGCGCAACTACACCTTTGGTGAGAGCCTCGTCTTCGGCTTCGGCTCCGGCGTGGGTTGGGCGCTTGCCATTGTCGCGCTCGCCGGGATTCGCGAGCGATTGCGCTACAGCAACATCCCGGTGGGGCTGCGCGGGCTCGGGATCACGTTTCTTCTCACCGGGCTCATGGCGATGGGTTTCATGGCGTTCGCCGGAATTCAACTCTAGATGGTAACCACAGTTGCACTCGGCGTTTTCATGTTCACGACGGTGATCGTGACGCTGGTGTTGGTGCTGATGCTCGCTCGCAGAGAGCTCGTAGCCACCGGTGACGTCACCATCACCATCAACGACGATCCGGACAAAGCGCTCACGACCGAGGCTGGCGGGACGCTTTTGAACACGCTCTCCGCAAACCGCATCTTTATTCCATCGGCTTGCGGAGGCAAAGGCAGCTGTGGTGTGTGCACCGTCAAAGTAAGCGATGGCGGTGGCGCCATGCTGCCCACGGAGACGAACCACATCAATCGAGGAGAAGCTCGAGAAGGCGTTCGGTTGTCGTGTCAGGTGAAAGTCAAGCAAGACATGAAGATCGAGCTTCCAGCCGATGTCTTCAACGTCCGCAAATGGCAGTGCAAGGTTCGATCGAACCGCAACGTGGCGACTTTCATCAAAGAGCTCGTACTCGAGCTGCCGGCGAACGAAGAGGTGCCGTTTCGCGCTGGAGGCTACATCCAGATCGAACGGCCGGCGGGAACAGTCGAGTACAAGAACTTCGACGTCGAAGAGCAGTATCGCGAAGACTGGGACAAGTTCGACCTGTGGCGCTTTGAGTCAACGGTTGAAGTCGGCGACGAGGTCGTGCGCGCCTACTCCATGGCGAACTATCCCGAGGAGAAGGGCATCATCATGCTGAACGTCCGCGTCGCGTCTCCGCCGCCGCGCATGCCCGACGTACCGCCCGGGTTGATGTCGTCCTACATTTTTGATTTGAAACCGGGAGACGAAGTGACGATCTCCGGTCCTTATGGCGAGTTTTACGCCAAGGACACGGACACGGAGATGATCTACATCGGAGGTGGTGCGGGTATGGCGCCGATGCGCTCCCATATCTTCGATCTCTTCCGGCGTGTCCACACGAAACGCAAAGTATCGTTTTGGTACGGCGCGCGCAGTTTGCGCGAAGGTTTCTACGAAGACGATTTCAATGCGATCGCCGCCGAGAATGACAACTTCAAATGGCATTTGGCGCTTTCCGAGCCCCTCCCGGAAGACAACTGGACTGGCTACACCGGCTTCATCCATCAAGTGCTCTACGATCAGTATTTGAAGGACCACGAGAGTCCCGAGGACGTCGAGTATTATCTTTGCGGTCCGCCTCTCATGCTCAAAGCGTGTTTCCAGATGCTCGATAGTCTCGGTGTCGAGCCCGAGAACATTCTGTACGACGATTTTGGTTAGTCAATAACCAGAATTCAGCATTCAGTGGTGTGCGCTCGCACTAGGGGGCTGTAACATCCGGATCGGTACCAGATGACGAGCGGATCGGTTCCGAGGTCGAGGCGCACCGACGACGGCATATTGAGCATATTCCCCGCCTTCCGCAGCGAGCTTGTCGAGCGGAGGGCAAGGCCGAAGGCCGAATTGCCCAAACGAGGCGCAACGACGAGATCGGGACCGAGACGCCGTCAGGTGGTACCGATCCGGGTGTTACTGTCCACTAGTGTCCTCGTCGTAACGCTCGCAGCCTCTGCGTGCCAGCCCGGAACTTCGCCCGAGTCAGTTCGGTTCGAAGGCGAGACCATGGGCACCACCTACTTGGTGCAGGTCTCGGACGGTCTCAGCGAAAGCGAGCGCATCGCAATTTCACGCGCGGTGCAGGAGACGCTCGACGATCTCAACCGGAAGCTGTCGACCTACATGGCAGAGTCCGAGGTTTCTCGGTTCAATCGTGCGCCGGCTGCGACTCCGGTTCGTCTGTCTCTCGAGGCATTCGAGGTTTTCGGGGAAGCCGCACGGATCAGCGAGCTCAGCGGCGGCGCGTTCGACGTCACCGTCGCGCCGTTGGTACGCCTCTGGGGCTTCGGTGCGGGCGCGTCGCAAGACCAGCGCGCTCCCTCGGCGGATGCCGTTGCGGCGTCGCGTCGCTTGGTTGGCTTCGCGCACGTCTCGCTCGATGATGACCCGCCGTCGGTCACGAAAGATTTGGACGGGCTCGAATGCGATCTCTCCGGTATTGCGAAAGGGTACGCTGTGGATAGGGTGGCCGAGCTCCTATCTCAGCGAGGTTGGCAAAATTTCATGGTGGAGATTGGCGGCGAAGTCCGCACTTCGGGCAAGAACGCTTCCGATAGCGCCTGGCGCATCGGGATCGAGAAACCAATCCCGGGGACGCGCGAGCTTCAACGAACGATAACGCTGAGCGGACTTTCTCTCGCAACCTCGGGGGATTATCGGAACTTCTATGAAGAAGACGGGAAGCTCTACTCCCACCTCATTGACCCCAGAGTGGGCCGCCCCGTCTCCCACACGCTGGCTTCGGTGAGCGTTGTCGACCACACCTGTATGCGGGCTGACGCACTGGCGTCGGGTCTGCTCGTGCTGGGGCCGGAAGCCGGGTACGAGCTCGCCGTCCAAGAGGATCTTGCGGTGTTGTTTCTCATCCGTACCGACGAGGGTGGCATCGAGGAGCGTGCCACACCGTCCTTCGACGATCTGTTTGGCGATGGGTCTAGAATGGAACCGTGACGGTATTTCTTCTTGTTCTGGGTTTCATGGGCCTCACGGTCCTCGCGATGGCCGTTGGGGTGATCTTCAAGCGCCCCTGTCTGCGCGGCTCGTGCGGGGGCCCAGAAGTGATGGGCGGTGATGGCGATCCCATCTCCTGCGCCGCCTGTCCGAACCGAATCAAGGCCTGATGAGCTTGTGAGCTGAGCCTCGGCCCGCTTGGAGACGCAACAAGCGCGTCTCGGCGGCGAAGATAGTGTATGGTTTCGGGGTGAGCACGCGCTCGCCACGGCCCGGAGCACTTCACGTCGATAACGTCACCCTCCGTTTCGGTGGGCTCCAGCCACTCGACGGCGTTTCCTTGACGATCGGCGCGGGCGCACTGGTTGCGCTCATCGGGCCCAACGGGGCGGCGTCGTGAACACCGTTGGCGTTGTTCTTGCCGCCCCGATCCTGCTTCTCGCGACTCTTCTCGCCGCTTTCGTGTACCACCGTGTCGCCTCGCGACGTGAGAAGCGACTCCATCCGCCGATGGGAGAGCTCATCTCCATCGGAGACGCTCGGTTGCATCTCAAAAGCGCTGGGAGCGGGACGCCGACGGTGGTGCTCGAGTCGGCGCTCGCGGGCTCGTCGTTGAGTTGGTCCGAGACCCAGCCGCGTCTCGCTGAGCTGACTCGGGTCGTGAGCTATGACCGCGCCGGGTTCGGCTGGAGCGAGACGAGCGGCGCCCCCAGGACCGTAGGGAACATGGTGGAAGAGCTAGGACGGCTTCTCACGAGCGCCGGGATCGAGCCGCCCTACGTGCTCGTGGGACACTCGTATGGAGGTTGGATCGTGCAGCTGTATGCATCGAGACATCGGGATCAGGTTGCGGGTCTCGTTCTCGTGGACTCTCCCCATCCGAGAGAATGGATGGACCCGGATGCGTCGCAAACGAGCCGCGTTGCTCGGAGTGCGCGTCTGGCCCGGCGAGCGGCGCTGCTGGCACGCTTCGGGCTCTTGCGGTGGCTGTTCGTGCTCGGAAACATTCCTCTTTTTCGGGAACACGGAAAAATTTCGAGGCTCCTCGCCAAGACACCACCCGACGTGCGGACTCAGCTCAAGACGTTTTGGGTGCAGCCGCGAGCTCTCGAGTCCCTTGCGAGTCAGATCGAAAACGCTCCCGCCAGCGCGGCCACCGTGTTCGACGAAACGTGCGACCTCGACGACCTGCCCCTCGTCGTTCTGACGGCCGCGAATCCCGATGCCAGACGGCTCGAAGACCAGCGGGAAACGGTGGGGCTGTCTCGTGCGGGAAGGCAAGTCGTCGCCACCCGCAGCGGCCACTGGATCCCGCTCGAAGAACCCGACCTCGTCGTCGACGCGGTTCGCACCATCGTGGGCTCGATCCGATGACCGACACCCATCCAAAGCTCTTGTGCGCGCGCGCACTCGCCTCACCCGAGGTACCAGCCTTTCGCGAAAAATCTCTCGGAATCTGGCAGAGCTCGCCGTGGAGCGAAGTGCACGACCGTGTGAAGTCGATCTGCCTCGACCTGCAGTCGATCGGAGTCGACTCAGGGGATACGGTTGCTCTCGTCGGGGACAACCGTCCGGAATGGATTCAAACCGAGCTGGCATACAATCACTCGGCGCGGTTCCCGTTGGCGTGTATCCGGACTCTGTGGGGGATGAGCTGGTAGCGATCGCATCCGCAGCAGCAGCGAAGTTCCTCATTGTCGAAGATCAGGAGCAAGTGGACAAGGTCATGAATGACGAGCTCGTCTCGTTCCTGCCGCTTGCGTGGGTGGGTGAGCAGGTGATGTCCGTATCCTCGGCGCTGTCCACGGGTCTCACCGTCAACTTTCCAGAAGAGCCGGAGACCGTCACCGAGGATGTGCACGAGATCGCACCGCAGGTCATGTGTGACGACGACTCGGTTTTGGTGACGATCGAGATTACCTATCAGGACGGACGCACCGCCCAACTCGCCGTGAACGTTCCGATGGTGACACCGCCGTGACTCGCGCCCGCGCAAAGCGTGTCGCCGTCGTTACCGCAGGGCACCTGTCGACGTGCCCGCGCATGCTCAAGGCGGCCGACGCGCTCGCCGAGGAAGGACACGACGTTCACGTCGTCAGCACTCGCGCCACCCAATGGGCCGCCGCCGCCGATGAAACCCTGCGGCAGCGACGAGGCGATCGTTGGAGGTGGAGCGTGGTCGACGATTCGAAAAGCGGCGCACCGTGGACGTACTTCTCTAGCGGAGTGAGGCAGCGACTCGCTCGAGGGTTGTCGCGCTTCGGCTCGATGCGCTCGTTCGCTTTGGCGGCAAAGGCTCTCGCCCGTGTCCACGACGAGCTCGTCCGCGCAGCGTTTTCCACCGACGCGGAGTTTTTCTACGGTGGCACCGTCGGCGGGATTGGCGCCACGTTCGAGGCCGCGCGACGCAGCGGGCGGGAGTACGCGCTTGATTTGGAAGATTTCTATTCGGGCGATCATCCAGACGAGCCCGACCTCGTCAAGATCATCGAGCGGGTCGAGACCGAAGTTTTGGGAGGCGCCCGTTTTCTCACCGCCGCGAGTGTCGGGATTGCCGACGCCTATCGTTCGAGCTACGGCGTCGACCCGGTGACGATCCACAATACCTTTCCGTTGCCCGATGCCGCTCCGGAAACTCCAACACCGCGCGACGCGTTGAAGCTCTATTGGTTCAGCCAGACGATCGGTCGCGGTCGCGGGCTCGAGGATGCCGTCGAAGCGTTGAGGCGCGCGGGCGCCCCGGCAGAGCTGCATCTGCGCGGCAATCCCGATCCAGTCTTCGTGGCGCAGCTCGAGACGTTCGTCTCTGCGAACGCGCCGGAGCTTCGTCTCGTCCTTCACGAGCCGGCACCACCAGACGAGATGGTGAGCCGGCTCGCCGGCTACGATGTCGGCCTCGCAACCGAGCAAGGGGTGAGCGTTAACCGTGAAATCTGTCTCACCAACAAGGCACTCACCTACATGCTCGGCGGGCTCGCGCTGGTGATGACCGAAACTCAGGGGCAACGCCCGCTTATCGAGGAGCTGCGAGAGGACGTGGTCAGCTACGTGCCCGGTGATGTCGATACGCTCGCCGCGGGCATCAAACGCCTCGCGACGGATAGGGCGTTTCGGGAACGATGCCGCCACGCCTCCTGGGAAGCTGCGAAACGCCGTTGGCACTGGGAGCATGCCGACGAACGAGGACGCCTCGTCCAACTCTTCGAGGCTCTCGACTAAAAGCTGGAAACATTCCGGCAACTCACGGCGTCCTGCTTCGAGAACACGCGTGCGGCCGGCACGTCCGCGCCAGGACGGATCGTCGAGGTATTATCGAAATACCAACGCGATGAACGCAGCGTACCCGCCGAGAAGAAAAGCGCCCTCCCATCGAACCAGTCGTTTCCCCGTGTAGAGAAAAATCGCTGTCGCGAGGGTAAACGCCATCAGAGCCGGAAACTCGAAGCGCAGAAGCGCTGGGTCGATGTGGATGGGTTGGATAATCGTTGAGAGTCCCAGAGCTCCGAGAATGTTGAAGACGTTGCTCCCCACGATGGCGCCGATGACGAGATCGGTTTGCCCTTTCAAGCCGGCCACGACGGAAGTTGCCAACTCGGGGAGGGACGTGCCGATGGCGACGAGGGTCACCCCGATGATGAACTCGGACAGACCGACGGCGCGCGCGATCGAGACGGCGCCGGCAACGAGAAGCTGCGCGCCGCCGAGAAGAAGGCCGAGCCCCACGATCGTCAGCACCGAGCTTCGCGACAGACTCTCGTCGGGTGGTCGCGGGCTCGCCGAGGTGTTCCCGTCCGCGCGGGCCCAACGTAGCGACAGCGTGTTGAACAGGATCATGAGACCGATGAACGTGAGGCCGACGCCGCGCCCAATCTCGAGACGGTATGCGAAAAAAGCAAGAAGAAGCGTCACGCCGACCAGGAACGGAAGCTCGCGGCGCAACACCGCCGGCGCAATCGCGAGAGGTGTCAAAACTGCCGTCGCGCCGAGGATGAGTCCAACATTGGCAATGTTGCTGCCCAGGACGTTCCCAACCGTCATCTCCGGGTAGCCGGCCGCCGCCGCGACGAGGCTGGCCACGATCTCCGGCGCCGACGTTCCGTAGGCGACGACCGTCAATCCGATGGCGAGAGGGCTGATCCCGAACTGCGCGGCGAGCCGCGAGGCGCCGCGCACCAGCCACTCCGCCCCGACGGTCAACGCCACGAGCCCGATCAGTGACAGGACGGCTGCAGTCGCGAAACTCAAACCTCGAAATGATAGCAGACACGCTCACCACGGAGTCACAAAGGGACACAAAGGTTCCGCGCCGGGCTTCCTTGGCTCCGGGCAAGACTCGATCGCGTGGGCTGTGTAGAACAGAACTACGAAAGGATTTCGAGGCGGTCAAGAACGTGCTCGCGGCATTGGAGCGAGAAGAGGTTCGGTATGTCGTATTTGGCGCCGTCGCCATTAATTTGCTCGGCCTCCCTCGTGCCACTGAAGACCTCGACATTTTCGTCGCACCGGAGGCCGACAACATAGAGCGCCTCAGGACGGCGCTTCGATCAGTGTTTCCCGACGACTCCAGCATCGAAGAGATCACTTCCGAGGATCTACTCGGGGATTACCCGGCTGTACAATATGTGCCCCCAGAGGGAACGTTCTACGTCGACATTCTGACGCACTTAGGAGAGGCTTTTCGCTACGAGGACATCCTGTCCCAGCGTCTCGAGTTTGACGACTTGATCGTTAACGTCGCGACTCCAGAGATGCTCTACTGGATGGAAAAAGACACGGTGAGGCCAAAGCATTGGGGGGACGCCGAAGTGCTCCGGCGTCGGTTCAAAATCGAGGACCAATGATGCCGGTCCGAAAATTTCGCAAGCTACAGGATATGGAGGACTCGCTCTGGCGATCGAGTGACGATCCGTCGCTGCTGCACGCCATCGCTCGAGTCTGGGATTTCGCGGATCGGATCTCTGCCCGTGGCTTTCCGCCTGGTGTGCACAAGCATCGATCTATCGAGGCCGCGCAAGAGCTTCGCGAGTGTTGGGAGGAAGCGAACTTTCGGAAATTTTGGGCGAGAAAGAAACGCGCCAGGAAAACGGTTGGCTAGCGTCCACTAGAGTACGGGCCGTGGTCGGCTTTGACTCGACCACTTTCGTCGTCGTCGGTCACGATGATGGCGTGGTAAGACGCTCCGCCGGGCTCGACAGCGGAGACGAAACGAAAGACACCACAGGTTCTCCGATGGGTAGTCCTCGTCGTTGAGGGTCGCGAGCGCCGGGACCTGTTGTCGGGTCGCGACGTCTTGGCCTGTCCAGAATTCTCCGTTTGCAGTGATGTTTCTAATCTCGAAATTGGGGTACGCCTCCGGATTGTGCTCGAGAACGATTTGATCGCGTCGGCTGGGCTCGAAGGCTTCGACGTCGAGTTTCTCCGTGGGCTCTCGGTACGGTGGAAGAACATCGAAGCGAAGTGGATGTCGAGCCGGACTTCGCTCCAGGGAGCGAGAGCCTGTAGGAGTAGGAATGAGACGACGGCGAAGTGCAATTAGACTTCGACGGCGATGGGGGTCGGCTTTTTGGTCACGGCACAGTTGCGGCAGATGGGCTCGCCTTCTTTGCCGTCCTTGTCCCAGGTGCGATCGCGATGGGCGTTTCGAAGCCGATCGAAATTCTGGCTCGTCCACGCCTCTCGAATACTCTGGGCGCCGGAGACGACCTCGCCGCCATCGATCTCGAGCGTAAAACCCTGGCAACACGGCATCGTGTGTTTGCCGTCCCAAGTCACGACCATGCGCCGGAACGGATCTGGGCACTGGAACTCGGCGGCGCTCAACGAAGCCCACTCTGCGGCTTTCCATTGGTGGGTGGCGCCTGCGGGGAAGTAGCACTCGCTGATGGACATCCAATCGACCCCCATCTCGTTCTTCCAGAACGCTTCCATGCGCCCGCTGTCGACATCGGCGGCATTCAGGAACGTCCGAACCACCGATGCGCGAATACGACAGTCCGGAGCACTCTTGCCCTCAGCGCGCGCTGTGACCGCGGAGTTTACCGAGTGCAACAAGATATCCCACTCACCGCCAACGCGCTGTTTGGCATAGCTTTCGGCATCTGCCGCATCGACCGAGAACATCAAGTCGGTAATGCCCGCCTCGACGAGCTCGGCAAAAAGCTCCGGGTAAGTGCGCGCTCCGCCGTTGCCATTGGTGTTCATCATGATGTCGGGGAAGCCGAGGTCGCTTGCTTGACGCACGAACGACACGATTTCGGGATGGAGCGAAGGCTCCCCGCGATAGTTGAGCTTGATGGAGCTCACGCCCATATCGGCGCACTGATTCAATAGGACCGTGTAGATTCTCGGGTCCATGTAGCCTTTTTGATAGGTGTGCTCGTTGAACCCGAGCTTCCGGATATGCTCGTGGGTCCAGATCTGACAAAACCCATTGGGATCTTCTTCGGAGCTCCCGCAGCGAAGATCGCAAACCGCTACGGACTCCAGATCGACGTGAACAGGATGATCGGAGCCATCGAGCTCCGTGCCGCGCCGATCCCACTCACGCCGGTACGCCTCATAGCGCTCGCTGCGATCCGACGGGGCGTTGCCGAGAATCCGGAACGTGGGGTCTTGGCTCATGTGCCGTATTCTAGCGTGAACTTCCCGCGACCATCAGAAGGGCGCCCCGGTGGTCACGGCTTTCCACGCTTGAGCCAGTCTCTCCGTCGGAAGCCAGGCAGTGGGGGTCTTTTGCTCCGAAGCGCCTGCAGCGGCAATGCATTGATTCGAGGGGTTCGACGTTGGATCGCAAAAGAAACCGTCGCCGAGCTCCAGGGCGCGCAATGCGGTCCCACCCGTTGCTGCCGGCAGGCGCAATTTCAAGAGGTCTTCGTAGAACATCACGGCCATATCTTGGGAGCGCGCTACCTTGTGAGCGACGCCGGGCTCCACCACCAGCGCCCACAACGACCGTGCCCTTCGGTTGATCGAGTAGATCCCGCGGATGATGTCATTACGAAACGCGAGGTCGTCTTCGCCGATGAAGAACAAGCCCGGTACCTGGCGCGCTTCCGGGGACGCGAGTGCCGAGTAGTAGATTCCGCCTTTGTTCACGACGAATCCGAGGACTCGCTCCGGCTTCCACAACGCCATCTCATAGTTGAACTCGCCGCCGGCCGACATGCCCCACAAAAGGAACGGCGCGCTCGCGATTTCGGCATGACCGGCTATCTCTCCGAGACGGTTGAGGGCGTCGAGAAAAGTCTGGCCGCTGCCTCGGCTGACGTTGATGTAGTGCTCGATGAACAGGTGCTCGTGCTTCTTGTCGGTGAGCTGGACGCCGACGAGAGCGAGGTGGTGGCGCGTCGCGAATTGCTGCCAGAGAGGAGTCTCGACTTGATCTCTGCCGTCACCATTCGAGCCGGGTACGAGGACGAGGATCGCTCGCGCGGTCTCGACGTCATCGGGAAGCCAAAGTCGGAACGCTGCGCGGTCGTAGTTGGCTCCAGAGGGCATCTCGACGTCGTGCGTTTCCGCAAGCGCGGGCCGAGCTAGCGTTGCCAGCAAGCACCAAGAAATGGCAACCAAGATAGATTCGATGGGTCTTGTTCTTTTCACGAGGTCCCTTTCCTAGCTCGAGCACCGTGGGTTCGAGAGCGAGATACTACCAGAACCGAGTGAGCGAATAGTGACGAGAGTCGATGCGCTCGTGCGAGCCCAGATTGAATTGTGGTAAGATTGTTCGTAGTAAGTAAGGAGATAATTCCAGAGTAGGAATGTCCACATCCACGATTACCCGAAAGGGCCAAGTCACGATTCCGAAAGAGATCCGAGACGCGCTCGGCCTCGCGGAGGGAGATCGAGTTTTTTTTGTTCGACGCGGCGAGGAGATTGTTCTCAAGGTGCTCCGTGGGAACATCCTCGAGTTGCGTGGGTCGGTCAAAGCTTCAAAACGACCCGAGAGCTTCGAGAAGATCCGCGAGGCCACGAAGAAGAAGGTCGCTTCGAAGGTCGCGGGTGATGGCTGAGCTTTTCGTTGATACGAACGTCTTCCTTCGTTTCCTGACGAACGATGATCCCGCGAAAGCGAGACGGGCGGAAGCGCTTTTCAAAAAAGCGGTTGCCGGCGAAGTGACGCTCGAGACGAGTCTGCTGGTCGTCGCCGAGATCGTCTGGACGCTCGAGTCGTTCTATCGGCTGGCGAAAGATGATATTGCCGAAAAGATCGGAAAGATCCTCAATACGCCGAACCTCCATTGTGAGGCGAGTTCGACAGTACTCGAAGCCCTCGATTTGTACGTAGTGAAAAACGTCGACTTCATCGACGCTTATCACGGCGTGATGCTCAGAGGAGCGAATACCATGCAGATTGTGACCTATGACAAGAAGCATTTCGGACGCATGGACTGGCTCACGATCCTCGAGCCCTGAGGCGGAGGCGACCAAACGGCCTTAACGGGCATGCGTCTACACACCTCATCCGCCAGCCTGTGGATGGGGCAGGTGTTGCTGCGCGACTCACGAGCGGCAGCATGGAATTGGACGCGGCGAGAGAGCCGACGCTTTTGTCACGACGCGAGGTCAACCATCAGGCCGCGCAGTTTTCTCCCGACGGCGAGTGGATCGTTCATGTGTCGAGTGAGCGCGGCTCGACCGATGTGTACTTGAAGCGCGTCGACGGGACCGAAGAAAGTACTTACGTCGCGCCCGGTACCGCGCCGCTGTGGTCTCCCAACGGTGGGCAGATCTTTTTCAGTAGCGGTGACCGCTTGAAGCGCGTCGAGGTTTCGTTGGAGGGGACCCGTCGCGTAGGTGAGCCGAGCGTCGTGTTCGACAACCCTGGCTACGAGCTCAGGCGGGGTCCGAATGCCCAGTACGACGTCACTCCGGATGGTGAGACGTTCCTTGTTCTCGCCGAGCCGATTGAGAGCGACACTCCGAGGATCCAGGTCGTCGTCAACTGGCGAGATGAGCTGGAGCGGCTCTTGAGATCGGGCACCGAATAAGCGCTCCGAGAAAGGGCCTTTTGGGTTTGATGAACAGAGTCGTTGTTCTAGCATGTAGCCGTGAAAGACGACGAGGCCGCGCGAGAATGCCTGAAAGGGCTAGCCTCCGACGACTCGGAGTTCGCGCGCCGGAGCAGGCTGCAGGACGAGGTCCTCGAGACGGTCGAATCGTTTCGCGCACACGACCGTCTCAGCCGTGACGAACTTCACGACCGCGATTCGACTGGTTGATCTCGAGACAGCGCTCTCGCTGGCAGGTTTCTGACCGGAACGCATTAACGTTTCGAGCGTTAACGACGCTAGCGCTCAGGACGTTAACAGTCACCTTCGTACGGTGGCAACGACGACGCGGGTCCTACACGACGACTAGAACTCCCACCACGGATGCGCGGTTCCGTCGGGGCGATTGGCCAGCACGTGCTCGGCCATTCTCCGGATGCGCTCCGCTTCGGTGCTGAACTCGCGACCGAAACGATGGCCTGCGCCGTCTCCCCACACGAACACGCCGGCGACATGAGGGTTCTCGGTGGAGCGCATCCATGCCTGCATTTGTTTGACGGCGACGTTCAAGTAGTAGTCATCCATGTCGCCGCAGTAGACGATGATCTTGCCGTCGAGCTTGGGGCCGAGGCTCGCCCAGTTCGTCTTCATGTAGTGCAGCAAGTCGTAGTTGTCGCGCCAGTATTCGGCGACCTCTGGGTCGATCTCGCCGGTGCTCTTGTTGAACAATGGTTTGAAGTAGCCGTCTTCGCCTAGCGGTCCGAAGACGGCGGACCAGATATCGAGCTGCTCGCCCGAACGGCCTTTGGTTCCCGAGACAAGCTCGAATCGATTCCGTTGCTCTGATGTGAGACGTACCTCGCCCGTCAGCTCGCGCGAGTTTGCGATGGGAACGCGACGCCACTCGTGCTGCTTGTAGAACGCGTTCACGTCCTCATAGATATTGATGCCTTCGACGTTGGTGAACGTCACCGGGTCGGGCGAGTACGCGAACGCCCCGCCGAAGAAATCGGGATAAAACAGCTGCATCGCGAGCGCTTCCCACCCGCCGGTGGAGCCCCCGGTGAGAATTCGTGCGTACGGTCCGTCGATGATGCGGAAGCGGCTTTCGATCTCGGGAATGAGCTCTTCGAGGATCGCGTCGCCGTAGGGACCCACGTTCACCGAGTTCACCGAGTACGACGTGTCGAAGTAGGGTGTTGGATCCTGGAACGTGACGACGATCATGCGTGGAAACTTGTCGCGGACCCATTGGCGATGGAAATCTTCTCCCTCCTTGAAACGCATCGGATCGGCGGTGGAGAAGTGGCCTTGGTAGTAAACGACGGGATAGTCGATCGTCTCGCTTTCGTAGCCGCGCGGCAGCAAAACGGTGGCGCCGAAATAAATCGGCTCGCCCCAAAACTCGGTGAGGATCTTGCTCTCCATCTTGAAGCGTTTGACCCATCGTGTCTCCGTCGGCAGAACGATGGTCGGGATGAGCTGATCGGCGACGAGCTCGTGCTCGTAACCGGTCTCGGGGTCGAGCCTCAACTTGGCGCTCACGCTGTAAAGGTTTCCCGGAGAGCGTTCCCACTGTTGGCCATCCCATTGATCGTTCGGCATCCACACGGTGTGGCTGTCAGCGCGGGGGAACTTTGTATATATATTGATAAACCCTTGGACGAAGTACTCACCCGACGGAATCTCCGATAGAGACGACGCCGGAGATCCCAGCGCGTCATCGTCGATAGTGATCGTTTCGCCCGGAGCGACGTCCTCGAAATCCAGTCCGAAGAACGGAGTGCCGGTGCGCCCCACTTGAAGGCGGGGCTCCTTCTCGTTGGTTCGGGAAATCATGACGTACGCGCGACCGGTGAGCGGTCCGCTATTTACCGCGGCAGGGTATGAGAGGCGAAACGCCAGCTTGGACTCGGCGGTGGCCACCGAGGGCAGAAGTAGCAGGAGAGTGAAACTTAGTCGGAAGAGCATACGTAGCTTTACCTCGAGGCGACGAATTCTACCGCATTCCGAGAAAACTTTGCGCCGCGACTGAACGAGCGTTAAACTAGATTACCGCTTGTTCAAATCACGCCGACGGAGCGCACAACCTATTGACAAATATGAACTTACTTCAAGAGATCGAATCTGCCGAGCCAGGAGGGGTTGAGGAGCACTCGGCCATCGAGAGGCTCATTCTCAAACACGCGATGCGAAGTTTTGGCCGGCGTGGCTATGCGGCTACGACGCTACGCGGCATCGCGGCGGAGGCGTCGGTTAGCGCGCCGCTGGTGAGCTACTACTTCAAGAGCAAGGAAAACCTTTTTCTGAAGGTCGCCGAGATCGTGATGGTGAGCCTCGAGGCGGAGGTCGCTCGAGCTCTCGAGACACCGCGTCCGTTCTACGAATCCATCGTGGCCATCGTCCAGACCCATGTCGATCTCGTTGAGCGCTCGCCGGCCGCGGTCGAGTTCATGTTCGCGATGCTGTACGGACCCCAGGAAGGTCAACCTTCACCGGACCTCGAAACCGCGTATGCAGGAACGCGGCAGCGTATGCTGAGTGTTTTCGAGAGAGGGATCGCATCGGGCGAGCTCGACCCACGTCCGGGCGTGACCGCGAGCTTTCTCGTCGAACAGCTCGGAAACTTGACCCACTCCCATGCTTCGTGTCGCTTCAAAGCGGCACGACTCATTGAGCGCCATCCCGAACGGCGCGAACAAATCGAATGCGGAATCAGCGCGATGTCCCTCGATGTCGCGCTCGAGCACTTTTTCTTCGGAGCCGGTGACGTGCCTGCACTCCAAAAAGGTAGTTCCTGATCTGACCGAGGTAATCCCCATGGAAGCAAAACGACGAAACACTCTGACTCGACTCGCATCTCCGATCGTCCTATGCCTCATTCTGACCTTTGGGCGCGCGTTGCCCGGGTTTGCGGATAGCGAGGACGCTGCTCAACTCGACATGGTGACGTTCACATTGGGTCAAGCGGTGGAGCTTGCGCTCGCCGTCAATCCGGAAGTGCTTTCGGTCCGCGAGCGAACCGAGGAGTTCGGCCAGGCCGTCCGTGAGGCTCGTGCCGAGGCGCTCCCGCAATTGGACGCCCAGCTCACCTGGCGCAGGACGCGCGACCCGGGATTGAGAAACAGCAACAGCCCGTTCTTCCAAGACCTCGACCCCGACCAGTTCCCACAGGAGGCCTTCGACGCGTTCTTTTTCACGAACTACCTGTGGAACATCGGGGTATCTCAGCCCCTCTTCACCTTTGGGCGGGTTTCGAATGCGATGGCTGCGGCCCGTGAGGAGCGCGGCGGCGTGAACCTCGACGTTCAAGAGGTCGAAAATCGTGTTTCGTTCGACACGGTGCGTGCGGCCTTTACGTTTCTCCTCGCGCACCACAACCTCCGCGTGCTCGAGACTGAGCGCGAGTCACGCCAGCGCCAGCTCGAACAGGTGGAAGCCCGATTCGAAATCCAGGATTCCACCAAACTCGACGTATTGCGCGCGCGCGTTACCCTTGCGAACCTCACGCCCGAAGTGCTCACGGCGGACAACAATCTGCAAGTCGCGATCGCGTCGGTGAACAACACTCTGGGTCGTCCCATAGATGCCCCCATCGAGGTGCTTGCCGAGCTTGCTTTGCCCGATCCTGTTCCCAACGTGATGCGGGCGGCAGCCTTGCTCGAGATTGCCGGTCAATACCGGCCCGAGCTGAGGCGTTATGCGGTAGACCGGAAAGTGCTCGACGCGCGCGTTGGTATCACCAAGTCCGATCTCCTCCCGCAGATTCGAGCCACTGCAGGGTTCGGTGTCAATACCTTCGGCGCCGCGAACACCACCGATCTCGCGCTCCACACATGGAACGCGGGTGTGGTCTTCGACTGGCGGATTTTCGACGGCCATCGCGCACACTCGCAGGTGGGAGCCCTGCGTTCGCAAAAGACTCAGAGCGAGTACGACGAGCGGACGTTCAAAAACGCACTCTCGGTCAGCTTGAAACAATCCCACGGCACCTGGACTCGGGCGCTGCAAGCGCTCGAAGTGACGACGCTCACGGTGGATCAAGCGCGCGAGGCGGAGCGGGTTGCCGAAGAGTCGTTGCAGTGGGGCGCGGCGACGACGCTCGACGTGCTTCAGGCAACGCTGTCACTGCGGCAGGCCGAGCTCAACAAAACGACGGCGGCGCACGATGCACTCGTGGCACTTGCCGAAATGAAGTATCTCGTCGGGTTTCGGGCCGATGCCCCCGACTCGACCATCGAAGCGCCGCAATCGATCGCGAGCGCAGGCGGCGGCGCTGGCACCGAGTCCACACAAAGGAGTGAACCTTGAGGTCGAGAGCATTCGAAAACGTCCTTCTTCTTCTAGCTGCGATGATGATTGCGCTGTTGTCTTGGGGTTGCGGCTCGGGAGAAGTGGTGGAGGCCGACGCCGACGTCGTATCCGAGCCACCAGCGGTGAACGTCTCGGTGATGACCCTGAAACCGGAAATACTGAGAGACGAAATCAAGCTCTCCGGCCGCCTCGATCCGTGGGTCGAAGTGCAAGTGTCCACAGAGCTCGGCGGTACTGTCCAAGAGGTCGGCTTCGACAAAGGGCGTCGGGTTGCAAAGGGGCAAGTTCTCGCGCGTATCGGAACCGACTTGCTCGAGGCTTCCTTCGCCGAGGCCGAGGCAGCGCTCCAGCATGCCGAGTCCGAGTTCAACAAAACGACGGAGCTCTTCAATCGGCAGGCCGTACCTCGCCAGGATCTGACGTCGGCGACGTCGAACTATCACGGCGCTCAGGCGCGCGCGCAACACGCGAAGCTGCGCCTCGAGCGCTCGATCATCGAATCGCCGGTGGCGGGGATGGCGATCAGCCGTGAGATCGAGACGGGCGAGTTCATTCCGGCGGGTACTCTCGTCACAACGGTGCATCAGTTGTCGAAGCTCAAAGCCGTCGTGGGCATTCCCGAGGACGACATCCCATTCTTCAAAGTTGGAGCCAAGGCCCATATGGAGGTTGATGCGTATCCAGAGCGGGAGTTCACCGGCGAGATGCACTTTCTGAGTCCCGCAGCGACGGGTCAGAACCGTACGTTTCCCTGCGAGATTGCTATCGACAATCGCGACGGCGACTTGCGGTCTGGGATGATCGTGCGGGTTAATCTCGTCAAACAGGTTTTTGAGGATGTCATCGTTGTTCCCCGAGACGCGGTGCTCGAGCGGGACACTGGCTACGTCGCCTTCGTTTCGGAGGAGGGTCGCGCAGTGCTTCGCGACGTTGAAACCGGACCGAGCGAACGCGGCAAGATTGTCGTCCTCGAAGGGCTGAAGCCCGGCGAAAAGCTGATCATCACCGGCCATCGAAACCTCGTTGATGGACAACTGGTCCGCCCGGTCAATGAAAGTCTCTAAGGAAATAGACGGAGTTTTCGCGTGAAGTTGACGGATTACAGCATCAATCACAAGCTCACGATCTACGTTCTTATCGCGCTGATCGTCGTAGCGGGTGCGAGTACCTATGTCGCCATGCCGCGCGAGTCGTTTCCCGAAGTCAAGATCTCGCTAATCATCGTGTCGACGGTGTATCCGGGAGTCGCTCCCGCGGATATGGAGACGCTCGTCACCCGTCCTATCGAGACCGAGCTCAAAGGGATCTCCGGTATCAAGGAGATCCGATCGACGAGCTCAGAGGGAGTGTCGAGCATTCAAGTCGAGTTCAATCCAGAAGTAGCCCTCGACACCGCGCTTCAGAAAGTCCGTGAACGAGTCGACATAGCCAAGCCCGACCTGCCACCCGAGGTCGAGGACCCGCAGGTTCAAGACATCGACATGTCGCAGATCCCAATCCTCGTCGTGAGCCTTTCGGGTGAAGTTGGCCTCGTCCGTCTCACCGACATCGCCAAAGATCTGAGGGACGATCTCGAAGCGATTCCTGGCGTTAATCGCGTGCAGATCATCGGCAGCAAGATCCGAGAAGTTCAAGTCTACGTGGACCCGAGACGATTGTCGTTTTACGAGCTGAGTCTGACGGACCTGGTCATCGCAGTCGGCCGGGAGAACTTGAACATACCCGGTGGCGAGATCGACGTGGGACGATTGAAGTATCTCGTTCGGCTGCCGGCGGAGATCAAAGATCCGAGCGAGATCGAAGACTTCGTTCTCAAAGTGCGTGACGGTGAGCCCATCTATGTTCGCGACGTAGCCTACGTCGAGTACGGCTTTGAGGAAGAGTCCAACTTGTCGCGCGTTGATCGCAATCCATCGGTCACCTTGACAGTGGAAAAGCGCACCGGCTCCAATTTGATCGCCGTCGCCGAGGAGGTCAAGGCCGAGCTAGCGCGCCAGGAGGCATCTCTCCCCCAAGGCACGGAAGTCACCATCCTCGGAGACCAGTCCACACAAATCAAACAGATGGTCAACGAGTTGGAGAACAACATCGTCTCTGGCTTGCTTCTCGTCGTCGCGGTGCTGATGGCGTTTCTCGGTCTTCGAAACTCGATTTTTGTCGCGGTCGCGATCCCGCTGTCGATGTTGATTTCGTTCGTCGGGATCCAGTTCATGGGCTATAGCCTCAACATGATCGTGTTGTTCAGTCTCATTCTCGTCCTCGGGATGTTGGTGGATAACGCGGTCGTGATCGTGGAGAACATCTATCGACACCGCGAAAACGGTGTCGACGCGCTGAAGGCTGCGTCGTTGGGAACCGAAGAAGTCGCGATGCCGGTGATCGCGTCGACGATTACGACGCTGTGTGCGTTCGCGCCGATGCTGGTCTGGCCAGGAATGATCGGCAATTTCATGTCGTATTTGCCGATAACGCTCATTATCGGCCTCTCGGCGTCGCTCGTCGTCGCGCTCGTTTTTAACCCGACTCTTTGCGCTTACTTCATGACGGTGCGACCCAAGAAGGAGTCGGATCGCGAGGCGCGCTTCCTGACCGGTTATCGAGCCGTTCTTTCGTGGGTGCTCACGCCCGCCCCCGATGAGGGCACGAAGAGCTATTTTCTCAAGAATTGGGCACTGCCGCTGGTATTCATCGTGTTCGCGCTCGCGGGTATAGGAGTCGCGCTCACCGCGATGCTCGTCGAGACCGAGAGTGCCGCCGTCTACAGTTTTGCGGGACTAATGATCGGTTTTGGCGCGATTGCCTTCGGCCTCCAGGGAGTCGCCTGGCTCGTGTGGAGTGTGGCTCGCTTGGTGACTGGGTGGAAACCCTATGTGACTGACCGGCGCTCGGGGGTTATCTGGACGATGGGTGCGATCCTTGCGTTCACGTTCGTGGCCTATGGGTTTCTCGGCAAAGGCGTGGAGTTTTTTCCGGAGATCGAGCCTGAACAGATCTTCGTCGACGTCGAGGCGCCTAGCGGAGCCACTCTGGAGACCTCGAATGAGGTCGTCCGCCGCATCGAGGAGAACACCAAAGAAACGACCGACTTGCTCCATACGGTCGCAAACGTTGGCTCGAAGGGGGTTAGTATCGAGGGCGGCGACGCGATGGGAGGCGGTGGCGGGGTTTCGAACAATAGCCGTATCACCCTCGACCTGAAGGATCGCACCGAGCGGACCCAGCGGAACTCACTTTTGACGATGGAAGTGGTTCGGGAAGCGATCTCGAATCTCGACGGCGCGGAGATCAAAGTCGACAAGCCGCAGGGGGGGCCTCCGGTCGGCAAGGCGGTGTCGGTCCGCATCGTCGGAGATGACCTCGACGTTCTGTCGAGGTTAACCCAAGAAGTGAAAGACGCCATCCGCGGTGTACCAGGGCTCGTGAACCTGGACGACGATCTCAATCGCGGCAAGCCGGAGCTTCGACTCCATGTCGACCGTGTTGAAGCAATGCTCGCCGGTGTGAGCACTCAGGAGATTGCGAGCACCGTACAAACAGCGGTACGCGGGACCGAGGCGTCGAAGTACCGCATTGGCGAGGACGAATATGACATTACCGTTCGCCTCGCCCCGGAGGCGCGAGGCGCTCTCGACGATCTCGGTGACCTCACCGTGCCTGACGAAGACGGTATCCCCATTCCGCTGAGAACTCTGGTTCGGCTCGAGCCCGGCGTGGGGCCGGCTGCGATCAACCGAGTGGACTTGAAGAAGGTCGTTACCTTGGAAGCCGACGTCGTGCGCGCGCGGGGGCGGACCGAGGATTCGGTGCGGGAGGAAGTCGCGACGCGCATAGCCGGTATCACCTTCCCTCCCGGGTATCGGTGGTCGTTCGCTGGGTCGAACCAGGATCAGGCGGAGTCGCAGGCGTTTTTGCAGCGGGCTTTCGTCATCGCGATCCTTCTCATTGTGCTCGTGCTCGTCACTCAGTTCGATTCGGTCATCTTGCCGTTTACGATCATGGTGTCGGTGGTCTTGTCGTTGATTGGCGTGATTTGGGGGCTGATCCTCACCGGCACGCCGTTCGGGATCATCATGACCGGGATTGGGGTGATCTCACTGGCGGGTATCGTGGTGAACAACGCGATCGTGTTGTGTGATTTCATTAGTCAGCTTCGGCATAGCGGGATGGAAAAGACCAAAGCGGTTATCGAGGCGGGGGTGATCCGTCTTCGTCCGGTGCTGTTGACGGCGGTGACGACCGTGCTCGGGCTCATTCCGCTGACGCTGGGCATCAATATGGATTTCTTCGCAATGACGCTGACGACGGGCGGAGAGTCGTCGCAGTTTTGGTACTCCATGGGGGTCGCGGTCATCTCGGGTCTCACCGTCGCCACGGTGCTCACGCTTGTCATCGTCCCGGTGACGTATCACAGTCTCGACTCGCTGTCGGGCCTCTTGGAGAGGCTTCGGCAGCAGGACCGTGGCGGGCGGGACGCTACCAGCGGGCTCGGAGCAGCGGAGATTCATGCGCGGCAGGTGAGTGAGGAAGTATAGGGGGGGTGTATAATCGCGGTTCGGCTCGAGCCGGTTTTGGCGGTTTTCGACCGGGGAATAGGGAAGAAGCGGTCCGCGCCCTCGCCCGGCGCGGTATTTCGTGGGACAAGAGCGTTGCGCCCTCACCCGGCGCGGTATTTCGTGGGACAAGAGCGTTGCGCCCTCACCCGGCGCGGTATTTCGTTGAGCCACCCTCTCCCGTAAACGGGAGAGGGGGATAAGGACAAGAGTCTTAATTAGGAGGGGTGCAAGAGCGGCTTATCTGGCTAGCCCGGAAAGCTAGTGTACCGGCAACGGTACCGTGGGTTCGAATCCCACCCCCTCCGCCACATCAGGAGTAGTAGAATCGAGGCGCGTCAACATTAATTATGTCCTGTGGCTCAGGCCTGTGCGAATCGAGCCCGTGAACTCCGTCAGACCCGGAAGGGAGCAGCGGTAAGTGGGTCCTTGGTTGTGCCGCAGAATGCCTGAGCCGCGGGGCTCCAAAATGTGTGGGGACTGTTCTTCTAACGCGAAGGCGCCAAGTCGCCAAGGCGCAAAGAAAAAATGATGATAAGACCTGCAACACGAATTCAGCTTTGGGCCTTCGCGTCTTTGCGTCGTTGCTTTGTGTTCTTGTAAATGGCTTACGAAGTTCTTGCCCTCAAATACCGGCCTAAGGTCTTCGAAGACCTCATCGGCCAAGAGGTAGTGACCCGGACGCTCACGAGCGCGATCCAGCAAGACCGGATTGCCCATGCGTTCCTGTTTTCAGGAGTCCGCGGCGTCGGCAAGACCACGACGGCGCGTATTCTCGCCAAAGCACTCAACTGCGACCGAGGTCCCACGGTGCGGCCCTGCGGCGAGTGCCCCGGGTGCCAAGAGATTGCGAAGGGTAGCTCGCTCGATGTGCTCGAGATCGATGGGGCCAGCAACAACGGCGTCGAGCAGGTCCGCGAAATTGTGGAGGGGTCCCGCTATGCACCATCGCGGGATCGATTCAAGATCTACATCATTGATGAAGTCCACATGTTGACGACGCCCGCGTTCAACGCGCTTCTCAAAACACTCGAAGAGCCACCACCGGCGGTGAAGTTCATTTTTGCGACGACCGAACACCACAAGATCCCTGATACGATCCTCTCGAGGTGCCAGGAGTTCGAGTTCCGTACCGTGGCTCCTACGGAGATTTCGGCTCAACTCCAGATGATCGCGAAGGCGGAAAACATCGAGATCTCCGCGACCGCGCTCAACTCGTTGTCCCGGGCGGCCTCGGGGAGTCTACGAGACGGCATCTCGGCGCTCGACCAAGTCATTGCCGCTACCGGTACGACCATCGAAGAACAAGACGTCACCGAGCTGCTCGGCCTCATCGAGCGGGACGTGTTGCGCCAGACCACGCGCGCGCTCATCGACCAGGACACCGCAGCGATTTTGACCCTCGTCGACGGATTGTCACGCGGGGGCCGTGACTTCCGCTACTTCACGACGGCATTGATGCAGTATTTGCGCGATATTCTCGTCGCGAAAGTCGCGCCCGGCGCGTCGGAGCTCATGGAGCTTCCCGACGAAACGTCCGAGCTCGAGGCGATCGCTCACGAATTCTCTGAAGAAGATCTCTTGCGGGCGCTCGAGGTGTTGACGCAAGCCGAGTCCGCCCTGCGCACTTCTCCGGAACCGAGATTTCATCTCGAGATGGCGCTGCTGAAGCTCTCGCAGCTTCATCGGCTTGCCTCGTTCGAAGAGTTGCTCGCGCGCTTCGAGGCGTTCGTATCCGGTGGGGCTCCGCCGCCTCCGTCTGGCTCCGCACCGAAGCCGATCTCGAAACCTGCGATGAAATCCGCAGCGCCGCGTGCGAGCGATACCCCGCGAGATCAACAAGCTCAGGGCACGCGAGCGGCGCAGCCGCCACAACCCGTTCAACCGCCACAACCGTCATCGACTGGCAGCGCAGAGACGTCGCCGGACGATTGGACCTCGGACGTGCCGCCGGTTGGAGAGGCCGACGCCTCCGAGCTTGCCTTTGGCGTCCGCCTCGTCCAGCACCTCAAAGCGTCGAAGCCGATGTTGCACGCGCTCGTTTCCCACAACGAGGCGGCCACGCTCGATGGCGACCGGTTGACGCTCACCTACCTCGACACTCAGAGAGTGTTAGCGGAGCAGCTTCAGCAAAAGGCCCTAAAGGAGCTTCTCGAGGAGCAGGCCTCAGGCCTCGTCGGACGTACAATCCGTGTCAACATCGATGTCATCCGTGAGACGAGCGAGGCCGCCGTCGCTCCGTCGGAGCCGCAAGTCCAAGACGATACATCCGCGACGCTGCGGGATCGGGCCAATAGCGACCCGCTTGTGCGTCAGTTCATCGACACGTTTCAAGGTGAGATCGAAAGCGTCCAAAAGCCGGATCGGTAGGCTATTTATCTGAGAAGTTTGGAGCAGCCAATGAAGCTCAATCAAATCATGAAGCAAGCGCAAGCGCTTCAAGAGAAATTCAAAAAACAGCTCGAGGACCTCAACGTCGAAGCAGCGGCGGGCGGGGGCATGGTCAAAGTGCAAATGAACGGCAACAAGACCGTGCTTGGCGTGAGCATCGACCCTGAGGTCGTCGACAAAGACGACGTCGAGATGCTCCAGGATCTCGTCACTGCGGCCGTGAATGAAGCGTCACGCAAAGTTGACGAGGAAGCGCAGCAACAACTCGGCTCGATGGCGGGGAATTTGCCGGGCCTGTTTTGACCCATGTTGATCCAATGTTGAGCTCCCTCGAATCGGCCGTTGCAGCGGACTCCAGCGCGTGAAAGATTATCCGGAGCCGGTTTCGCGTCTGATCGCCGAGCTCAAGGAGCTTCCCGGCATCGGCGCCAAATCGGCTCAGCGCATCGCGTTTCACATTCTCCGGGCTGGTAAAGACAACGCTCATCACCTCGCGCGTGCCATCGCCGACGTCAAAGAAAAGATCGTTACCTGCTCTGTCTGCAACAATGTCACCGACGATGACCCGTGCCTCTACTGCTCGAGCCCTCAGAGGAGCTCTCGGATTATTTGTGTCGTCGAAGAGCCGCCCAACGTCGTGGCGATCGAACGGACTCACGAGTTCAAAGGCAGGTATCATGTCTTAATGGGCAGCTTGTCGCCGCTGACTGGCATCGGACCCGAGCAGCTCAAAGTCGCCGGCCTCCTCTCACGTCTCCGTGAGGGCGAGGTCGAAGAAGTCATTCTAGCGACAAATCCCAACATCGAAGGCGAAGCAACGGCGATCTACTTGTCAAAGCTCATCAAACCGCTAGGGATCAAAGTGACACGCATTGCGATGGGGATCCCCGTGGGTAGCGAGCTCGACTATGCCGACGAGGTCACGATGGGAAAGGCCCTCGAGGGCCGCCGCGAGTACTAGATCACCGGACACATGCGTGCAACTCTTGTGAGTGGATGATTTACAGGTCGCCGCTTGCCAAGAGGCGTTCTTTTAGATATACCTAATAGGTAAAACAACCCGCAGTCTTCATTCCCTTGAGCGTGCAAGTCTCGGACGGAGGAAAGCAGAGTCATGGCGTCCACTGATGTGGTGATGTACGACGAGGAGTTCAATCAGATCAAAACGATTCTGAGTAAGCTCCGCACCGACGCCAACGCGAAACTGGTTTTCCTGGTCGACAAGAACGGGCAGCAAATCGCCGCGCACGGCAACATCGACAACCTCGATACGACGTCTCTCGCGTCACTCACTGCGGGCAACGTCGCCGCAACGGATGCTCTCGCAAAGCTCATTGGTGAGAAGGAATTCTCGGTCCTTTTTCACGAGGGTGAAAGAGACAATATCCACATCTCTATCGTGGGACTGCGCGTCATCCTGGTGGTGATTTTCGACGAGCGTTCCTCGCTCGGTTTGGTGCGGCTACGGGTAAAAAAGGCCGCGGTCGAGCTCAATGGTGTTTTCGACAGCATCATGCACAAGGTCGAAGCAGAAAAAGCTTCGTCTGGAGCCAACTTCGAGTCTCCCTTCGCCGAGATCACCGACGAAGACATCGACAGCTTGTTCAGCGAGTAAGGCCGGCCGATGACCTTCATCAATTACGCTTCGCGCGAGATTAACTGCAAGATCGTCTACTATGGTCCTGGCCTGTGCGGGAAGACGACGAACCTGCAGTTCATCTACGAGAAGACGAACCCCAACGCCAAGGGGAAGCTCATCTCGCTCGCGACCGAGACCGACCGTACTTTGTTTTTCGACTTCCTCCCGCTCGAGCTCGGCAACGTGCGCGGCTTTAAGACGCGATTTCACCTCTATACCGTGCCCGGCCAGGTGTTCTACGACGCGTCTCGAAAGCTGATTCTCAAGGGTGTCGACGGCGTCATCTTCGTGGCCGACTCGCAGCGCGAGCGGATGGACGCGAACGTGGAGAGTCTCCGGAATCTCGAGCTGAATCTGAAGACCCAAGGCTACGACATCCGCGCAATACCCTACGTATTGCAGCTCAACAAACGCGACCTTCCGAGCGCGGTTCCCGTCGAGGAGATGAAGGCCAAGCTGGGTATGAGCAACGAGCCCACTCTCGAGGCGATCGCCGCATCCGAGGAAGGCATCGGCGTCTTCGACACCCTGAAGGCCGTTGCGAAGCTCGTTCTCCAGGATTTAACCAAGTCCACCTAGCGCCGCCCACTCAACTGCGTGCTATAATCTCTGGCTCTTGGTCCCCGGTAGCTCAACGGTGGAGCGACGGACTGTTAATCCGTAGGCTGTTGGTTCGAATCCAACCCGGGGAGCCAATCCTTCCGGGTCCATACCGGGGACATGGGTCATCACTGTAGTCTCGGTTCGTGCTTGTTGGTCTTGACCTGAGCGCGTCCCTCAATCCGTAGGTTGTACTGTGCCCCCTGTAAACCCGCGGAGAAAAGCGCCCACTCCGCATCGGCGATCGCGGCCATCGTGTCTACGATCGAACGCCTTGCATCCGCGGTGGCAAGAATCGTGACGAGCACGAAGTCCGTTGAGGATCGTGCCTCGAAGCGCCGCGACACCCTTTGTCCTAGAGGAGGCAAGACAGTACGGGCTCTCGGTATCGTCGTTGCAGCACTCCGTCTGGGCGGAGTCTTCCGCAGCTCTCTCAGTCTTGATCTCCCAGGCCGAAACCGACCTCGATGCGGGCTGTCGCCACGAGAGCATTAGCAAGGGCTGGAGAGCCCGATGGATGAATGACATACTGAATATCTGAAGTGATGCCGAGGAATTGAGTGATTTGAAGATGGTAGAACGCCTCGAGGGTCGTCTCGTTACGCTCAAAATGTAGTCGATGCTCGTCGCTGAGATCGACGAAGCTCATCATGAATCCGGCCACGTCTTCGTCACGTCCTGGAAGGAGTCCGGTCGAGATCAAACCGAAGCTGGCGTGGTTGGCGAACTCGCTCACGCTGTCGTCAGCCGAGCCAAGTTGTAGGAACAGCTTGAGGTCTCGCTCGCCACCCCGACTTGCTGCCCGCTGTTCCCAGAGCTGCTGCTCGAAGACCGCATAAAAACCTACGCTGCTACTCATGGTGGCGACTTCTGACGCATCCAGATACCCGAAGTGGTACCACGGACCTACTGCGAGATGGCCGCTTCCGAGCTTTTCGTTCCGCCAGGCAAAACCGATTTCTCCAATCCAATACTTGCCGTTCCGGCGCTTCATCTCGGCCATGCTGTGCATGGGATCTTGGGGAGCACAGATGGTCGCGGGGACGTCGTAGTAGCCGACGCCCGCGTACATCCAAGAGGTCGGGTAAGAGAACACGTTGATGCTCGTAGCGGAATTCGCATAGGTCGGCATGTGGAGGACGGTTGGACTAACGCCTGCAGAGGAGTTGATGAGTTCCTCGGCCGAGTTGACGAAGGCAAACTCCGAGTTGGCATCGACTTTGCCGACCTTGATTCGCAGAAAATCGTCGAACAGCCATTGCTGATACCAGAGTTCATGAAGCTGCCGGAAATCGATGCCGTCCATGTTCGAGATACCTTGGATATCGCCTACGTCTTCGGAGACACTGCGCCCTCTCTTCATGTAATAGTCGGAGGCAAAGGTTCCGCCCTTGAGGCCGAAGAGAGCTTCTAGATCTAGCTCGAGTCTCAAATCGAGAAGCCCAAGAACGGCTTCACTTCTACGGTGTCTCCCGGTTGCTATTTGAGACCAGTCCACGACATAGCTTGCATCGAAACGGAAGCCGTTCGCCTCGACTGGGGCGGGGCTCGACGTTGACTCTTCTTCCGGGTCACTCCCGGCTATCTCTGCGGTCGCAAGGCACGCGAAGACGGCAACGAAGGCTAGGATTCTGAACACGGTGACCTCCGCCTGCGGTCAATAATGATAATGAAAGGCATTTCCATTGTCATATTGCAAACAATGTGCCATTTCACCGGTCGCCCATCTAACGCGTTGAATTCAAAAGGTAAAGTATGGAATTAGACGAGGATCTCAGCGGGACTGGCCGCTTGAATTTGGGCTTTTGGCACCCGAACTGGGTGAGAACGCCCTTTTCTCTGGAAAAGGACTATTCGCTTCGCAGCACAGTCATGGGTTCGACGCGTGAAGCTCGAAGCGGTGCTACTCACGCAGACCTCATGGAGATGCACGAGCAGGTTTTCGACGGGCTCGGATAGTAGCGATACTACGCGCAGCGGTGCCTGTACCTGAAGGCCTCGGTCGATCCGAGTGCGTGGTCGGCCATCTCCGCGGAGTGCGCTGCCGAAGCCGGTTTTTTGGGAACCGGTACCGATAAGCCCGCGTAAATTCCTTCCCCGGCTTGGTATCCTTCGCGCAGTGAGGCAGCCGAGCTGGTGAGGGAGTTGCCTTGCAGACTGCCGAAGGCGGTTTTCGCGGTGTGTAGGCAGACGGGTGTCGCGCGCCGAGCGTGCCGCTCGGTGTACGGCAGGCTTTTCCGGCGGTGGAGGGGCTCTTTGCCGTGAGCCCTTCCAGACGAGTGTGGAAGGTCGGATGAAGGATCGAGGAGCCTCCGGAAAGGAGTATATTGCCGGCAGTTCAAAAAGGGAGCCACCCGATGATCGTCGCGTCCAGCCGTAGAACATTCCTCAAAACCGGCAGTGCCGCCCTTGTCTATGCTTCGCTTCCGCGAGAGGCATTGCCGTTGCCCGCTGATCGACCGCCTCGCGTTGGAATCATTGGCGGGGGGCTCGCCGGCGTATCGTGTGCCTGGCTGCTCGACGGGGTAGCCGAGGCGGTGCTTTTCGAGAGCCGTCAAACCGTCGGGGGACATGCTCATACCATCCCCGTCGTCGCGGGGAACCAAGAGGTCCTAGTTGACGTTGGGGCGCAGTTTTTTGCTCGCGGGCCCCACCCCACCTACGTGAAGCTTCTCGAGTTGATTGGGCTCTTCGACCCAAATTTTCCCGAACACGATGCGAGTCTCGAAGCGGAAATGTCCATTGCCGTTATGGAGAAGGGCCGCATCTACCCGCGTTTCCTGTCTCCTGCAACGGGACGGTTTTGGCCCGTTTTCGCTCCTTGGAACTACCAGGGTCTTTGGGCGTTCCTATGGTTTGCGTTAGGAGCCAAGGAATTCGCGGAACACGGAGACTGGGATGTTCTTGTCGGTTCATGGCTCAAGACGCTTCCCATTCGTGAAGAGGACCGCGAACGGCTCCTGTTACCTCTCATGAGCGCCATGGTGGGATGTTCCATCGAACAAGCTCGACAACTCTCCGCCCGCGGCGCCTTGGCGTTTGTTGGAAAGGCGCTTCCCGAGAGCTTGCTGGCCCCGTTCAAATATAGCAACAGTCTCTTGGGGTTGGGGGGAAACGTTCAGTTCCTGGCTCAACTGAGCCAAAATCTGACAGTTCATTTGGGTTCGAATGTGACTCGAGTGCGACGCTCGAGGAGGGGTGGGTTTCGGATAAGAAATGCTTCCGGCGTGGAAGACAACGTGGACGTGGTGATTTTTGCGACTCCTCCGTACATCACGAGCTCCCTTTTGGCGGAAATCCCCAGGCTCAGCCGCACGGCTAGGGTGCTGCGCAGCTTCGAGTATTTTCCGTCTGAGATTTCCGTTCACCGGGATCCCGTCTACATGCCGGAAGACCCTTGGTACTGGTCGGCTTACAATATTTCCGTCGAAAACGCCTACAGCGAAGCGTCGGTGTGGTACGGCGCCCTCCGCCCGGTCCAGCATGGCCAGACTCCGTTGCCGCTGTTCAAGAGCTGGGCGACCGCTCGCTCGAAAGCTCCCGAGCAAGAAGTTTTCCGCAGACAATTTCTGCACCCGTTGTTGACGCCGGGCTTCGTTAGAGCGCAACGGCGGCTCGCTGCATACCAGGGTCGCGCGGGCATATGGTTTGCCGGCAGCTACACGAGAGACGTCGACAGCCAAGAAAGTGCTCTCGTTTCGGCAATGAATGTCGTGCGGGAGCTTGCCCCGACGGCTCCCAACCTGCTCGAGCTTGCGGGCCTCATGGAAGCCGTCTCGGTGTTTCAAAGGCGAAGTCCAGAGTCGCCCGAAAAGGGCGAAGGCGCCTGACACTCGATGGCTCCGAAGTGGTGTTGCCATGCGGAGTCGTCGCAGCGTCGTGCGAAAGACTCGAGACGTGAACTGACTGCACCGATCGGACAGGAAGTGCTTCGGCACTACAGCGCTTTCAGGAAGCGTTCAGTGGGCTTGTCGAGCAATATTTAGGTACAAGCATGCCAGGCGTACGCGCGCCTTCGGATCAGATCCGAGCCACTCTCGGTCGCTGGTGAAAAAGCGGCTGTCGGCGAGATGGAGACGAAGCTCCCCGGAGTTCTCAGCAGGATGGAACCGGACAACCCTGGAATGGCACGCGACTGACTGTCTCCGAAACTATTTGCGCCAGCAGCTCCACCACGTCATGACGGACATCGCTCCGGTTTCGGACTCCCAAGCGGTCTCGCCGTTCGCGCAGAAGCGACCGTAGAAACCAAATCCAGGCGAGGCCAACGCGTCCGGAACTACCTTTGGCGCGCTGAAACAGCAGCGGGAGGGTTACGGATTCTTCGAGACTTTCGTTTGGGCTCGACTCCATGGGTGGTTCACCGGAGCAATGCGGCTAGAATAGGTGATTCTAACGAAGGAGTCTTTTCAAATTGGAACAGATGAAGCCCTCACGCGTGGACACCGATCTGCTCGAGCTCAGCGGGCGAAAAATCTACTGGCCTCAGAAAGTCGGCGTGTCGAAGAGCGGAATGATCTCGACGGCGCACTATCGTGCAACCGAAGCGGGTGTGGAAATACTCGAAGGAGGCGGCAACGCTTTTGACGCCGCCGTCGCGGCCGCTTTCGCGCTCGGCGTTTGCGAGCCGGCGGCATCGGGTCTCGGTGGGCAGACCATGCTCATGATCCATCACGCCGAAACCGGACAAACGGTGGCGCTGGATGGCTCGTCGCGTGCGCCCAACCGTACCTCGACGGAGGCGCTCTCGAAGCTCGACCGCCGTGTCGGCTACCGGGCGACCACAGTTCCTAGCACCCCCGCGGTTTTGCGCTACGTCCTCGAGATGTACGGCAAGCTTCACCTTTCTCGCGTTCTCGAGCCGGCCATCCGTCTCGCCGACGAGGGGTACGAAGTTACCGTGCTCCAGAGAGCCCTCGCGCGTCGGGAGCTCAAGAATTTGCGTAAGGGTACGGCCGGTGCCATCTTTCTCCAAGATGGACAGAAGACTCACCTCGTCGGAACCAACTTCCAGCAACCGGCGCTGGCAGCAACGCTGCGACGCCTCGCGAAGCATGGGGTAAAGGACTTCTACTCCGGCGAGATCGCGAAGAAGATCCACGACGATATGGTCGCGCACGACGGCCTCATCCAATTGGACGACTTGGCCCAGGTTCCCCGTCCCATCGAGCGCCGGCCGATTACGACGCGCTTTGGTGGACATCGGGTCTTTACCTTTCCGCCGCCCGGAGCGGGCCGCACGCTGATCCAGATGATGAATGCTTATCAGCAGCTTCCCGAGTCCCGGCGAGATCTGGACACTCCGGAAGGCGCCGTTTTGTTCGCGGAGATCATCCGCCGTGCGTTCGTCGACCGCCAGGATCGTCCGTTCATGCCCAGCTATTTCGCACAGGTCTCCGAGAAGACGATGTTGAGCCAGGAGTACGCCAAGAACATCGCGAAACAGTCGCTCAAGCGTCTCCGGGGCGCTGGCGAGACGACGCATCTTTCGGTGATGGACGACGCCGGTAACGCCGTTGCGCTGACTCAATCGATCGAGCGGGTGTATGGCTCGTATTCCGCGACACCGGAGCTCGGCTTCTTGTACAACAACTACATGACCGCGTTCGAGTACGAGGACATGTCGCACGCGTATTACCTGCGACCCAACGCGGCGCCGTGGGCGAGCGTCGCACCGACGCTCGTCTTCCGTGGGAACAAACCCTGGCTTGCTATCGGCTCTCCGGGCAGCGAGCGCATCACGTCTTCCATTCTCCAAGTGTTGATTCGCCTGCAGACGTCGGGCCCGTACGCCGCTGTCGAGGCACCGCGCCTCCATGCTTCTCTCAGCGGCAAGGTTTCGCTCGAAGCGAGTCGAATGCGCAACGATATTCCTCCGGCGCTCGCCCGATACGGGTTCGAGATCGACCTTCGCGATCCTTACTCGTTCTATCTGGGATGTGTGCAGCTCGTCATGAGGGAGCACGGTGAGTTCGTCGGCGTTGCCGATCCGCGTCGCGACGGCGCAGCCAGCGGTCCAGCCAAGGGGGCCTCTTCGAAGATTGGCTCGCACACCGCGAAAGCTGCGCGGAAGGCGCCAAAGAGTGCATCGAAGACGTCCAAGACGACTGCGAAATAGTGAAGCTGCCACTGCTCGCTTCGGTACCGCACGCCGGTTGGCGAGTTCCTGAAGTAGCGGAGCCCTACTGTATCTTGACAGAGCAAGAGGTTCTCGAGGACGGAGACGTCGGCGCCTCGGAAATCTATGCGCTCGAGCCCGAGTTCGAGGCTTACCTCACGACAGACATTGCGCGAGCGATCATTGATCTCAACCGGGCCGAAGACGATCGCCGCGCGGACGGCGTCGTCAAGACCCACACGTGCTGGAACGTGCCCGTCTATCGCGAGTTTCCCCCGGACGACGTCGTCACGGCATTATTGGATCAGTTCTACCACCCGTACCACGCGCGCCTGCGGGAGCTGGCGGGCAAGAGAATTCGCTGCGGAGTGGACCTGCATACGATGGCGGCGAAAGGACCTCCGGTCGGACCCGATCCGGACGTGGAGCGGCCGTGGGTGTGTCTCGGCAACGTTGACGGGACCACGAGCCCTCTGGATTGGATCGACTCACTCAAGGAATGCTTCGAAGACGGCTTCGGGCCGAACGTGCGCGTGAATGATCCGTTCAAAGGCGGTTTCATCACCCGCTCGCACGCGGCCGAGCTGCCTTGGATCCAAGTCGAGCTTTCGCGTGGGCCGCACATGTCGAACGACGAAAAGAAGGCCGCAGTTCTGGACGCGCTCACTCGGTGGTGTGGGCGGATGTTTTGATCGCCGCGTCTCGTCGTTAGACCGAACGGCAATGTGACCTCCTGCCGCCTTTTTGCTAAAATGCCAAAAGAAGCTTTTCCAACGACATTTCAGAAATCTTTGGGCTTTCGCGGTCATTCCCCGATGGGGACTCTTCGCGGGCCCTAGGGTGACCCGAGGTCTCTATGAGCACGACGCGCGACATCCAAAGCGCATTGGTCCCGTCTGTAAACCTGAACTTGAACGTGCGGGGACTCGCTCCGTCCGCCACTCTTGCTCTGAATGAGCGGAGCGCGGAGCTCATCGCAGAGGGCCGTGATGTCATCAAGCTTGGTCTTGGCCAGTCGCCGTTTCCGGTGCCTGAAGTCGTGGTGGAAGCTCTGCGGCAAAACGCGCACCAAAAAGACTATCTTCCAGTACGCGGGCTCGCCGCGCTGAGAGAGACCGTCGCTGAGTACCATCATCGCAAGAACGCGGTAGCGCGCCATGGCGCACACGTTCTCGTCGGCCCGGGCTCCAAGGAGCTGATGTTCATCATCCAGCTCGTCTACTACGGAGATTTGTGCATTCCCACGCCGTCGTGGGTCTCATACGAGCCTCAAGCACGCATCATCGGCCGGCGTGTTCACTGGCTCCGGACGATGCGCGAGCACAACTGGGGTCTGCAGCCCGAAGAGCTCGAAGAGTTGTGTAGGGATGATCCGGAGCGACCACGGCTCGTGATCTTGAACTATCCGAACAACCCGACGGGCTATACGTATGGTGTGGACAAGCTGCGAGCGCTGGCAGATGTCGCTCGCAAATACCGCGTCGTCATGTTGTCGGACGAAATCTATGGAGAAGTCGATCACGAAGGGACGCATCGTTCTATCGCGGAGTTTTACCCGGAGGGAACGATCATCAGTACGGGCCTGAGCAAGTGGTGCGGTGCTGGCGGATGGCGGCTCGGGACGTTCACCTTTCCCGATAATCTCAAATGGCTTCTTGAGTCGATGGCCGTCGTCGCCAGTGAAACATTTACGGCAACGAGCGCCCCCATTCAGTTCGCTGCGGTGCGTGCTTTCGCTGGTGGAGCTGAGATCGAAGAATATTTGAAACAAAGTCGGCGGGTGTTGCGCGCACTGGGACGCTATTGCGCGCAGCGACTCCGTGACGCCGACATCGTCGTTGGGGATCCCGACGGTGCGTTCTATTTGTTTCCGGACTTTCGCGCCTTCCGACCGCAAATGAAAGAGCACGGCATCACGACCAGCGCCGAGATGTGTGAACGATTGCTCGATGATGTGGGCGTCGCAACCATTCCCGGCTCGAGCTTCGGCCGAGAACCCAGCGAATTGACCCTTCGATTGTCCTACGTTGACTTCGATGGCGCGCGCGCGTTGTCGACTGCCGCGCGCTCGAGCGGAGATCTCGATCCAAGCTTCGTGGCCGAGTGTTGCCCCAGACTACGCGATGCCGTCGATCGCATGGCGAACTGGGCGTCGTCCTTTTAGCGGCGAGCTCCAGCGTTTGACGTTGCATCGCCGGTCGGTGCGCATCACCTTTCCTGGTTCGGCTCCAAGTAGCTCGCCGATGTGACGCAGCCCCTTCGTTGAGTCCCGGAACATCTCCATTTTGACGGTTGGTGTTAAGCTTCTCCTCAATCAAATAATTGGCGGAAACAGAGTTGCTCGTGCCGCAACTTTTCACGCCGCCTTGGGAGATCGATGCAAGACGCCATTGGGAGACTACGAAACATCCTGGAGTCTAACGACGATCTCGAGGCGCGAGCGCTGACCACGGTCGTCGTCGTCATAGTCTTCCTACTGCTTCGCTATGTTGCTCTGAGGATCGTCTACGGCCGCGTTGACGACACCAAGGCGCTGTACCAGTGGCGAAAGACGCTGACCTACACCGCGTTCGTCCTCGGATTTCTCGCAGTAGGGCGTATCTGGATCCAAGGATTCGACTCTGTGTCGACCTTTCTCGGGCTGCTGACAGCCGGGCTCGCGATAGCATTGCGTGATCCGATTGTTAATCTCGCGGGCTGGCTCTTCATCATTTGGCGTCGTCCCTTCGACGTCGGTGACCGAATTCAGATTGGCGATCACCGAGGCGACGTTATCGACGTTCGCATTTTTCAGTTCACGTTGATGGAGATCGGTAATTGGGTCGCGGCGGACCAGAGTACGGGCAGAGTTATTCACGTACCCAACGGAAAGGTCTTTCAAGAGACGCAAGCGAACTATTCGAAAGGATTTCAACACATTTGGAACGAGATTCCGGTGTTGGTAACCTTCGAAAGCGACTGGAAGAAAGCCAAACAGATCTTGACGGAGATAGCGACGAAGGACGCCGAGAGATTGTCGAAGGCGGCGGAAGAGAGAATTCGAATTGCCGCACGGCAGTTCATGATTTTCTACACGCACCTGTCTCCCGTTGTCTATACCTCGATCGCGGACAGCGGAGTCTTGCTCACGATTCGCTATTTGTGTGAGCCCAGGATGCGACGTGCGACCGAAGAGCAGATTGCTGAGGATATTCTGGAGCGATTCGGGGATTGCGACGACGTCGATTTCGCCTACCCGACCACGCGTTTCTATGACAACCCTGCGGAAGGCAAACCCGCTGCGAGAGCGCCGCTGCAGAAACCATAAGGAGGCGAAGAAATGATGGATCTCGCCAATTGGGTCGAAACTTTGCGGGCGGCGTTCACGGGAGTACTCCAAAGCGCGTATGCGTACCTACCCCGTCTCGTTGGCGCGTTGGCGGTGCTTCTGCTTGGCTGGGGGCTGGCCAAACTGCTTCGGCTCGTCGTCGGACGCTTGCTCCGCCGCGCGCGATCGCTCATCCCCACGAGTATTCTGGGCGCGGAGCATCAAGAATCGGTAGGGTCTGTGATGCGGCTCGTCGGGGGGCTGTCATTCTGGCTCGTCGTCCTCTTTGCTGCGGCCGCGGCTGCGGAAGTGCTCGGCTTGTCCGCGTTGACCGGAGGCCTCAGCGGTTTCGCGAGCTACGTTCCGCGTTTGATCGCGGCTGTTCTCGTGCTTCTCGGCGGCGTCGTTTGCGGGACGATCGCGGCCGGCTGGATGCGTTCGTTTGCGCGCGTCGAACGTATCGCCTACGGCGACTCCGCCGCGCGCGCGGCCCGCACGACCATCATTCTCTTCGCTTCGGTCGTGGCTCTCGCTCAAGTGGGAATCGATAGCACGCTTCTCGTCGTCGGCGTCGGCACGGTTCTCGGCGCGTTCCTGGGAGCGGTCGCATTGGCGTTCGGCTTGGGTGCGAGGGCGACGGTCGCCAACATCATCGGCGCGCACTACGTTCAGCGCTCCTACAAGGTAAACCAGCGTATCCGGATAGGGGATCATGAAGGACAAATTCTCGAGATTCGCCCGACGGGCGTGTTGCTAGACACTCGAGACGGCGTCGTTCACGTTCCCGCGAGCACATTCACCGAGAACGTGTCCACCGCCCTCGGTGAGGATGCGCCGTGAGCCTCGAGCGGCAGATTGCCGAATCGTTCGCCGCCTCCCGCCCGGTCGACGCTGCGCGTGCTCTCGAAACGCTCACCGACGAGGAGCTTTCTGCGCTCCTGGACGACTGCGCCGCAAAAGTCGCCTCCGACGTGATGGTGGTGATGGCGCCTTTCGTCGCCTCACGGTATCTCTCACGAACGACGCCATCGCGAGCTGCTGAAATCCTGGCCGAGGTTCCATTGGACCGCGGTGTCGACTTGTTGCGACGACTACTGCCGGAAGAACGTGAGCGCGTTGTGTCCGCAGTTTCGAGTGATCGTCGGCGTCATTTCGAGAAGCTGCTGAGCTACCCCGAGCTGACCGCGGGCGCTCTCATGGAGCCACGTGTGGTCTCGTTCCACCGGGATCAGACGGTGGAGCAAGCGGTCGAGGATATCCGGCGGCGAGGGAGTGAGCTTCGCTACTACATCTACGTTACCGATGACGACCAGGTACTCCGGGGTGTTTTGTCTCTCCGCGAGCTGCTCGTGGCCGCCGGCGACGCATCGCTCGGTTCGTTCATGGTGAGCCCGGTTGAGCATCTTCTCGCGAGAGCGCACAAGAGCGCGATCCTCACCCATCCGGCATGGCAGCGGTTCCCGCTACTTCCTGTCGTCGCCGACTCCGGTCGTCTCTCCGGCGTGTTGCGGTACGAGACTCTGCGAATGCTGGAGGGACGCTCCGATGACGAGTCCGCATCGTCGCCACTCGGCGTCACCCTGGCGCTGGGAGAGTTGTTTTGGTTCGGTGCATCGGGCTTGATTCAAGGCTGGGAGGCTTCCTCAGATGAGTGAACGAGATCGCAGCGCCGTGGGCAGGCTCGTTGTCAGTGCGCTCGAGAAGCAACCGGAGCGGGTCGCTCAGGCGATGGATCGCGAATCAGTGGACGATGCTGCCAAGCTCGTGGCCAGCTATCCCGGGCCTCACTGGTCGAAGGTGTTCGCGGCGTTGTCTTCAGAACGTGCCGCCGCCATAGTGAGAACACTTCCGTCTCGAGACTGCGGCGAGTTGTTGGAAACGGTGGAGCCTCCTCTCGCTGCTGCGATCTTGTCGCGATTGGATCCAAAGGAGCGAGAGGCCGCGCTGAAGGATGCGCAACCGGGGGTGGTTTCCGAGTTGAACCAGTTGCTCGGGTTCCCTCCCAACACAGCGGGGTCGCTCATGGACCCGCGCGTCATGACGTTTCTTCAGACCGTGACGGCAAGCGCGGTTCTCGAACGACTCCGGTCGAGCGCATGGAAGAAGCGTGTCTTTAGTGTTTTCGTCGTGGACGAGCAGGGGATTCTCGTGGGTAGCGTCCCGCTACAGGAGATCGCTGTGGCGGACGCGGAAACACCTTTGAGCCAGCTCCTAAGGCCCCCGTCAGCCGTGGTCCAGTCAGTAGCGTCGAAGGAGGAGCTCGTCGAGCTTTTCGAGACCAAGAAGACCCCGGTTCTTCCGGTGCTGGATTTCGACGGACGCTTGCTCGGAGTCATCCGATACGACGCGCTGATCTCCGCCGCTCACGAAGAGGCCAGCGTTGACATCCAAACGATGGTTGGTGCAAGCAAAGAGGAGCGGGCCCTGTCGAAGGTATCGTTCGCCGTCAGAAAGCGTCTTCCATGGCTCGAAGTGAATTTGGGAACGGCGTTTCTGGCCGCGTCCGTCGTCGGGATTTTCGAGTCGCTCATCGCGCAGTTCACCGCGCTTGCGGTGTTGTTGCCCGTTGTCGCGGGTCAGTCTGGCAACACCGGCGCTCAGGCCTTGGCGGTCACCATGCGTGGGTTGGCACTTCGCGAGATCCGCGTGCGACAGTGGGCGCGCGTGTTGTTCAAGGAGTTTCGTGTCGGTCTTTTCAACGGAGTCGCGGTAGCTCTGACGACGTCGTTTTTCGTGTTCATCTGGAGCCGCTCGATCGGGTTGTCCATGGTGATCGGTTTTTCCATGGTTTTGTCGATGGCGTTGGCCGGTCTTTCCGGAGGTGCTATCCCCATTCTGCTGACCGCAATCGGGCAGGACCCGGCTCAATCCTCCTCGATTATCCTCACGACCGTGACCGACGTCGTGGGCTTTTTCAGCTTCCTCGGTATCGCCACTCTTCTT
>CAMYKY010000005.1 GCA_947259165.1 uncultured Acidobacteriota bacterium | reverse complement strand
TTTTGGCGGCGTCCGTATGCGAGATTTCGCATTTTGGTTTCGGTGGAGAGTCTCCCATCATTATTTACGACCCTCGGGCCGACGAGACGGTCGTTATCAACGGTCAGGGGCCGGCACCGGCGTCCGCGCACTACGAGATGTTCCAGGACGCGCCTCAGGTGCCCGGTAACGGCCCACTCGGAGCCACCGTCCCCGCTGTTCTCGACGCCGTTGCCCTCGCCCTCGAACGCTACGGTACCCAGAGCCTGAGTGACGTGCTCGCTCCTGCGACCGTGCTCGCCGACGGCTTTCCGATGTACGGCTTTCTTCATGGCTATCTCGTGAGCCAACAAGAAGCGTCGATGGACTACCCGTCGACGGCTCGTACGTACTACCCCGACGGCCATATCCCAGTTGTCGGCGAGATCTTTCGCCAGCCCAACCTGGCGGCGACGTTTCGCGCGATCGCGGCAGCGGAGCAAGAAGCGCTCGTTGGTGGAGCGAGCCGCGAACAGGCCATTCGCGCCGGACGGGATCGCTTCTACAAAGGCGACATTGCGCAGCGCATCGCGGATGCTGTCCAAAGCGACGGTGGGCTGATGACCTACGACGATCTGGCAGGTTATCAGGGGCGCTTCGAGACGCCGGCGACGACGACGTTTCACGAGTACACCGTCCACAAGGCGGGAGCGTGGAATCAGGGCCCGGTGCTGCTCCAGACGCTCAACCTTTTAGAAGGATTCGACCTGAGCGAGATGGGACATGGGTCGACGCGCTACATCCATACCGTCGCGGAGGCGATCAAGCTGGCGTATGACGATCGCGATAGCTACTACGGAGACCCCGACTTCGCGACCGTGCCGCTCGTGGGGCTCCTGTCGAAAGACTACGCCGACGAGCGGCGACGCCTGATCGATCCCAATCTGGCGTTTGCGGGCCATCGTCCCGGGAATCCGTTCCCATTCGATCCCGATGTCGACGCACCCGCTCAGCCGTATCGTCCGACGAGCACTTTGGGCGAAGACGATGAGGTCGGGGATACGACGTGCGTGAACACGGTCGATGCAAGCGGCTTGCTGTTTTCTGCGACGCCCAGCTCGGGGTGGCTACTAGGCGGCGCGTACGTTGCCGGTGATACCGGAGTGCCAATGAGCAACCGTATGCAAGCGTTTGTGGCCGACCCCGATAGCCCGAACGTTGTCGTTGGCGGCAAACGTCCTCGCACGACGCTAACGCCGACGGTCGTGCTCCGGGAGGGGAAACCCTTCCTCGCCATCTCCACGCCGGGCGGTGACACGCAGGATCAACAAATTCTCAACGTGCTCTTGACGCTGACTCAGTTCGGTTTGGGCCTCCAGGCAGCGGTCGAGGCGCCACGCATCAATTCTCGCCACATGTTCTCGACGTTTGGATCTCACCGGGACGATCCACTCGTGCTCGAAGTTGAAAGCCGTATTGCTCCCGGAGTCATCGAAGCGTTGAAGGCGAAGGGGCACAAGATCCTGCTACGAGGCCCGTGGGGTGTTTCGACGGGTATCACCGCTGTGGGTATCGATCCGGAGACGGGAACCCTCCGCGGAGCCGCGGATGTGCGGAGGGAGCGCTACATCGCGGGCTGGTAGCCGCGCAACCTCTCACGAGAGGCGAACACGCCGTTTTCCTAACGCAAAGGCGCAAAGACGCAAAGTGAGCGTGTTTTCCTTGGCGTCTTCGCGCCTTGGCGCCTTTGCGTTGAATCCTCTTTTTTAGCGGTGTGTTGTTCGCGACCCTCGAAGACTTCATCAAGTCGATGACTCGAGACGAACTCTAGCGGGCTGCGACGGTGTCTTTCGGCGGCCTGCTAGAGCCAGAATTCGGTTCTGATGAAGCGGACGATATCGCGAGTGAGCACGTTCGCGACAAAGCTCATGCCGCAGTAGACCTTGGCGACTCCGGTCATGCCCGGTTTCAACACGCGGTCTTCGTTGTCGATATAGGCGCGAAGAAGGATGGTGGATACGTTGCCGTCCGTCGTCGCCACTGGCGCAATCTCGTCGACGGTGGCGCGGAAGCTCCGAGAGGGGTAGCCGCGCACTTTGAACTTGACGTCTTGGCCTAGCTCGATGATGTCGATGTCCTTCTCGGCGACGGGCATCTCCAGGACAACCTGGTCGTCGTTCACGATCTCGCAAACGTCCGCGCCCTCCTCGAGATATTCACCGATTTTTTCTTTGAAGCGGTAGGTCGTGAGCGTGCCTGCGATCGAGGCGTAAATTTTCGATCGTGCTAGAAGGTCGTCTAGCTGATCGAGCTCAGCCTGCAATTTTTCGATAGCCGCTCTCTGTGCGCCGGCGTCCTTCAAATGAAGGACTTCCATCTGCTCGTTGCGGCTGTCGGGGCTTTGCTTGCGCGCGAGCGCGATGCGGGCTTCCGCCTCTCGTGTCTTCGCCTCGGCCTCGTCGAGCTTGTTTTGGGCACTGTCGAACGCATCCTGGGAAATCAACCCCGGCGTCCACAACCGCTGCGCTCGGTCGAAATCCTGAGTCGCTGCTTGTTCCTGTGCTCGTGTTGTTTCGAGCGCACGTTCTTCGACCCGAATCTCTTCCCGAAACGACGGGTTCTGCTTGGCGAGGAGCCGGAGCTCCTCCTCGGCCTGCGAGAGCTCCGCCTGCTTGGTCCGTCGCTCCAATAGAAGCTCGTTCGCGTCGTATTCTAGAATCAGGTCCCCTCGCTCGACCCGCGCGCCCTCGCGCACGTGGATCCTCTCGATACGACCATCGGCCGGTGCTCGTACCGTCTGCCTCTCTTGGGGGAGAACGGACAGCTCCGATGGAACCCGGAGCTGCCAGGGCAGCGCGGCCACCAACAAGGACAGACCACCCCAGATCACGACGAAGCGGGGGCGGCGCTTGTGCTCGCCCAGATCCTTCCACTTTTCCTTGCTGGTCCGCTTCGCGGCCGAGGCGGCGCTGATGGCGGGCTTGTGCAAGAGCCCGACAAGAACGACGGAGAAGAGACCCAGCGCGTTCGCGCCAAAATTGTCGAACACCCACTCGCCGGAGTGGAGAACGAGAAACCCGACGAGGGCGACCGTGTATAGAAGCGCCGCGCCACCAAAGAGCAGCAAAAATCGATCGCCACGGAGTGCGAGGATGCGCCGCGCGGAAATCTCGGGCGACGGTGGTTGGACCTCGAGCGCGGCCGCGCGACGAAAAAACCCCGTTAGTCCCGACAGGGCTTCCTGTCTCAAGTTCGAGATTCCCAAATAATCGGACAGCAGAAAGTAGCCGTCCATTTTGATCAGTGGGTTGAAATTAAAGAGGCTGCGGATACCGCACACGGCAATGACCACGAACAGCGCTCGGGAGACAAACGTTTCTTGAGCAACGACTCGCCACGTGAAGACACTTGCCGCCCAGATGAACATCTCGAAGTACCCGCCAGCGAAGACGACCCAAAGTCGCTGCCGTTTCTCACGGAACAAATAGGTATCGCTGACGTTCACGTAGAAACACGGAAGGAAATACAGGAGTAAAAACCCCATGTCGGTCACCCTGCCGCCGAAGTGGCGACAGGCCAGCGCGTGTGCAAGCTCGTGGAGAACGGTGACAATCGAGACGGTGATGAGGACGAAGAGCAGACCCTCGAGGCTCACGACCCGCTCGAGACCGAAGGCGAGGTCGTGGCGGTTCGCAACGGCCACGAGGATTGCGGCGACGATAGTCGCGGCCATGAACATCACGAAGCCGGCGCTAAAACACCACCGGGTCATCGGGTAGAGCCAATTCAAGAAGCGCTCGGGGTTGGTCAGCGGAAACTTCAGCGTGAGGCCGCTCCAGCGCGTTTTCGGAGTCGGGCGCGGCTCGCCACGCTCGGCGCTATCGACGAGAAGACCCAGATCCTGGAATTTGGCCGCGAAGCGAGTGAGCACGTCATTCGAGACGAGCACTTTCTTCTCGTCCGAAGCGCGCCGGCGGATCTCGGCGAGGTCGGTGTTCCCGTCGAACTGAGAGATCAGAAAGTATTCGAGGGGCTTGATGCGGAAAAAGCGCTCGCTTCGGGGGTCCTTGATGACATAGGAGAGGGTCCCGTTCTCATCGACGGGCTCGATCTCGAGATCGGATCGAAGTCTAAAGCCTTTTTCGACGGACACTTGCACCCCCTTCGTGGCTGAAGCGACAAGTCCCCACGAGGGAGCGGCTATTGTATCTAAAAGGTGAACCGGACGGAAAGCTGGACCTGGCGCGGCGGTGCGGCCTGGACGAGCTCGCCAAACGTGGGCAAAGGCTCTGCGGACGCGCCGTACGATTGCAGGAACTGCCTCGGGTTGAGACGATTCGTCAGGTTGAACACATCGAGGGCCGCTTCGATGCGACGCGCTTCTCCGAATTCCCACTCCTTGGCGACGGAAATATCGACTGTTGCCGTCGAGCCGATGCGGAAGCTGTTTCTTTCCAGAATGGCTCCGGCGCGCGCCGCGCGCTCGCGGAGTTTTCGGTCCCCGTCGAGATCGGCATCGACGCGCGGATCGACCGGTCGACCCGACCGGGCGCGGAAGAGCCCCGCGAGTCGAAAACCGAAGGGCGCGTCCCACACACCGTTGAGCACGAACGCGTGAGGGATATCGGTGGCGCTTCGTCCCCACTCGAGCGCGGGTCGCGCGGGGTCGAGCGCCAAGGATTCGGTGACGCGAAAATCGTCGCCGTCGTTTTCGGTGCGCGACCAGTTGTAAACGGCCTGGATCAGGAAGTCGGTCGCGTAGCGCTTGGTCACGTTGAGCTTGACTCCCCAATGGCGACTCGTGCCTCGCGACGACATCAAGTAGAGATCACGGTATCCGGCGAAGGGGTAGCCCTCGGCAAGCTCGTTGACGGCGCCGGGCGGGATAGGCTCGCCGGGCACTCCGAGCGGCCGGGTCGCGTCCGCGGCGGCGCTGGAGCGACTCCCGCCGGATGTGTAGTCGAAAAACTCGGGGGCGTTGAGGTCGAGGGGTCGGATGAGGCTTTCGCCGCGTATGTAGCTCACGTCGACGGCGGCGGTGACGGTCGGAAGAATCTCGCGTTCGATACCGAAGGTGAGGTGCTGCGCCTTCGGCGCTTTTCGGTCGGCGGGCGCCCACTCCGGGGCGTTGACGAAGAAGTTCGTGGCAATAGTTGCATCGAGGAGAACGTCGACGGGCTCGTTGTCTGTGAGCGCGACGATTTGGCGGCCACCCGAACCGTAGAGTCGCTCCAACGAATCGACGAACGAAAACACGAAGCTATAGAAAATTCCGTAGCCTCCGCGCACCGAGGTCCGGCCATCTTGGCTCGCGTCCCAGTGAAATCCGAGCCGCGGTGCCACGTTGTTGTTGTCCGGCACCGACGTCTCTTTCTCCCAGCGCAAGCCGAGATTCAACGTCAAAAACGGAGTGAGCTGCCAATCGTCTTGAAGGAAAATCTGGAAATGGTTCTCGCTCCGTTCGACAACGGTATTCGTATCCCCCCTGGAGACGGCTTGCCAGAAAAGAAGCGGTCCATCGACAAGGCTCGGAGGAGCGAACATCACACCGTCCGTGTAACGGTCGAGCTCTGAGGTACTCCCGATGCGCAAGAAATTGAAACCGGTCTTGACTCGATGGTTTCCCGCGGGAAGGCTCAGCGTTTCGGAGATCTCGACGTGATCCTCGTCGGCTCGCTGGAATCGCGTCGGGTTACCGATGTTGCCGAGCGTCGGATGGATCTCGACGAAGCCGAGCGGTGGGGGTTGACCGCGAGTGCTAAACCTCTCGCGCATGAAACCCACGCGAAGCTCGCTCCAAGCGCTACCGAGATCGGAAGCGAGCGTGGCGAAAACCGAGGCGTCCTCGTTCAAGGTGTCTTGCCGGTTGTCGAAAATATCGAATCCCCCGACGCCCTCGACGCTTTCGAGCTCAGAGAACACGCCCTTCACTGAGAGTTGGTGCCGTGGGGAGAGTTGGTGCGTTAGCTTCATGAGAAGTCGCTGGCGGCTCGATGGCAGCGTGAACACGCCCGCGAAACGCCCGTCGTCGAAAGGTGCGGTCACGACGACGTCGTCGTCCTGGTTCCGGTACGAGAAACTCGTGAAGAAATGGGTGCGATCTTCGATAATCGGTCCCGAAAAAGTAAACCCGAGCTCTTGACGGTCGAGTGCCGTGCTCGCCCCGGTGAGTGGATCGTCGGCGTCCCAACTTCCTGGCCGGATGTACGTGAAGAAGCTTCCGTGGAAATCATTGCTGCCGGAGCGCGTGGTCGCGCTCACGATGCCGGTCAGGCTTTGCCCGTACTCTGCGGAGAACTGCCCGCTGATGACGCGGAACTCCTCGATGGCATCCACATCCACATCGATATGAACGACACCGTGCTGGTCCCGGGTGTTGCCGAATCCGTCGAGGTGGTACGTACTGTAGTGAGCGTTGGCACCGTTGAGAGTTTGAAGTGGAGCTCCGTCGACGTCTGCCCCAGGGGTCGACTCCACGATTTCATGCACGCCACCTTCTACGGGAGCGAGCTCCAGGTAATCACGGCGTGTCAGGGGGAGCTCACGGAGTTGACGCTCTTCGACGGAGAGACCCAGCTGCGATTGACTCACGTTGATGAGCGGCGCCTCACCGGTGAATGTCATCGATTCTTGAACCGCGCGAAGCCTCAGCGTGATGTTGAAGATCGGTTTGGTGTCGGCGAAATAGCGAAGTCCGGCAAAGCGTGACGTGGCAAAGCCGTCGAGCTCGACTTCGAGGGAGTACTCGCCTGGAGCCGTGGCGGGGAACGTGTAGCGTCCGGCGTCGTTGCTCGTGGTCGTGCGAACGAGGCCGGTTGCGTCATGGATCAGCGTTAACGTCGCGCCGGCAAGTCCGAGTCCGGACTCCTCGACAACTGTGCCGGTCAATTCGAACGTGGACGCGCCGGCTCCGCCCGCGCACAACAGGAGCAGGATGCCGGCAATCGCACTCGGCGAGATGACGAGTGAGCGCGAACTGGGCATTAGAGACCCTCACGCACGAAACGAATCGTCATGACGTGCTATATACTGCTTCGCATCGTCCGCACGAAGCAACTCTCACCTGTGAACGATTTTTTGTGCCGCGCATATCTCAAAGTTTAGGAGGCTCTAATGGGCTCATTGAATGAAATGATGCCGCGTTTGGCGGAGGTGTTTGGGCCGCAAGTGCTGCGTGTCCTCATCGCGATCATCGTACTTTTTGTCGGCTGGCTCGCAGCCCGCATCGTTGCCTGGGGTGTGCGCAAGGCGCTCCAGAGCACGACCATCGACAACCGGATCGCGAAGTGGGTGCTCGGCGACGAAAAAGGCGGGCAGTTCGAGATCGAGCCGTTCGTTGCCAAGGTGGTCTACTACATCCTGCTGTTGTTCGCGATCGTTCTGTTTTTCAATACGCTGCAACTCACCGTGGTCAGCGAGCCGATTCTGACGTTGTTGAACAAGGTCTTCGGCTACATGCCGCAGCTTCTCGGCGCGGGCATGCTGGTGGGCGTCGCGTGGTTGGTAGCGACAGTAGCACGCAAGACAGTTCAGGTCGCCACCGATCGCTGGCGTCTCGACGAGAAAGTCGGTGGCGAAGCAGGGATCGAATCAGGGGAGGAGCCGGTCCTCGGTAAAACGCTCGGGGATGGCCTCTATTGGCTGGTGTTCCTCCTGTTCCTTCCCATCGTCCTGGGTACGTTGCAGCTCGGCGGTCTCCTCGAGCCCGTTCAGGCGATGATGGGCCGTCTGCTCACGTTTCTACCGAACGTTCTCGCCGCGGGGGTAATCCTCGCTGCCGGTTGGCTCATCGCCCGCATCGTGCAGAGGATTGTGACCAACTTGCTCGGTGCGGTCGGCGTCGACCAACTCGGTGAGAAGGTTGGATTGGGTACAGCTCTCGGCACACGCAAATTGTCCGGGCTCGTGGGGCTCGTTGTCTACGTGTTCATCCTATTCAACGTGATCTTGTCGTCGTTGAATGCGCTCGAGCTCGAGGCGATCACCCGCCCGGCGAGTAACATGCTCGGGCAGGTGCTCGATGCCATCCCGCGACTGTTTGCTGCGGCCGTACTCTTGGCGCTCGCGTTTTACGTCGGCCGACTCGTAGCGCAGCTTCTCTCCGGCGTTCTCGCGGGCGCAGGATTTGACTCGGTGCTTCGCAAACTCGGTCTCTCCAAAGATGACGCGGACGACGGCGCGAAGCGACCATCGGAGCTCGCCGGGACTTTGTTACTCACGGTGATCATGTTGTTCGCGTCGATCGAAGCGGCGGGGCTCCTGGGGTTTGCCAACCTCGCCGTGCTGCTGTCGCGTCTGCTCGAGTTCGCCGGTCAGCTTGCACTCGGCGTCGTCGTATTCGGCGTCGGCCTCTTCCTCGCCAACGTAGCCGCGAGCACGATCCGCTCGAGCGGAAACGCTCAAGCAGGTCTTCTCGCGACCGCGGCTCGTGTCGGTATCCTGGTGCTCTCGACAGCGATCGCATTGAGGCAGATGGGGATCGCCAACGAGATCATCGAGCTCGCGTTCGGCCTGTTGTTAGGATCGTTCGCCGTCGCGGCTGCTATCGCATTCGGCCTCGGTGGTCGAGACGTCGCTGCGAAACAAATCGAGGAATGGCGCGACGGCTTGAAAAACGCGTAGCGACTAGCTGGCAGATTGTTAAAAGCAAAGGGGATAGGGATACTTCAAGCAACGTTGCATCACGCGCCGCGCCGCGGTATCGATGCTGACGACTGGTAGCTGGGTTAGAATACGCGCGCCCCGTCGGATTAGGCGGGGCGCGTTCGCGTTATGAAACCATTCACTATCGAGCATCGGGTACCGTGGGCGGATGTGGACCTCGCCCAGATCGTCTATTTTCCGCGCTACTTCAGCTACTTCGAGATGGCGGAGCTCGAGTGGTACCGCCATCAGGGGCTCTCCTACGAGGTGCTTCTAGAAGAAATGGATGTGTGGATGCCCCGAGTTGCAGCGCATTGCAACTACCGCGCTCCGGCCCGGCTCGCGGAGCTTCTTTCGGTGGAGATGCACCTCCAGCGTTTCGGCCGGACTAGCTACACTTTCGGGTTCAATGCTTACCGTTTGCCCGAACGAACTCATTTGGCAGATGGGCATATTACGATTGCAACCGTGGGCCGCGAGAGTTTTCGTCCTACCCCCGTCCCGCCGAAGCTCGCGAGCTTGCTCGAGGGGCTTTCCCGCAAGCCTGTTAAGCCTGTAGCTGAATGACCACTCCGGAACGCTTTCGCCGCCGGTTCCCGATCTTCGAGAAGAAGGTATTCCTCAACAGCTGCTCCAAAGGGGCGCTGTCCGACGACGTCGAGAAGGCGTACGGCACGTATCTCGACTCCTGGCGAAGGGACGGCTCGCCCTGGGAGGACTGGGTCGAGATGCTCGAGCGGACGCGGGCGGTGTTTGCGAGCTTCATCGGCTGTAGTGCGGACGAGATTGCGGTGAGCTATTGCGCCTCGACCGCGGCCGCTGGCCTGGTGAGTGCTCTGTCGTTCGAAGGGACTCGCGATCGGATCGCCATCGGTGACTTCGAGTTTCCGACCCTGGTCCACAACCTTCTGGCTCAGGAAAAGCGGGGCGCTTCCGTCGTTCGGGTTCGCGCCGAAGCGAACCGGCTCGCCGCCGAGTCGTACGCGAACGAGCTGGATGAGCGCGTGCGCCTCGTCCCCGTCGCGCATGTTTGCTTCCGCAACGGCTATCGACAAGACATCGAGGCCGTCGTGCGCTGCGCGAAGGCCGTCGGCGCCCTCACGCTCATCGACGACTATCAGTCGACCGGCACCCGGCCCCTGGACGTCAAAGCGCTTCAGTGCGATTTCCTCGTTACCGGAACGTTGAAGTACCTGCTGGGGTCTTCGGGGCTTGGCTTTCTCTACGTTCGACGCGAGCTCATCGACGAGCTCGAACCCTTGGTGACGGGATGGTTTGGCCAGGAAAAACCGTTCGACTTCGACATCGAGCGCGCCACCTATCATGCGTCGGCGCGGCGCTTCGAGACCGGAACACCACCGGTGCCCAACTTGTATGCGGGGTTTGCCGGGATCGAGCTCCTGGGACAACTCGACCCGGTCACAGTTCAAGCTCATCTGGAAGCGCTTGCCTCGCGGCTCATCGACGGGGCCAAGCGACGGGGCTTTACGATGCTCACACCGGAAGAACCGGAACGACGTGGTCCTCTCGTCGTCCTCGCTTGCCACGACTCACAACGCATCGTCGAAGCGCTCGCGAGAGAGAACATCGTCGTCTCGGCTCGTGGAGAGGGCATTCGAGTCAGCTTTCATTATTACAACCTGCACGACGACATCGACGCGCTTTTTCAGGTGCTCGATAGCCACGCTGATTCGATGGCTCCCCTTTTGCGCGCTGGCTGCGTTGCGAACATTAGTTGCAGTTCGGCCTTCGGCCTTGCCCTCCGCTCGACAAGCTCGCTGCGGAAGGCGGTATTTATCCGGATAAATCGTCGTCATCACGCCTTGCCAGCCCACAAAATGACCTCGCGATTTGCGCAACGAATAACTGTTACAGTCCACTAGTACTAGTAATAGGAGGTAGTCTCTTGGCGTTCACGATCGGATCCCGCACTCTGAAGAAGATTGGCATCGTCGGCTCGGGTCAGATAGGGCCCGACATCGCACTCCACATGTCCAAAGTTCTCGAGCCCGACGGTGTCTCGGTGATTGTCGTCGACATCGCACCGTCGGCGCTCTCCGCGGGCCGCGCGAAGCTCGACAAGAAAGTGGACAAAGGTATCGAGACGAGCGCGTTCACTCCCGAGCAGGGAAGCACGATCAAGGCGAACGTGACGTTCACCGAAGACTACGAAGTGCTGCGCGACGCAGACCTGGTGATCGAAGCCGCCACCGAGGAGCTGGGGCTGAAGCAGCGCATTTTTGCCCAGGTCGAAAACCTGGCCGCGTCCGATGCCATTCTCGCGTCAAACTCCTCCCATCTCGAGCCGGAGCGCATTTTCGCCGAAGTCAGAGAGCCGTCGTGCTCACTCGTCATTCACTATTTCTTCCCGGCGGAAAGAAACCCAGTCGTGGAGATCGTGCCCGCTGAGGCGAGCTCGGACGATGTCGTGGATTGGCTCCTGGCGTTTTACGAAGCTATCGGGAAAGTTCCAATCCGTGTTCGAAGCCGCTACGGCTACGCGATCGACCCGATTTTCGAAGGGCTGTTCCAGGCCGCGGCCCTCGCCGTCGAAGAAGGTCTCGGCACGGTCAAGGAAGTCGACTGGGTAGCCAGAAAAGCTCTCGGTCTAGGTGTTGGCCCGTTCACGGCGATGAATCTCACCGGCGGCAATCCGATCACCGCACACGGTCTCGACCAGGCGCACGAGCGCGTGAGCTCGTGGTTCAAAACGCCGACACTCATGAAAGACGCGATCGCGGCGGGTGAAGCCTGGGACGTGCCCGCGCGCGGCGAGACCGTCGAGATTACGGCCGATCGCGCGAAAGTGATCGAGGAGAGGATGATCGGTGCTTATTTCGGCCTGGTCAACGAAGTGCTCTCGAGCGGGATCGTGAGCCTCGCCGACCTGGAGCTCGGCGCCGCGATCGGGCTCGTCATCCGTCCTCCGTTTGCGTTCATGAACGAGGTCGGGTTGGAAACCGCCCTCGACCGAGTGCGCGCGTACCAAGCGATCCACGAGAGTTTTCCGGTCGGCAAAGCGCTCGTGCAACAAGTGGCTGCGGACGAACCCTGGGACATTGCTCATGTGCTCCGCCGGGACGACGACGGGATCGCCGTTCTCACGATCCGAAGACCTCAGGTGCTCAACGCTCTCAATCAAGACGTGTTCGATCAGCTCGAACGGCACTTGGACGCGATTGCGTCCGATGGGTCCATCCGAGGCGTGGTGCTGACAGGCTTCGGCCGCAAGGCTTTCGTGTCGGGAGCTGATGTGTCCATGCTCGCCCGTATCGAATCGGCGGAGGCGGGGGAGCGACAGTCTTTGCGCTCGCACGCCGTGCTCGACCGCGTCGAGTCGTTCGAAAAACCGGTCGTGTGCGCTTACAACGGGCTCGCGTTCGGAGGCGGCAACGAGCTCGGGATGGCCTGCCACGCCAGAGTCGCGCGAAAGGGCATTGCCCCGCTCGCCGCGCAGCCGGAGCCCAATCTAGGCATCATCCCCGGCGCCGGCGCGACCCAGCGACTTCCAAGATGGATTGGACTCGACAACGCCTGGCCTCTGCTGCGCACCGGACGCACCATCTCGAGCGCCGAAGCGTTGAAGCTCGGTTTGATTCGAGAAGAAATTGATGGCGATGTCGTGGCTGCAGCCGTGACGTTGGCCCGCGCCGCAGCCGACGGCATTGAGACGCTACCCCGGATTCCCACAGGGCCGATCGAAGTCCCCGACGAGCTCCCCGACGTCGATATCAGGCACCTGTCACGCGCGGTCGACGAGGTGCTTCAAAAAGCAATCTTGGAGGGCGCGCGCATGCCGCTACCAGAAGGCCTGCGTTTCGAATGCAAGTGTTTCGGCGAAGTTTGCGCGCTCGAAGACATGCGCACCGGCGTCGACAACTTCATCAAAAACGGCCCCCGCACGAAAGCCAAGTTCGTCCACCGCTAGAAGCGGCGTCCCGTATACCGCACCAATGCGAGCTACTTCCTGCCTTCGATCAAATGTTCCCAGGAATCGTGGATGTCGAGTTGGCGGGATAGGCCTTCGAGCTCGGAGGCGACGTCGGGCGCGATGGGGATGCCGCTCGCGCGGCGTTCTTGGTCGATCTCGAACTCGGCTTCGCCGGGGTAGTAGATGCGGGGCGCCCCTTTCGCGGGGGAGCCGGTAAGCTGGCGCATCATGTCGGTGATGCCGTTTCGGAACTTCACCCACGGGCCGAAGGCGCGAAGCCGCACGGCAATAAAGAAATGCCCAATGCCCGCGACCGCTTCATGCGTTCCTTCAGGGCCAGCAAGCTGCCGTCCGAAGGCTCCGCCCGAAAGCACGCCAGAGAGAATGTCGATAGCGAGCGCGAGACCGAATCCTTTGTGGGAGCCCGATGCGGGCGTGCCGCCGAGCGGCAGAAGGTGCAAGGCTTCGAGGGCGGCTTGCGGGTCGTGAGTCATCTTTCCAGAGGCGTCGAGCGCGACCCCGTCGGGAATCTGCTCGCCGCGCCGGGCAGCGTCTTCGATCGAGGGACGCGACATGCTGGTAGTCGCGAAGTCGAGGACGAAGGGAGCAGCGTCTTCGGCCACCGGGATAGCGATCGCTAGTGGATTCGCCCCGAGCATCGGCGTTGTCCCGTATGTGGGGACCATCGCGGGGACTGCGTTGGACATGACGATACCGACCATCTGTTCCTCGAGCGCCAGCCGAGCGTAGTAGCCGGCCATCCCGAAATCGTTGCTGTTTCTCGCGGCTACCGCCGAAACTCCAAACTGTTTCGCAAGCTCCATTGCGAGCTCCATCGAGCGCATCCCGACCACATGGCCCATGCCGTTGTCCCCGTCGATCGTGGCGGTCGCTTCTTCTTGATGGGCGATCTTCATACCCGGGTTCGGATTGATGAGCCCGGTCCGGATACGTGTTGCGAACAAAGGGAGTCGGCTAACGCCCTCTCCTTCGACGCCGGCGAGGTCGGCTGCAATCAGAGCGTCGCCGATTTTGGATGCGTGGGTGGCTGGGACCCTCAGGCGCTTGAGCGCTTCGCGGACGAAGTAATGGAGCCGGCCGTGACGCACGTAGAGTGTTTCTGCCATGCCGCTAACCCAACTCTTGTCTCGGACTTGACAGTGCAACGGTCCGCTCGGCGTACATCTTCATCATCTATATGACTATTTCCTGGCGCTCATCGGGGGCAACGGCGAGCTCAATCCCCAAGGGCGGCAAATGCTATCACGGGAACGTGCGATTTGATGTGGGGATCCTCCGTCGCGTGTAGGGAAAATCCCATGGTTTCCCCAGACGACGTCTCGTGCCGACACACTAAATCCATTTCCACGAGTCAGTTGAGGGGGGCACTCGTCTGGAGCGCGAATGGCATCGCGATTGCTTAAGTGCATTGTTGCTCTCGAGACGTTGAGCGAGGAGACAAACCCGTGGATGTTGCGTCCAAAAACGGTGAATCGGTGGCGGAGGGGGCTCACGTCCTGCTACTGGCGACGGAAAAGAAAGTATTTGGGTTCGATCTATTGGAGGTATTTCGTGTTGCCATAGGACGGCACGAATCGAACGACTTGTCGTTCAACTCCAGGAACGTTTCGAACTACCACGCCGAGATTCTCAACGAGGACGATGCTCTCGTGCTGCACGATCTTGGCAGCACGAATGGCTCCTACGTCAACGAGGAACGGGTCAAGCGGCGCAAGCTCAACCACGGCGATCGCGTTCGGATCGGGAACAACGAGATCACGGTTCGACTCACCAATGGAGACTCCAAAGACGCCGAGTCCCATCTTCCGCGAGTAGCTCGACAGGGAAGCTTTCGCCGCAACGGCAGCGATAACCCGGGGTTGACGCTCAAAGAGCTCATCTCGAGTTTGTGCCAGCAAGGATCTTCGGTCCGGCTCGTTCTGGCTCGCAACGAGACGACCAAGATCGAAGTCTACATACACGACGGTCGGGTGGTGTTCGCCGAATCGGGCAAAGCCAGGGCTGAAAAGGCTCTCTACCGTGCATTCGAGTGGAATCGGGGTGAGTTCCAAACCGAGCCGTTTCCCGCGAACGACGCCGTTCCGCGGTCGATGAGCATGCCGTTCGAGACTCTCGTCGAGGAAGGCGAACAACAGGCCAAAGAGCTCGACGAGCTCATCAACAAGTTGCCTCCTCCGGACGCACCCATCCGTCTCGTCGAGAGCTGCAAAATGCGGATCTGCGACTTCACCCCGGCGGAAATGGAAGTGTTCCAGGCCGTCGTGCGGCACGGGACCCTCGGCGAAGCGATCGACAACTGCCCGATGACCGATCTCCGTATCATGACTCAAGTGCACGCGCTGATCCGCAAGAAGGTCTTCGCTCTCGCCGAGAGCGTCTCGCTCCTCGAGCAGACGAATATTATTACGCGGCACTGAGCGGTCGCACTGCGATCGATGGCGACCGCCGTCGTGGCATACGGCAAAGGCTCGATTGAGACCTAGCCCATCTCCACGGTGGTCCGAGCTGTAGCTAGCAACGCCCGCCTTGCCGTGTTTGGCTCCTCGCCAAATTCCGAGCTCCGATCGCCGTATGCCGTATACCGTATACCGATCTTTGAATTGACCCAGCAGCCCCGCGCGCGTTATAACTCCCGGTTCTCTGCTTTATTGGAAACTAGGAGGTCTCGACTCAGTTTGCGCATTGCTATTGCCGTTCCTTGTTACAACGAGGCTCTGACGGTCGGGAAGGTTGTCGAGGATTTCAGGCGGGAGCTCCCGAAGGCCGATATCGTCGTTTTCGACAACGCCTCCACGGATGGGACCGGTGACGTCGCCGAGGCGGCCGGCGCCCGGGTCGTGCGTGAAAAGCGCCGCGGCAAGGGCTACGTCATGCAGTCGATTTTCGAAGGGGTCGATACCGACGTTCTCGTCATCGTCGATGGCGATGATACTTACCTCGCTGAAGACGTCCATACCCTCCTCGAACCGGTCGTGAGCGATCGGGCCGACATGGTCGTCGGCAATCGGCTGAAGGACGCTTCCGGCCGCGCTCTGAACGATCTGCGTCGGTTCGGGAATCACCTGATCATCGGCATCATGAACTTCGTTTTCCGAACTTCCTTCCAAGACGTCTTGTCCGGATACCGGGTGATGAATCGGAATTTCTTGCAATCGGTGCCACTCATTACCGGCGGCTTTGAAACCGAGACCGAGCTGACGCTCCAGGCCCTCAGCAAAGGGATGGTCATCGAGGAGCTTCCCATCCGTTATCGCGAGCGGCCGTCAGGGAGCTATTCGAAGCTCAGCCCGTTCGGGGACGGCTATCGGATTCTCATCACCATCGCCATGTTGCTTCGGAATCATCGACCCCTCTATTTTTTCAGTGTGTTCTCGGTTCTCTTCGGAGTGGCTGCGGTTGGCTACGCGGGAGCGTGGGGCGTCGGAATCTTGGAGGGTGTTCCCGGATACGTGAATGTCGTGGTCGTCGTAGGTCTTGCACTGTTGGCGTTCTCGCTCGTTGTCGTTGGGGTGATGATGAACGCAATTAACACGGGGTTCCGCGAGCTGCAGGCACTCCGAAGGAGGTTTCATTGACTGCCATGTCAGCGACGAATGCGCCGCAGGCGCCGAGCACGTCTACCGAGCTCGAAAGTGTTGTCTGCGCGATCTGCGGCTGTGACGGCTACGATGTTGTCATACCGTCTAGAAGGGATCCAGGACGGCCCATCGACCTCGATTCGGTTTTTCGCTCGTCGGGTGACGAACCGCTCAAAGACCAGGCGGTTCGCTGCAAAGATTGTGGTCTTGTTTATGTTCGGCCCCGTCTTCGCGCCGACCTCGTCCTCCAGGGCTACGAAGGGGCCGAAGATCCGCAGTTCGTCTCTCAGATCGTTTTTCGCGAGAAGACGTTCGCGCGGTGCCTCGCTCGCGTGGAAGCCGCGGTGACCCCACCGGGCAAACGGGTGCTCGACGTGGGGACTGCGGGGGGCTCGTTCCTTGCGATGGCGCGGCAAGCGGGCTACGAACCGTTCGGCTGTGAACCGAGCTCGTGGATGTGCAACTTCGCGAGGGAGCACTACGACCTGTCGCTCCATCAGGGGACCCTGTTCGATGCGCCGTTCGACAAAGGAAGCATTGACCTGCTCACCGCGTGGGACGTCTTGGAACATACGCCGGACCCGAAAGCCGTACTCGAGAGAGCACACGAGCTTCTATCCGAAGACGGCATCCTCGCCTTGACATATCCCGACTTCGGCAGCGGAGCCGCTCGACTCCTGGGCTCCCGATGGCCGTTTCTTCTCACCGTACATCTTTACTACTTCGTTCCCGACACGATGCGCGAGCTGCTGCGCCGCACACATTTCGAGCCAATTGTTTTCCGGCCTCACATCCAAACACTCGAGCTCGGCTACGTCTCCGAGCGTGCCGCGCCGTACCTCGGTCCGCTCGGAGGGCCCGTCACCAAAACAATGAAAGCCCTTCGTCTGAGCCGGCTCCCGTTCCACTACTGGGTGGGCCAAACGATGGTGGTCGCACGGAAACGAGTCCGGAATGCCTGAGTTCAAAAACATCGTCGTCCTGGGCGGAGGGGTCGCGGGGCTCTCTGCAGCTCACTATCTCTCTCGCGACGGCCATCGGGTTACGGTCGTAGAGAAGGCGCCGCGGATCGGGGGGCTGTGTGCGAGCTTCGAGAGCCATGGGTTCACGCTCGACTACGGCCCCCACAAGATGTACTCCGTCGTCCCGGGCGTTCTCGACGAACTTCGTGCGATCATGGGCGACGAGCTTCTCGAGCACAAAAAAAGGAATCGGATTCGGCTGCTCGGCCGCTATCTGAGCTACCCGCTCAGCCTGGGAAACCTCCTGCCGCTTCTCGGACCGGTCCGCTCGGTGAAATTGGGTCTCGACTACGCCGCCTCGATGGCCGTGGGGGTCGTCGACGGCAAGCCATCGCTCACGTACGAAGATTATGTTGTCCGTCGCTTCGGGCGCGCGGTTTACGAGCTCGTGTTCGAGCCACTAGCGTGGAAGGTCTGGGGCGATCCGAAACAGCTTGCGGCTGAGCTTGCGGCGGCCCGCATCCCTTCAGGCGGGGCGACAGAATTAATCCTGCGGCTGTTGAAGTTGAAGGACAACACTCCCGACGTCGACGCTCCGTATTTCTACTACCCGAAGAAGGGCTTCGGCGCGTTTCCGGGCAAACTGGCTGCGAACGTGACCGCGGCGTCCGGACGCATCTTGACCGGTGCGTCGGTCGTCGGCGTCGAGCGCGACGGAAGCAAGGTGACGGGACTGCGTGTCGAGCAGGGCAGTGAGCACGAGCTCTTGCCGTGTGACCTTCTCATTTCGTCGATCCCGATTCACACGGTGTCAGATCTTCTCGGTGTTGGCGACGCCGCTGCCGACGCCAGTCTGCGCTCGCGCCAACTGCTTCTTGTCTATCTCGTCATCGAAGAAGAACGGGTGCTCGAGGACCATTGGATATTTTTTCCGGAGCGAGAGTTCCCGTTCAGCCGTCTATTCGAACAAAAAGCGATGAACCCCGAGCTAGGTCCGAAAGGCAAGACCGTCTTGTGCTGTGATTTGACGTGCGATCTCGATGACGATTTGTGGAAGTCTTCCGACGAAGATCTCGCAAAGCGGTGTCTTCGCGCAGTGGAATCCGTCGGCGTCACCACCGAGGACCGGTTGTCGGCGAGCTTCGTTAAGCGCTTTCGGGATTTTTATCCCGTCTATTCGATCGACTACCGCGAGCGTCTAGCCGAGCGATACGCAAGTCTCCGTGTCGTTGACAACCTGATCCCTACCGGTCGGCTCGGTATGTTCAACTACAGCAACTCCGATCACTGTCTCGACATGGGGCGGTTCATCGCACAAGGCGTCCAGAGTGGCGATACCGCTGGAAACATTTGGGACACTCTCGAACAGCGGGTGCGCAGCTACCGCATCGTCGACTGAGCCCATCGTGCGGCGCATCGAAAGGCTGGCGATAGCGCTTGTTTTTCTGCCGCTCGTCGCCGCTTGGCTCGGGCGCGCAGGCCCGCTCGCGATCGACTTCAACCTCGGCCCGGGGGACGCGCCCTATCTCGAGGGATTCCATCCCGCGTACGAGATCGACGAGAAGGTCGCGACCCACTGGACGAGCTACGATGCGTCCATCGCGCTGCCGCTCCGGATCGAGGGAGGCCCCGTCGATGTTGACTACCGTTACGTGCGCGTGTTCGGCGAGACCGCGGAGATCGAGATCGACGTCGGTGGTGTTCCGATCGACCGGTTCTCGCGGCGCGGTGGAGTTTACGAGCAACGCCACGGTTCATTAGCCGTGATGGACGGGCCGCTAACGTTCACGATTCGTGCTGACTCCCACGAACGTCAGAACATGGGGATCAAGTTGGACTGGGTGCGCTTCGAGCTCGGAGAGCGGGCCGTGGTACGACTTTCTGGCTGGGCCATGTGGCAACCGTTCGCCGTCACGCTGTTGGGCGCCGCGTTGTTGGTGTTCGCGGGATTCGCTCCCGCGCGGGCGGCCGCCCTGACCGGTCCCTTTGCCGTGGTGGTGGCGGCGAGCGTCGTCTTGGACCCGTGGCTGACGCATCGTCTGCTTCGCGGCCTCACGATTGCGCTTCCACTTTTCGGAATGGCCACGCTCGGTGTCGGACGCTTTTTTCGCATAGAGCACAAGACGCTGAGGACGGTGTTCGGCTTCATGTTGGTAGCGTTTGTCGTTCGCGCAGCGCTCGTGAATCAGCCGGATTTTTACTATCCGGACTTGCGCACTCACGCTCGGCTCATAGGCTTCGTGCAAGAAGCGGGGCTCGATTTTCTCCTGTCGCCATCGGAGGTGATTGCCGAGCACGACGTTTGGGTGACTGAGGCCTACGGTCAAACGTATGCGTTTCCGTACACACCGACGTTCCATCTGCCGTTCGCGCTGTTCCCGTTCGACTACGACACTCTAATCCTTACACTGAAGCTGGCGGGGGCGGCGATCTCCACGATACCCATCGCGCTCGTATGGGCGTTCATACGGAGTTTTGGTTTCGCGTCGCCTGTGTCGTGGGTGGGCGCCGCGTTCATGATCGCGATCCCGACCTACGCGTCGCGGCTGAGTTTCGCTTTCTTGCCGTCTCTTTTCGGTCACGCGGTCGATGTGGCGTTGCTTTACTGGATCTTCCGTCATCTCGAGCGTTTGGTGGACAGGCGCCGGTGGCTTGTCGGAGGCTTCCTCGTAGCGTCGTCCCAGCTCGCCTACGTTTCGGGGGTCATCAACATCAGTCTTTTCGTCCTGGTCCTCGCCGTGCTCACTTTCTTTTTCGGTGGTGAGTCTCGGAAAATACTCGCCGTGCGAGTGCTGGCGATGGGTCTTGTCGGGGGGCTCGTCGCGTTCGTCGTGTTCTATCGGGACTTTCTGCCGATGGTGACGGATGTCGTCTCGAGAATGCTCGGGGGCGCCGTCGCGGCGGAGTCTCGCTACCCGATTACGGGGTTTTTCGAAACGACCGCAACGCGTAGCTACGAATTCTTTGGCATGCTGTATCCGGTCCTGACCGCGTTTGGCCTGATGGTGATGTTTCGACGAGGGGTGCCGCGTCTCGTTTTCTCCGCGTGGCTCGTGACCTATTTCTTGCTGCTTCTCGGCCGCGCCAAAGTTCCCGATATCTTCCTTCACGGACACGAGACACTCTTCCTGACTCCTTTGGTGTGTATCGCCTCCGCGACCTTCGTCGCGGAGCTTCTCCATCGAGGCGGGGCGCGGCGTTGGCTAGGAGCGAGTATCCTAGCGGCGCTGGTCGCGATCGGGTTCTGGCAACAATGGGGGTATTTCATGGATCAAGTGAAAAATGCGCTGTGAGCGGTTTCTGTTTTGCTTGCTGCTAGTCGCTGCTGAGGCGCTTCCGCAGGCGACGGAGAACGTCGTACTGATCACCGTCGACGGACTACGCCACCAGGAGCTGTTTGGCGGCATGGATGCAACGATTCTAAACAGCGGCGAGAAAGCGGGTATCGAGACTCTCGAATCGCTCCGCGCGGAGTTCTGGCGGGAGAGTCCTGAAGAGCGTCGCGAGATCTTGATGCCGTTTTTCTGGAACGAGCTCGTCCCCAACGGAGTCTTGCTCAGAAGCCGAATCGCCAACCCCCACCGCAACTCCTATCCTGGCTATTCCGAGATTCTCACCGGGCAGATACTCCCCGAGATTAGCGGCAACATCGATCTACAGATGCCCATCGAGACAGTGCTCGATATCGCCCGCCGCGGGCTGAGCGTCGAGCGACACGACGTCGCCGCGTTCACCTCTTGGGGGCACTTCTCGTGGATCGTCGAGCACCAACGCGGCAACATTTTCGTCAACGCTGGTTACGAGAAAATTCCTCCCGCGCTGGCCGACGCCGAGATGGATCGGTGGGGTGCGCTCCAGTTCGAGATGCGGACGCCGTGGGATTCGGTGCGACACAACGCCGTGACGGTGGGTCTCGCGCTGTCGTATCTCGAGGCGCATCGTCCGCGTGTCCTGTTCATCGCCTTGGACGAGACCGATGAGTGGGCTCACGCCCGACGCTACGATCGAACCGTGCAGGCGATCAGAAATTTCGACGAGAGCCTTCGTACTCTTTGGACAACGCTGCAATCCATCGAACGTTACCGCGACACGACGACGCTTGTCGTCACGACCGATCATGGCCGGGGGCGAACGCCTGACGATTGGACTTCCCACGGAGATGACGTCGAAGGCTGCGACGAGACTTGGATCGCCATCATCGGGCCGGATACCCCCGCTAGCGGCCCTACCGCGCAGCCGGCTCGAAACGCGCAGGTTGCGGCGACGCTGTTAACCTTGCTCGGGTTGGAGCCGAGTGAATTGGGCCCGGAATCAGACCTGCCGATTGCGGCGGCTCGACGATGAGCAAGTGGCGAGCGACATCATGACATGGGAACGTAGAATCATGCGCTCGCTCCATCTCGTGCTGACGTGCCTGCTCGGGTGGCTCGCGTCTCCGATCCACGCCCAAGAGCTCGAGCCGAGAACCTACAGCAACACGCCGATAGGTCTGAATTTTGTCGGGGTCGCGTACGCTTTTTCGCGAGGCAACGTGTTGCTGGATCCGGTGCTCCCGATTGAAGGTTTGAAGTCAGATCTCCACATCGTCGGGCTGCGCTACGTTCGATCGTTTTCTTTTTTGGGTGTCTCGAACAAGTTCAAAGCGATCGTGCCTGTTGCGGTGGGGCACTGGGAGGGCACACTCACTGCGGCGCTTCCAGGGACTGAGATCGATGCAGGGTTCCAGACTCGTGACGCCACGGGACTCGGTGACGCCCGGTTCGGATGGGAGATCGATTTCCTCGGCTCCCCGGCGCTAGAGCTCCCGGAGTTCAGGCAATACCGACCCCGCACCGTGGCCGGGGCGAGCATTCAAGTCGTGACACCGTCGGGTCAATACGATAGCGAGCGGCTCATCAATTTGGGCTCCAATCGATGGGGCTTTCGAGCAGAAATCGGCTTGTCCCAAACGGTAGGGAAGTGGACGTTCGAAGTGATGGGCACCGCCTGGCTCTACACCGCCAACGACGACTTCTTCGGGGGCTCGAAACTCGAGCAGGACGCGATCGCGGCGCTGCAGGGGCATGTCATCTACACGATTCGCCCCGGACTCTGGCTCGCGTTCAACGCCGGGTTTCTCGACGGTGGGGCGACCGCAATCGATGGTGTTCTCCGAAACACACTCCAGAAGAATTCGCGCGCAGGCGTGACGTTCGTCTACCCCCTAGCGCGCCAACATGGAATCAGCCTCGCCTCCAACAGCGGCGTAAAAACTTCTGTGGGCGCCGATTTCAACACCGTCGTCGTCGCCTATCAGTACATGTGGGGCCGCGGGCTGTAGTGTCGCTTGATTGTTGACGTGGTCGCCTCCGTTCCCGTTCCCGATTTGAAACTGTCCGACCCGCGCGCCTACGCCTCAGGGATCTAGTAAACCACCGCCCCTCCGTCGACGTTGATGGCCTGGCCGTTGATACCGCACGCTTCCTCCGACGCGAGCATCACGGCGACCGCCGCGATCTCTTCGGGCTCGACAAAACGATTCTGGGGTGAGACCTTTTTGAGCCATGCGAGCGCGTCCGCCTCGCTTCCCCCGGTTTTTTCGGCGATGTTCCTCGCGGCCGCCGAGGTCATTTCGGTGTTGACGAAGCCGGGGCAGATCGCATTCGCAGTGATACTTTTGGATGCCATCTCGAGCGCGAGCGCGCGCGTGAAGCCGATCACGCCGTGCTTGCTAGCGCAATACGCCGCGGTGTACTGAAAGCCGACTTTCCCCGCCGTCGACGCGATGTTGATCACGCGTCCCCAGCCTTGTGCGATCAAACCGGGCAAGAAGGCCCGGGTAACCCGGAACGTCCCGGTCAGATTGATGTCGAGGTGCGACTGCCAGTGTGCGTCGTCCATGTTGAGCACGTTGATGCTCTGGGCGATACCGGCGTTGTTGACGACGATATGGACCTTGCCGAGTTTTTCGTCCACAGCTGATTGCGCCGCATCAATCGATCCGGCGTCGCCCACGTCGATCTGGATCGGAACGGCGTTGCCGCCTTCGGCCTCGATCTTGTAGGCCAGGCTCGAAAGGGCGTCCATGGATCGCGCCCCAAGCGCGAGCGACGCTCCCTCTTTGGCGAACGCGAGCGCGATCGCACGACCAATGCCTCGACTCGCTCCCGTGATAAAGGCTTTCTTGTCGCGAAGCTTCATGAAACGGTTCTCCACTAAGTCACTAGCTGGACGAGCTGGGGCCACCAGCCAGAGACGAGGATAACGAGAATTGCCGCAGGGATCACCCCACGGATCCAGAAAATCCAGAACGGGCCAATCGCGATGGAGCTTCCACGGTTGATTTCAACGAGCGTGTTCCCGCGGCTCACGAACCACCCCAAGGCCACTAGCGTCAGCGCGCTCCCCACGGGCTGCATCGTGGAGCCCCACACGAGGTCGTTCCACACGAGAAAGCGCATGCTGTGCATGGACGGTAGCGCGACGAGTAGTTGGAGCACAACCAGGATCGCGAGAGCCTTGCCCCGTCGCCAGCCAAAATAGTGGGCGACGCCATCGACTAGCACCTCCATGGCGGCGACGGCCGACAAAAACGCTGCCAGGAAGAGAGCACCGAAAAAAATGCCGCCGACGATCGCGCCGCCGGGCATTGCAGCGAAGACACCCGGCAATGTGATGAAGAGGAGGGAGGGGCCGCTCGTTGGCTCCAGACCCATAGCGAACACCGCCGGCAGGATCGCGAGGCCTCCGAGAAGCGCCGCGACCAGGTCTCCCAATGCGGTTTGAATCGCGGTGCGCGGGATATCTTCGTCGTCGCGTAGGTAGCTACCGTAGAGTAGAAAGAACGTACCGCCGAGAGAAAGACTGAAAAACACCTGTCCCATGGCCGCGAGCACCGTTTGGGAGTCGACCTTGCTCAAATCGGGTAACAGAAAAAAGCGAATCCCTTCGCCCGCACCGGGGAGGGTGACCGAGCGCGCGATCACAGCGAGCAGGGCAACGAATACCAGAGGGATCACGACCCGGGAAACTGCTTCGATGCCTCGGCGAACGCCCAAGTAGAGAACCGCCGCGATCCCAAGGAACGTCGCTGCGGTCACGGAAACGTTCGACGGTGTGATCCCCGTCAGCATTCTTTTGAAAAACGCTTCCGGTGCCGCGCCCGCTCCACCGCCGAAAACCGTTTCGAACGCGTAGAAGAGGACTTGACCGACGACGAGTGCGTAGTAGGAGTTCGCCATGAATACCGTGAAGAACAGCATCATGCCGATGCCGCGACCTCCAGGGATGCCGGTTGCGGCGAACGCGCCCGCAGGGCCTTGCCGGGTGAGTCGTCCCAGGGTCCATTCCGCCATCACTGCGGGAATACCTAGCAGGATGCCGAACAACACATAGAGCGCGACGAACGCGGCCCCGCCGTATCTTCCCGCCATGTAAGGAAACCGCCAGACGTTCGCGAGCCCGACGGCCACGCCCAAAAGCGCCATGAGTGATCCGAAGCGCGAGCCGAAGGTCTCCCGGCCCTGGCTCATGGAGCTCAGGCGTGGTTCGGAGGGGGCGCCATGCCGACGAGTAGGATGAGGCGCTCCTCGCTCGCGTTCTCCACGCCGTGCGACTCGCCGGCCCGGGCAAGCACGGTTTGTCCGGGACCGACATCTTTCGTCTCGTCCGCGATGTGAAAGTGACCGTGTCCTTCGAGGACGACGTAGAACTTTGACGCCTCGTCGTGGGTGTGCACTTTCTGTTTCTGTCCGGGCTCGAGGCAGTAGACGTCGAGAAAAAGCTCGGTCGTGGCAAAGAGATTGACCTTCTGCATCTTCTCGGACGAGAAGTGGCAGGCGTCGAAGATGGTACGGATATCCATGAGTGTTGGTCCGCCCGGTCTCAACCCCAGGTTTGGTTCATGTAGTCCCTCGCTTCGAAGGCCTGGCCGGTGGTCGTCTTCGATTCGTCGGAGGCGAGGAACACGAAAACCTCGGCGATGTCTTCCGGCGTCGGTAGGGTCGTGGGGTCTTCGTCGGGGTAGGCGCCCGCGCGCATGTCGGTACGGGTCGCACCCGGATTCACGCTGTTCACGCGAACACCGCTCGGCTCGAGCTCGGCGGCGAGCACCTGAGTGAATCCTTCGAGACCGAACTTCGAGACCGCGTACGGTCCCCAGTTCGGCTTGCCGCGCCGTCCAACGCTGCTACTGACGTTGATGATGGAGCCGTTGCCATGCGCCACGAGATGCGAAATGAGCGGATGGGTCGTGTAGAACAAGCTCGACGTATTCACTTTGAGCACATCGTTCCAGGTCGCGACGTCGAGCTCCGCGATGGGAGCGCGCTTGCCCAGGATGCTGGCATTGTTCAGCAAGACGGAAAGGTTAGGGAACGACTCGATAGCGCTTGCGGCAAGACGTTTGCCGTCTTCGGGATCGGCGACGTCTGCCGCGAGAAACGCGACCTCGCCTCGGCTGGAGAGCTCTCTGGCCGTTTGCGCAAGTCGATCTTCTCCCCGCGCACATAAGAATACCGATGCGCCTTCGTCGAGAAATACTTTGGCGATACCTTTCCCGATGCCTTTGCTCGCGCCGGTAATGAGAGCCGCTTTACCTTCTAGACGTTTCGCCACAGTCCGGACATTCTAATCCAATCCCGCGAGTTTCGTGTGAAGTTGAGCGTATTCCCCGAACTTCACGAGCCCGAATCCGATGAGGCCGACTCCGACCGCCGCCGCCGCGAAGCGTCCGCTGTCGCCACGGGCCGCGAGAGCCTCGAGGCTGACGCCGACGGTGATCGCGATCAGTGGGCCCACGAACACGAGTTCTTTCAGATCCTTGAACGCGCCCGAAAGCGCGCGTAGCGCCAGAAGACCCAAGAACGTCGCACCGTAGCTCGCTAGCGTCTTGAACGCGGGTGGGTCTCGATGCGTCAGGACGAGTCCGGCGATCGCAAACGCGGGAAAGCCGAATCCGAAAAACAAATAAATTCTCGCGAGCGTACCTGCAGCACCGGTCGCCTCCGATCCGGCCGTGGGGGCGCCGGCTGCGATCGCTGGGACGATCTCGTTGACGAACAACCGCGTAAACGGGAAGTAGAGGAGAAGCACCGTCGAGAGCGCAGCAGCGGCTCCGATGAGAACGAGCTTCGTCAAACGCCTCCTTTCGTATAGAGCGAAACACCCCGTGAACACAGTGGTATTGAAGAGGCTCGAGATATAACCGATGCATGACGGGAATGCAGCAACCGCATACCAGAGGGTGCTCTTGCGTGGATGCTTGAGTAAGTGGGCCGCGAGCGCAATCACGCCCATATCCAGGACGTGGCCGAAGAGCGTCGGCCATTGAGCGAACAAGAGTCGACTCATCAACGGAGGTAGAAACAGCGCGAGAAGACTTGCGGCGAAGGCGACGCGTGTCCCCAACAGATAGCTCGCGAGCCCATAGACGATGAGCACTTCTGCGGCGGCGAGAAGGAGCCCCACGTGTTTCATGATCGATTCGAGGCCGCGGGCATCACGATCGAGAAACGTGAACGGAACATAAAACAAGGGCGAGTAGGGTAGAACGTAGTTTTGTCCCGCGAGGCGGCGCGGGTAGGCGGTGTTCGTTTTTTTTTGCGCTTCGATGCCGCGCTCGACGAGACTTCCCTGGGCGGTGTCGAAGACCTCGACGTAGCGGCGATGGAGGCGGACGTCCGGGTACCAGTAGCTCGGGTGGAAGAGGACGGCGCCTTTGAGGAGATAACCGAGGAGAAACAAAAGCGGGAGGTAGCGCGCGCGCTGACTCACGAGGCAGCCGAAGGCGACGAGAGCCGCACTGCCGAGCCCGACAACAGTCAACTGATCGTGCACATGCACCATGGCGAATGGATCGCGGGCAAACCACGCGGCCTGGACCAGAGCGATGATTGCACCGAGGCCGGTCGCAGCGGCCGGCGAAAAGCCTAGTGTGAGGGCGAGCAGAAAGACGCCGGCCAAAAGGAGCGCGGGTCGAGGGGAAGAGCGGGAGATCCGCCACCGAGTGTTCTCGATGCTGAGCCAATCGAGCGCGATACCAAGGCGCTCGGGATCCGGATCGTCGATGAGAAACGATATCGTGAGATGTTCGCTCCCCAGGCTTATGGGAAGCTCCTCGGTTCGAAAGCGGCCCGAATGCGCGGTAAACGTAGCCTGTTCTTCGCCGTCAACGAAGAGTCGAACATTGGCGTTCCCGTTCAGAAACCGGGCGAATCGCAGCTTCAACACGGCGTCGGTACCGGTGCCCGCAACTGGCAGAGTGACGCGCGCGCTCTCGCGTGTCCAGCGAAACGTGACCGGAACGCGCTCTTCGCTTTCGGTGAAGCCTTCCAAGTACGAGCCCGTGCTCGGGCCGACGTCGAACTCTAGTGGGGGCTGCGCGTACCCCGCCAGGTAGCGCCCGGCGTAGCCGATCACGAGCACCGAGAAGAGGCCGAGAGCGATTCGAGCTGTTTTGCGAGCGGACGTGCCCAACGGTTACTTTTTCTGCTCGATCAGTTCCCTGAGCGTGGCCAATTCTGCGTCGAGCTTTTTTTGCTTGCTCGCGATTCCCATGAGGTACAAAAACAACAGGATCCAGGTAACGGTGTACGCGGCGAAGAGATAGCTCATGCGAGCTCGAGCTCCTTGTGTAGATCGTCGACTTGCTGTTCCGTTGCTTCCACTTCGAGTCGCTTTTGCATCAACCAAAGATAGAGGAACGTGAACGCAACGAGGGTGATGAGGAAAGCTTGGGTCATGGCCGGCGCTAGTCCGGATTCGTCGCCGCCACCGATGACGGGTTGCGGGTGCTGTGTTCGGAACAAACGGATCGTCATGAACACGAACGGGACGTTGACGAATGCGATGATGCCCGCGACGGCGGATAGGTTCGACCGCTTGGACTCTTCCGGGATGTAGCGTCGCAGCATCAAGATGGCCACGTACATCAGCCAGCATACGAGCGCTGAAGTGAGCCGTGGATCCCACGTCCAGTAGATTCCCCAGACAGGCTTGGCCCAGATCGGGCCCGTGGTGATGCCGATGGTCATGAACAACACGGCGATTTCCGTCGATGCCAGCGCAGCCGCGTCGAATCGGCGCTCGCGCTTCCAAAGGTACGCGACGCTTGCGAGGAAGACGACGAGCAGGCCCACACCCGCAATCCACCACGCGGAGATATGGAAATAGAAAATTCGCTGGACATCGCCCATGGTGCGCTCGGTGGGTGCGTACATGAAGATCGCGTACAGCGACACGAGCATGCTCACCAGGCAAACGATGGGGAGCGAGCGTGAGTAGATTGATTTCATATTTGCTTCATTTTCTGCCGCTCCAGGCTGGCGCCGGGGTTAGAGTCCGCGGGGATTATACTACGGGCTTGAATCGTCACGACACCTCGCCTGCGGCGGCGCGCCTTGCGGTCGTTTTCTCCTCCCTCGGACATCTCTATATACACCTTTGTACCGCTTTTTACTTCGTCATCGTCCTCGCTCTCGAGCAGCAATGGAGTCTTCCCTACCCTGAGCTCATCGAGCTATGGACGCTCGGCTCGCTTCTCGTCGGCGTCGGGGCCCTGCCCGCGGGCCTTTTGAGCGATCGGCTTGGCGCTAGCGTCATGATGATTGTATTTTTCCTGGGTATGGGCGGAGCCTCGATCGCAGCGGGATCAACGAGCTCTCCGAATTTTCTGATGGTCGCACTCGCTGGTATCGGACTGTTCGCTGCCATCTACCATCCTGTGGGGATTCCCTGGCTCGTCCGCAACACGACCGTGGCGCGCGGAAAAGCTCTCGGGATCAACGGCGTGTTCGGCGCACTCGGCTCCGCGCTTGCGGGACTCCTCGCTGGCTCGCTCATCGACCTCGCCGGGTGGCGGGCGGCGTTCATTGTTCCCGGCGTCGTTTGTGCCCTCACCGGTGTTGCCCTTCTCGGCTTTCGGCTGAGCGGCCGGGTGCACGATCGGCCCGCGACGGAAGACAAGGTGGCGAACGCGGGATCGCCGGGCTCGAGACGGGTGTTGCCGATCTTGCTCGCAACCATGTTCGTCGCAGGTCTGATCTTCCACAGCACGCAGGCCTCGCTCCCGAAGTTTTTCGAGCAGCGAAATGACGGGCTCGTCGGCGACGGCGCCTTCGGCATCGGCGTCCTCGTTGCCATCGTGTACGGCATCGCAGGTCTGATGCAGGTGTTCGGAGGCCATCTCGCGGATCGTTTTTCTCTCAAATGGGTCTATGTCGGCGCTATTTTTGTTCAAGTCCCGACGCTCTGGCTCGCGTCGATCCTCAGTGGCCTGCCGCTCGTTCTGATTGCGACGATGATGGTCATGGCGAACGCGAGCTCGCTTCCGGCGGAGAATCTTCTTCTCGCCCACCATACGCCGGCTCGCCACCATGGACTCGCGTTCGGCTTGAAGTTCGTGGTGAGCTTCGGTGCAGCGCCCCTAGCTGTTGCGTTCGTCGCGTCCGTCACCAGCCGCACCGGCGATCTATCCGTCGTCTACGTGCTCCTCGCCGTTGTCGCCGTCGCGGCCCTAGTCGCTGCGATGTTGCTCCCGCCCGAACGCCAACCCGCTGTTTGATTGCATCGCAGTCCCTTCCAAGAAAAAGCGTCCCTGCCTCCGCGGTGAACAAAACGCTGTTGACACGTCCTCGTTCGATTGCCACTATGGATCTAACGACTAACAACCCAACGGCGTCCATCCAAGACTAGGACCCTTCACACGATCTGGGCTCCCAAAGCCTGGTGCGACCTGTGTACGCAGGCGAAGGTGACATCGTGAAAGAAAAAGATCTAGTAGGTGGCTGCGTGCTGATCCTCGCAGTAGCGACGATCTATCTCGTCATGACCGGCGTTGCCATCGCCATGGCTCGTGAGGGGCTCGTTCTCTGGCAAGACGCGAGCGAAGTGGTCCAGGCGCTCTCGACGTTCGCAACGCTCATGGTCGGCGCGGTCGTCCTCGCCCACGCCACCAGCAGCACGAGCGCCAAACCCAAGCAAGAATAGCCGCTTTACGACGGTGGCGCGGAGGGGTCACGGAGATTCGAGTGTCATTCCTCCGTGGTGAAAGCTCTCACGGTGTGATGTCGCCGAAGGGTACGTTCAGAATGGGGTACTCGCTCCAGTCTCGGTAGTCGAAGTGCCACCATTCGACCTCGTAGACGTCGAACCCCTGCGCTTCCATTTCGCGGCGCAGCAGCTCTCGGAGCCAGCGTTGTCGCGAGGTTCCACCGGGGTAGTCCGGATACGATCGGTCGGAGAACTCATCGTAGCCGCCGACGGTCCGAACCGGATCGCCGGTTTCGAGATTGTAGAGAGTGATATCGGCGGCGGCTCCTCGGTTGTGACGTGAGCCGCTTGCGGGGTCGGCTACGAAGATTTTTTGCGGCTCGGGTGTCGCGTCGAAGAACATTTTCGTGACGTACCATGGGCGGTAGGCGTCATGGATGAGAATGCCGTAGCCTTCGGCGGCGAGAGCGCGGTGGGCACGGACGAGGGCTTCGGCGGCGGGCTTTTGAAGAAACGCTCGCGGCTCGTCGTAGAAGACCTCGCCCATGAAGTTGTTCCGGGTTGCATAGCGCACGTCGAGCCGGATTGAAGAGTCGAGTGCGACCGGTTCCACGAGCTCGGGCTCGCGAAATGCGTCTGACTCAGTTGGCGGGCTTGCGGCGATCGCGATCGGGCGAAGCTCGTCGACGGGGCGGAGCGGGACGATGCGAAACGTCTCGCCCTCCGTCGTCCCCACTTCGCGGCGTTCGAAACGCACGGCTCCGGCGACGACCGCCGTGGCGGTGTCGTTGACATCTCGTTCGAAGATGAGCTCCTCGCCGTGGTACATCCCGTAGTCGGGAAACGCGAATCGGTTTCGGTCAATCTCGGCGACGGGGTAGGAGTCGAACCATTCGATGAGCGCGTGAAGTTCTTCGTCTTTCTCCAGAATGTAGAGAGTGTTGTGATCCCATCCGTACTCACCGATGAGCCCACGCCAGGATTCCGGGATATCGGGAGGGAGCTCGGTCGCCGCGGGCGCGAGCTCGGCTGGATCGAGGGTCGGGCCGTAGCCGAGCGCGGAGTCGATGAACAGCTCGTTGCCCCGCGCGCGGACTTCAACGACTTTGGCGCCTTGCTCGACGAGCCATCGCCCGCCCCGGGCGACCCCTCCGTGTGTGTTGGCGAGCTCGCGTGCCCGCCCAGGAGGCAACGGCTCCGTGGTCTCGAGCTGCGGGAAAGGTGCTCCGTCTCGGGCGGCGAGTATGCATCGAAGCGCGTGGTGTGTGATCCGTCGGACCACCGCGTTCGTGAAGTCTTTCGAAGCGACGGCGACGACGCCGAGCTCCAGCTCGGGTGAAAACAGCAATTGGGTCGAAAAACCGTAGATGCCGCCACTATGTCCGAGGAAGCGATGCCCGTCGAGCTCGTAGATCACGAACCCCAGTCCGTAGGAAGCCGTCGGGTCGATCTCGACGAACTGCGGTCGGTACATGGACTCTAGCGTCTCCGTGCTGACGACTCCGCCTCCGCCTGCCATCAGTGCGCTCATGAAGTGCGCGAGGTCGTTGACGCTCGAGTACAGACTTCCTGCCGGTGCGATGCCGAGCTCGAACGTGGGCGCGGCGAACGTTTCCCCGTGGTAGGTCCACATCAATGCTTTGGCGAGGTGGTCCTGCACGCGTGCGCTCACTTCAAAATCCGAGCGCGTCATTCCGAGCCGATCGATGACGTTCTCCCTCACGTAGTCGGCGAACGGCGTCTGCTGCGTCTTTTCGAGCACGTACCCCACCAAAGCGAGGCCCGCGTTCGAGTACTTGACCTTTGTTTCCGGCTCGTAGACGAGGCGCGCCCCGTTCAAGCTGTCGATGGTGGCCGCGAGGGATGGCTCTGTCGGGTCGAAGTAGTTGCCGACGGGCGGCTCACGGATGAGACCGGATCGGTGCGACATCAGCTGACGCAGCGTCACGTCGGCACCGAACGGGTTTTCGAGCTCGAGCTCGGGCAGGTACGCCCGGATATCGGAATCGAGGTCGAGCTCGCCGCGCTCGACCAGCTGCATGACCGCCAGGTCGGTGAACAGCTTGGACACCGAACCCACGCGGTACACCGTGTCCGAGGTGGCGGCGGCGCGAGTGTCGGGGTCGGCGACTCCGAACCCTTCCGCCCAGACCGTCTGCTGAGCGTCAACAATGGCAATCGAAAACGCGGGGATCTCTTTGGCCGCGAGCTCCCGCTCGATGATCGGCGAAAGGAACGCACCGAGCTCAGAAGCATCGCTCCGACCGCCCGGCGACTGGCACCCGAACAGACCCGTGAGCACGAGCAGTGCGAAAGCTTCCCTTTGGGTCCATTTCAGTGCGAGGCGCGGGAAGATCAGTCGTGGTCGGGCACGCTTCATCGTGCGGCGATTGTATCAGGGGTCTCCGAAGGCGTTCGCCGAGCGACGACGATCGTGCGGTCGTCTTCATACGCAGTGGACTCGGTGAACGCGTCGAGATCGCTTGCGATCGCTCGCGCCAGGGCGGTCGCACTCTGCGCTCGATTGTTCCGGCAGACGGCCTCGAGCCGTCGTATGCCGTATTCTTCGTCACCCGGGTTTCTTGCTTCGGTGACCCCGTCCGTGTAGATCACCATCGAATCGCCGGGGCCAAGCCGCGCCTGCTCAACGACGTAGTCGGCGTCGGCCAGCATACCGAGGGGGACCCCGGTCGCCCAGAGCTGTTCGATCGCGCCTTCCCCGCGGACGATGAGCGCCGGGTTGTGACCTGCGTTCGCATAGCGGACGACGCCGCTGTCCGGCTCGAGCACCGCGATGAGCGCGGTTGCGAAGCGCTCGGCCGGAGTGCGGGCGTGAAGTCGTCTCGAGACTCGGTAGCAGATTTCCGCTGGGTCGCGCCCCATCTCGATGGGCCCCATCGCGAGGGCTTCGAGCGAGGCGGTCAGCAGTGAGGCGCCAATTCCTTTTCCCGCGACATCCGCGACGAGGAGAACGCATTGTCTACCCTCCTCGCGCGTTTCGATGCGGTACAGGTCACCCGAGACCGTCTGCGAGGGTTGGTTGCTCCCGCAAAGCTCGTATCCGGGCACCGTAGGGAGCTCGTTGGGAAACAGCGCAACTTGTATCTGGCGCGCGAGCTCGAGCTCTTTTTGGAGTCGCTGGCGGCGGCTCGCCTCTTCATGCAGCTCGAGACTCTTCATAGAGAGGGTCGCGACCGAAGCCAGGGAGACGAGGAGCTCGAGGTCGGCATGGGTGAAATTTCTGACCACGGCGCGAGTCGCGAGCACGACCATCCCGGCGCGACCCCCGAGGCCCTGGAGCGGCGCCGCCACGACACTTCGAATCCCCTGGATGAGGAGACTGCGTGCCTCCGAGAACCGCTCGTCTTCCTGGATGTCGCGCACGAGTGCGGCCATTCCCTGTTTAGCGACTCTATCGATCAGGTGGCGGGAGTAGATGGCGTTGCCGCGCGGGTGGCGCGTGCTCCGCACCGCGACGCGCTCGAAGGTGCCCGCGTCGTTCTCGAGAAAGATGACGCCCTCCTCGCCCCGAAGATGGGTGAGAGCGCTATCGAGGACGAGCTCGAAGATCTCGTCGCGCGACATCGGGTTTGCGAGAACCCGGTGGACTTCGTTCAGCAGTGCCAGGCGCTCGGTAACCTTCTTGAGAACCGGCTCGTAAGGGGTTTCGTTGAGGCGCCTTTTTGAGCCCGTTTCCCGGAGAACGGCTTTGGCGGGCCGGTAGACCGCGGTGTCGTCGCCCGAGCCCGCGTCGAGCGCGACCTCGATCCGGCAATCGGATAGCCGGATCACGTCGCCGTCTGCCACAGGCGTTTTTTGGTCCACGGGCCGCCCGTTCAAAAGTGTGGTGTTCCTCGAGCCGAGATCCTCGAGATACCACGTACCCGTGTCCTTGAAAACGCGCGCATGGCGTTTGGATAGAAACTGGTCCCTGGGAATCGATAAATCCGCCGCCTTGGAGCGGCCAATGACGACGGCGTTCGTCTGGCAGCGGTAGTCGAAAGGCGTGTTGGCGCCCGGTGTGACATGAAGGTAGAGATGCATAGTACTTCGGGAGTCGTGATGAGCGACTCCCCTCCCGTCCCGGCGGGTGCTCGATTGCACCCTCTCCCCCCAATCGTTGAGACGGACTGGAACGCTCGATTCACGAATATAATGACGCGGCTCGACTGAGACTTCCCAAGGAGCGTCCTATGTTTGGTCTACCGTTCAGCACGGCGTTTTTGGTCTTCGGATTTCCGGCGCTCTGGATTCTTTACACCGTCGGCTTCTTGCTACTGTCACGGAGTTGGGAGAATGACAGGGACCCCTCGTGAACACCACGGTCGTTTCCTTCCTCGTTCTCTACTACGTCGTCGTTCTCGGCATCGGATTCTGGGCTATGCGGCGCGGCGCGAGCGACGACTTGGAGGGCTACCTCCTGGGCGGACGAGATGTGGGGCCCTTGGTGACAGCGCTCACCCTCCAAAGCACGTCGATGAGTGGTTATATGTTTCTCGGGGCGGGCTCGCTCGCGTACACCACGGGCTACTGGTCCCTTTGGTTTGCGGCCGGCGACATTGGCGGCGGCGTGCTGAACCTCTCGATCATTGGTCGTCGGATGAGAAAGCTCTCACAAATGACCGGCTCACTGACAGCGATCGAATATCTCGAGCATCGATACCCTTCGCCAGCGACACGCTTCATCGCCGCCACCCTGTCGGTCTTTCTGCTGTCGTTTTACGTGCTCGCCCAGTTCATTGCCGGTGGGAAAGGAATGGCCCTGGTCACAGGTCTCGACTACGAATGGGCGCTTCTGATCGCACTGACGATTATCATCGTCTACACCTTTCTCGGCGGCTATCTCGCGGTAGCGTACACGGACTTCTTCCAGAGTCTCATCATGGTCGTCGGTGTGGTCTGGATTCTTGGCGCCGCGCTCGCCCACGTGGGCGGTTTCACCGCGGCGAACGTCGCCCTGCGCGAGATCGACCCGACGATCCTCTCCATCTGGGGAAGAGATCTCGGGTTCCAAGGGCAGTGGGGCGTCGTGGCGGGTGCGATCCTTGTTTTCTCAGCCGGCTACATGGGCTGGCCCCACGTCGTCACCCGCCACATGGCGATGAAGCGGCCCGGGACCGCTCGCCTGGCTGGTGCTTACGCGACTCTCTGGAATCTTCTGTTCGTCCCGGCGCCGTATATCGTCGGCATTCTCGCGATCCTGATCCTGCCCCAGCTCGACGACCCCGAGCTAGCGATCTTCGAGCTGGCGCGGGTGCTGCTGCCGGCCGCGGTGACCGGCATCGTTATGGCGGCGATCATGGCGGCGATCATGTCGACCGCCGATTCGCTTCTGCTGCAAACGGGCTCGATCGCGTCTCGCGATCTCTATGAGCGGTTTATCAATCCCACCGCGTCGGAGCGGCAGATGGTGTGGGTTTCGCGAGGCCTGGTCTTCGTCATTGGAGCGATCGGCTATTGGGTGGCGCTTGCCGAGCCGCCTGCGGTCGCTTTCATCGTGCTCTTCGCCACGTCGGTATTGGGGAGCGCGTTCGCGCCCGCGTTCGTTTGCGCGGTCTGGTGGCGCAGAGCCAATACCCCGGGGGCCATTGCCTCGATGGTGGTCGGCGCGGTGACGGCCATCGTTTGGGAGATGCTCGCTCTTGCGGCGACGACCACCTTGGCGCCCATGTCCGCTGGCATCGCGGCTTCAACAGTCACGATCGTCGTTGTGAGTCTCGCGACCCAGAAGCTCGCCCCGGTGGCGCCTCACATCCTCGCGGCCATGGACGAGACAGCTCGCGTCGGATCGATCCCGAAAAAGATGCTGGCGATGTCAGATTTCGCGCTGAGACCTGAAGCGGAGGAGATCGAGGCGTTGTTCGACGGAGATGAGGGGTCGCGATGAGCGCACCAATCAATGTGATTTCGGGCGGGCTCGAGCGAGGCGAGGTCGAGCGCCGAATCGCGGGAGCGTCTCCTGGATGGAAAGTGGAGATCGAGCGCGAGATCTACTATCCGTACCACTGGGTTTTGTTGCGCTACGCGGCCTCGACACTTCTCGGGAAGAGTGCGGTGCCGATCTGGGTTGTCGTGGATGCTCGAACGCGAATCGCCGCCACCACGGATCCGTTCGAGCTCGCGCCCGTGGAGCGCGAGCAACTGAAGACGACGACGATCGTTGACCCACAGGTCCCCGCGACGGATGCGGTTGGGATCGCGCAGCGGTACGCGGCCTACGTGATGCGCAACCGGCACAAAGCACTAGTCGTGCCGCAAGTGGATTTGCTCGAGCAAGACTTGGTCTACAAGCCCATGTCGACGGTGCGCCTGTCGCGCGAGGGGGAGCAGAGCTTTCGCGTGCTGGTGGATGCGATGAGCGGCGCGTTTCACGCGCTCTCGACCACGCCGCGGGACACCATCGCACCGCGCCCGCAGCGACTGATGTAGGATCGGGTCGCTGCTCGAGACATCGATGTCCAACGACGAATCCGCCACCTTGATTGCCCGCATGCTCCGTCGCATCCGTTGGAGTTGGGTGCTTGCGTCGATCGGGCTCGCGTGGTCGGCGAGGTCGGTGCTCGATTCGTTTCGGTTGGAGGGCGCGCTCTTGGGCCCGGTGCTCGTTGGGATCGCGCTCTTATCCCAAGTGTGGTTGCGACGCGAGTGGAAACGACTCGCGTTCGCGTTCATACTATCGATTGCCTACAGTATCTCCGCGTTCACTCTCATCGAGTTTCGCGCGGACTCGTCGGCATACTTTTCCTACCTCCGGTCCGCGAGCTTTGACCGCGACCTCGACTTCGCGAACGATTGGGAAGCGCTTGGACTTCCAGGAGTCTACACGGGCGGGGGCGCCCAACGCCACAATGTCTTTTCCGTCGGGCCGGCGTTGGTCTGGAGTCCTTTCTACGCGGTAGCCCACGCGTACGTCCGTTGGGAGAACTGGCGAGGGCAAGAACGCTTCGAGGTAAACGGGTACAGTCTTCCGTATCGTCGTGCCACAGCGCTCGGGACTGTCACGGTGGTGGTGGTCGGCGCGAGTCTGCTCTTCGCGGCGATAATCCCGCTCGTTGGATTCGAGATCGCGCTCCTCTCGGGGTTTGGATCGGTCTTGGCCTCTCCCGTTTTGTATTACACGTTCGCAGTCCCGGCGATGTCTCACGGCGTCACCTTCGGTGTTGCCGCGGTCTTTATCTGGGCATGGACTCGTGCCCGGACGACGCCGTCCCTGCAAGCGTGGTTGCTCCTGGGCGCGGTCTTGGGTCTGCTCACGCTTTGTCGTTGGCAGGCGGCGCTTTACGGGGTGCTCGCTCTGCCGCTGGCACTCGACGCGCTTCGCCGCTCGACGCTGCGTCCGGTGTGGCTCGTGGCATCAGTCGGTGCGGGTGCGCTCGCGTTCGCTCCACAAATAGTCGTGTGGAAGCTGTTGTTCGGTCGTTGGCTCTTGATCCCGCAGGGACGCGGCTTTCTCGATTTTTCTTCGGCCAACTGGTCGAGGACGTTGTTCTCGGCTGACCACGGCTTCTTCAACTGGACGCCACTGATGCTCCTGGGTTTTTTGGGTCTCGTTTTGGGTCTCCGGAAAGACCGCATGCTCTATGGGGGCGCACTGTTCGTGTTCGCCGCTACAGTATGGGTCAACGGAAGCGTGCCGGACCACGACTGGGCGGCGGGGGACGCGTTCGGCGCGAGACGTTATTCGCTCGTTGTGCCACTCATCGCCCTCGGGCTCGCAGTTGCGATCGAAGCGTCTTGTCGTGTTTTGCGACGCGTGCCTGTCTTGGCTCCGGCGGTCCTCGTCGTCTTGGCAACGTTGTGGAATGTTGGATTCATTTCACACTTCCGTGCGCGAAAGTATCGCGAGATGGCGCCGCTCGAACATCTCGCCCGCGATCAGGCGCGGAGTCTTCGATGGGCGACGCAGGACGTCTTCGGTTTCGTCGCGGGGCAACGAGGCCGTGCGTTCGCCTACGAGGTCCTATCGGCGGAGTACTTCTATACCAGCTTCAACCGCAACGGCCGAATCTACCTGAGGTCGGCGGACGAGCGCTACTTGCTCCACGGATGGCACACTCCGAGTCGCCGGATCGCGCGCCGAACTTTCCGGCGAGCTTTATACCCAGAAGCCTGCGTCCGCATCCCGCTGCGTGAGGCGTTCCCGTTGCGCATCGCCGTGACCGCGCGAGCCCCTGAAGGTGCGCTGCCGCAAGTCGTGAGCCTAACGATGAACGGTAACGTTCTCACGTCCGCGAGCCTGACGCCGCGCTTCAAGGAGATTCGCTTCCTGGCGCCAGAAGGGAGCCTCGTTGCCGGTGAGAACGCACTGTGTCTCCAGTTCTCGAACGGACTTCCCGAAGACAAAGGCCGTCGCGTCGCCGCGCACGTGGAGCGTATTCAGCTTCCTTGAGGCTGTTTTGCCCTACGGAGCGGCCGGATCACCACAGAGGTCCGGAGAAAAAAGGGGACAGGTACAATTTATCTCCTTGAAACGAAAGGAGATAAATTGTACCTGTCCCCTTTTTTCTCCGTGAACTCCGTGGTGAAAAACAGCGCTGCAGATCAAAAAGGAACCGCGTAGAACGTAAGCTTGACGATGAGCTCCCGGCGTTTGGGAAAAGAGGGTGAGCCGGCCGTGTCGCGGTCTTCGTTGTAGACGATGAAGAGGTCGCTGCCTGGACGGTAGGTGTAGCGGAAGAGCACGTTCGCGAGGGTTTCTTGCGAATCATCGTTGAATTGGACCAGAGCGCGAACGAACGCGCGCGGAGAAAACGCGATGATGCCGCGGAAGATGAAAAGATTCGTGGCAAATACACCGCCCTCGATGGGAAGCGCCACGTCGTTTCGCAGGTAGAACGCGCTGAGGCGAACGCGGTTGTGCGGTTTCGTGTCGGCGCCAACACTGATGGTGCGTAGAGTTCCGTTGTAGAAGTCACCGTCGCTATAAAACCCGCTTGGGGCGATCCGTCGGCTCTGGTCGAAGTTGAACCCGACGTTGAAGCGGTTGAAGTGGTACTCGCCCACGGGAATTTCGACGTCGTCACGGATCTCGAAGGGCTCGTCCAATCCCTCGGCGTTGTAATCCCAGCCGCCGAAAAGGACCGACCCGTTGTCGAAGAGAATGAACGGTCCGAGCGAGTTGAGCTGAGACTGGAGGTTTCCCTCACGGTCGGTGATGTACTCGTGGTTGTTGCCCATGAAGATCTGACGCATCCCCAGCGCCTGAGGTCTCGGGCTCCAATACACTTGCGACCGATACTTGCGGATCCCCGTCCGAGGGACGAAGCCCATCTCGGAATTGAAGTCGTCGCCGACATCGACGTAGTCGCCATAGATACTCGCTGCGTCCGTGACCCAGTCCGCGTGCACGCTTGCGGCGTGGTCGGACCCCTCGAGTCCGGGCGTGCGGCTTTTCGCGAAGAACGCGTTGACGGTCGTGTTGGTCGTCGCGGCGAGGTTCAGATCCGCAACAGCTAGTCGGTTGTCGCCAAGCCCTGTACCTTCGGTCGCCGGCGATTTGTTGAGGAACATCCCCCCCACGGAGCTGCGGGCGAAAATGTCCTGTTTCACTCGCACGGACGAGTATCCGGCCTGCGGGAAGAACTCGTCGTCGATGACGGCGTCGTTGGTGACTATATGGAACGCACCGATCTCGGTTCCGCCCAGCTTTCCCGTGAGTCGTGCGCCGCCGATGATGGGGATCTCGTCGCCGTCTTCCGAGAGCCCGATGCGGCGGCTGAAGAACAAAAGCGTGGCCGCCGGCTCGAAGGGACGGGTGATCTCGCCGATGCGGAACAAACCTGCGTTCTCGAGGAAGAACTCTCGCTTCTCCGGAAAGAACAATGGAAAGCGTGTCAGGTTCACTTGCTCCTGATCGGATTCGACCTGGGCGAAGTCGGTGTTGAGCGTGATGTCGAGGTTGAGCGCCGAGCTCAGTGATATCTTAGCGTCGAGCCCACCGGTGATCGTGGCCTCCGCGGTGTCGGATTCCTCGTAGTCGCGTTGGGCACCACCGAGCGCGTAGGGTTTGAGTTTGAGCCGGCCGCCTGACGACATCTCTCCCAGGCCCCGAAGCTGGCCGTAGGCGGACGCGCGCCACTTGGCGTTGAAGCCCCATTCCGGGCTGATGAAGGCCCAATAGCTCTCTTCGCGGGTGCGCGCGACCCGGCGACCGAAGTTGAGCCCCCAGCCAGCCGCGCGATCGGGTGAAAAGCGAAGCGTGTTGAACGGGATCGCGATCTCGGCGGTCCAGCCCGACGCGTCCCTGACTGCAGCGACGTCCCAGACGCCGTCCCACTCGAAGTTCAGGACTGAGCCTTCGTTTCTCATCAGGCCGTCGAGTCTTGCGCCAACGGGGTTCGTGGCGAAATAGAACGCGTTCCTGCCGTCGCGGAACGTGTCGAGGAAGATCTCAAAGCTGTCCTCGGCCTCGAGAGGCGCGTCACGACGGTACTCGGTGCCCACGACGCGCTCGGGCTCGGTATCGAAGAGGCGGGCGCCGATGAGGAGTGCGTTCTCGGTGTAAACCAATCGGACTTCCGTCTTCAGCGTCGCAGGCTCTCCTGCTTGGGGCTCCGACTGGATGAAATCCGTTGCGGCCGTGGCGCGTTGCCAGAACGCTTCGTCGAAAACGCCATCGATCCGCGGCTCCTCGTCGACAGTTTCGACGTAGGGCGCTGTCAGTGTGAGCTCGAGCGTCTCGACAGCTTGCGCTGCAAGCGCAAGCACGACAAACGCGGGCGAATGCACACTCGACTCATTCTTCGAGAACGTACTCGAAGATCATCCACGAGACGGTGACGTACGAGACCGTACACACGGCAAGAAGCGTCAGCCAGCTTCCTGGTCCGGTGAGCGGGTCGACGTCGAAGAGAACTCGTGTCGCCTCGGCCGAGGAGACAATCACGGGGACAGCGAAGCTCAGCAGCAGGAGAGGCAGGAGCACGTCACGCATCGTCGTCCCCGAGGCGATCGCGGAGAGGATGGTACCGAGCGCGGTGAAGCCAGTCGTACCTAGCAGCAGTACGAGCGCGAACCAAGCGAGGTCTGCCCCGGGAAGCACCTCCAATACGTTCAAGTTGAAAAAAACGACAAAGACGGGAAGGACGAACGCTTCCATGATGAGCATGAATAGTAGATTCGAGCCGAGCTTGCCGAAGTAAATCGCGCTCCGATCCACCGGAGCCATGATCAAACCGGAAAGGCTCTGGTTTTCACGCTCGGCGGCGAAGCTTCGGTTGAGTCCCAACGTTGCGGCGAACACGAACGCTGTCCACAAAATGCCGGGACCGAGCTCGAGTGCGCGGAGCTCATCGAGTGCCAGCGTGAAGTTGAAGACGACCACGACGAGGATGGCGAAGACGAACATGGACGAGATCGTCTCCTTGGTACGGAGCTCCCGCTTGACGTCTTTGCGGAAGATCGCGAGCGTGACCCGCAAGAAGGGACTCAAAGCGTATCCGCCTCGAGGAGCAAACGGCGCACTTCCTCACTGGTAGCGCCGGTCGCGTCGAAGACGATACGGCCCGCCTCCATCAGCAAGACACGGTCGGCGAGGGCGACACCGCGCTCGATGTCATGGGTCGCGAGGGCGATGGTGGTGTCGCGGCCTTTCGTTTGCAGGATGAGCTCACTCAGCCGGTCCCCCGATAGGGCGTCGAGCCCAGTGAACGGCTCGTCGAGCAAGAGCAGTTTCGGCTCGTGCAAGAGTGCTCGTGCGATGGTGAGCCGTTGCTGCATCCCGCGAGAGAGGCTGCGCGCGGGAGAGTGCTGTCGAAGGGTGAGCTCCGACCAGGCGAGTAGCTCGTCCACGTCGCGGGAGCGTCCATAGATCTGTCCGTAGAACTCGAGATTCTCCCGAACGGTCAGGTCCGCATACACGAAGCTCTGGTGGCTCACGAAGCCGATGAGATCGCGCACAGAGCTTCCGAGCTCCGAAACGAGGCGTCCGTCGTAGTACAGATCTCCCGAGCTGGGCTGCAGGAGCGTCGCCGCGATTTGCAGAAGCGTCGACTTGCCGGCGCCGTTTCTTCCGAAGATGACGTGGCACCGGCCGGGCTCGAGCTCGAGATCGAGCTCTCTCACAACCGGAACGCGGCCAAAGAGCTTGGTGACGCGACGGGCCGCGAACACCGGCTAGTTCCGACGAGAGGACGACGGGTAGAGCGTGGCGAGAAGCCCGTAGGCCAGAGCGGCTGCCATGAACGCGATCAGCACCCACTTCGAAGCAAGCGTCGTGTCGGGCGGACGCGTAATCGTTCCCAGTGCCGCTGGGCCCGGCGAAGTCCCGGTGCCGGCCGAACCTGCTGTACCGGTCGAACCGGTCGCACTGCTCGATCTCGGCACGAGCTCGCGAGCGTTTTCGCTGCCGCCGGAAAGTGAGAATCGTAGCGGCGTTCCCGCAGAGACGTCCCGCATCCGGATGGCTGAGAAGCGCCCCTCGGGCTCGACGCCGAGATCTTCCCAATCCTCCGCCGCGATGTTGATATCGGGTGGTGCGACGAGCACGAGGAGCTCGACGAGACGATGGAACGCTTGTCCCTCGACCTCGTATCGGCTGTTCGTGTAACGCACTTCGTAGGACACCGCGATCTGGGTCTCACCGGGCTTGAAAGCCGTCTTGGTAACGTAGCCCTCACCGCCAGGAAGCGGTGAGGCCTGCTGCGGCACGGGCACTCCAAGGGCACTCGATGCCGACACCGAGTGCAGCTCGACAAGGCTGTCTGTCGGCAAATTGAATCGAAACGTTCCGTTTGGATCGTGGAAGGTTCGAGGTGGAGACGTCCGGTTGTCGACGACGAACACTTTGTCGACACGTAGTTTGTCACCCTCGCGTCGGTAGAGAAACCGCGACGTCGTGAACTCGACGAGCGTGTCGTCCCAGGTGTCGAACGCGTCGTACACCGTGACCTCGACGTCTGCTTCGTAGCCTCGAAAAAAATTGACCGGCTGGTTGTAGGCGACGCCCGAGGTGGTCACCTGCAGGAGCATCGGCCGCTCGCCCTCGACCTCGAAATCCGTGAATTCGAATCGTCCGGAAACCGCGCCCAGCTCTTTAACGGGAGTCATCTCGGTGCCGAGGCGAAGAAGCGTGACGCGCTCGGCGGATCCTTCTCCGCCGTTGGTGCCGTCGATGAGATGGACCCGGAGCACGCCGCCACGCGGTTGCGCTCCGACGAGGGTCGAGGCGACGACGATCCCGAAGGCGATGAGAGCTTTTCGCATAGTGTCCATCTTGTCAGGCACTCACCTTTTCGCCGCAGGCATTGCAGAACCGGGCTTTGTGATGAAGGCTCTCTCCGCACGATGCGCACGCCGCTGCAAACGGGTTGCCGCATTGGATGCAGAAATTCGATGCCTTTGGGTTGAGCTCGCCGCAGCTCGCGCATTCGAGCGAATCCTTCGTTTCTTGCGCGGTGCGTTTCTTGGTGGGCGTTTTCTCTGTCGAAGTCGGTTCCGGCTCCGTGTCTGGTGGCGCGAGGGCGTCCAACTTCTCCAAAACCACGGCGACTTGGGCGAGGTAGTCGCTACGCGCGTTCTCGTAATCGCTGTCGGAGACCTTCCCGGCGGCTTTTTCGAAATCGAGGTCCTGGATCGCGTCGTACAACATTGCTTTCTTGTCGCGGAGATCTGAAAGCGCAACATCGGTTTCATGAAACGCTGTCGGGGCTCCGGCGGTAGCCTCAGTGAACACCGGGTAGAGGACGAAGGCTACGACAATCGCTCCCAACGTGGCGAGCAGCGCGAGTATCAACTCAGGTCCTGGAGCTCTTTTTCGATGCGCGCGCGCTGCGCTTCGCTGATGGAGGTGACGACGGCCGGCTGCATGGCCTCACCGTGGCGCGTCCACGAGCTGAGTACATGACGCGTCGCGAACGCTCCGATGAGTAAGACGACGAAGGGGACGATCCATGCGGTCAAGTGAAACCCCGACGCGGGCGGCGCGGACAAAATGATGAGTCCGTAACGCTCTTTGAATGTTTCGACAATGCTCGCGACGCTGTCGCCGTTTTGCAGGCGCTCCCAAATCTCCTCGCGAATCGGCTCAGCGGAGTGACAGCGCTCCATCGCGCAGGTAGCAATGGTTGCGCCGCAGCCGCACTGGCACATCAACGCTTCGCCGGCCGCGCGGAACTCGGGCCCATGGGGTCGGTCCTGCGATAGCGACAGCGTAGCGATGCTGAGCAGTAGACCGACAACGATGCCCCCGCCAAGGAATCTAAGCGACTTCATACTTCTCCTTGCCTTTCGTGGCGAGGCGCTGCTGCGCCTCGGCCTTCGACCGCTGCACGAGCTTCAGCTCGCGGCGGTCGGGAACCAACGTCACGACCGTTCCGAGAAACATCACGATGCCGCCAATCCACACCCAGCGCACGAGCGGTTTGACGAAAACCTGAATCGTGGCTTTGTTCTCGGCGGTGGTGCTCCCGAACACGAGATAGACGTCTTCGACCCACGTTGCGTGGCGCCGTACTTCGGAGGTCGGCTGCTGGCTCGCTTTGTAGAGGTGTTTCTGTGGCTCGTACACGCCGACGACCTTGCCGTTTTTGGAAACTTCGAGCTCGGAGGAAAGCCATTCGTAGTTGGGCGTCTCGCCGTTTTTCATGCCGAGGAGCTTGACGTCGTAGCCGCTGACGTGGACGGACTCGCCCGGGCTGACGTCGGCTTTGACGTCGGAGTCGAAAGCCATCCCGGCGACGCCGATGAAGATTAGGACGATACCGAAGTGAACGATGTAGCCGCCGTAGCGCTGGGTGTTGACGAGGGTCAAGTCGACGAGCGCCGCACCGTAGCTGGTCCCCTTGTGCGCTTTTCGGGTGAGGGCGCCCTTGTGGAACTCTTGGACGATGGTCACGGTCACCAGCATCGACAACGCGAACGTTATCAGCGCGTACCCATGTCGCATTCCGAAAGCGAATAGGACCGCTGCGGTCGCGAGGCTGAGAACGAGCGGCCACGTGAAATTCCGCCTGAGGCTTTCGAACGACGACTTGCGCCACGCGAGAAGCGGTCCAATTCCGGTGAGCGCGAGCAGCCCGAGAAAAATGGGCACGTTAACCTTGTTGAACCAAGCCGGGCCCACCATGGCTTTTTCGCCTTGGAGCGCCTCGGACAACACCGGGTACATCGTTCCCCACAAGACGGCAAAAGCTGCCACGAGGAACAGCAGGTTGTTGTAGAGAAAACCGGATTCTCTCGAGACCATCGAATCGAGCTCGTTCTCGGATTTGAGCTGAGGCAACCGGTAGAGAATCAAGCCGGTGCACAACACCGTCGCGCTCACGATAAACACGAGAAAAATCTGTGCGAAGTCGGATTCCGCGAACGCATGCACCGAAGAGACGATGCCGCTGCGGGTAAGAAACGTACCGAACACGCACAACAAATACGTAGCCGCGACGAGCACCACGTTCCAGATTTTGAGCATCCCCTTGCGCTGCTGGATGATCACCGAGTGCAGGTAAGCGGTGCCCGTGAGCCAGGGTAGAAACGCCGCGTTTTCGACCGGGTCCCAAGCCCAGTAGCCGCCCCATCCGAGCTCGACGTAGGCCCAGCGGCCGCCGAGAATGATGCCGGTCCCGAGGAAGAACCACGCGACGAGCGTCCACCGGCGGGTCGCCGCGATCCATTCGGAGCCGAGACGTCCCGACGCGAGTGCGGCGATGCAAAAGGCGAAGGGAACGATGAAGCCGACGTAGCCGATGTAGAGAATCGGCGGGTGGATCGCCATGATCGGGTGCTGGAGCAGAGGGTTGAGCCCACGCCCATCGACCGGAGCCCACGACTCCGTGCCCGCCGCGGTGATGATGCCAAGCTGACCGAAGGGGTTGGTGACGAAGTAGTTCAGGTAGGTGAAAAAAAGCGCTGCGGCGCCGAGCGTCGCGACCACGTAGGGCATGAGCTCGCGGTTTTTGTTCCGGTTGGTGACGACCGCGATCCCGCTGAACAGGAGCATGAGCCAGCTCCAGAAAAGAAGCGACCCGTCGTTGCCCGCCCACAGAGATGCCAGCTTGTAAAAGAAGGGTAGCTCGCGATTCGAGTAGCTCGCCACGTACTCGAATCGGAAATCGCTCTTCATCAACAGCCACACGAGTGAGAAGCAGGCGGTGGTCGACAATGCGGTGCACGCGAGTAGCGCCCGCTCGCCGCTCTTGGTGAGCTTGACGCTGCCGCGCTTCACTCCGAGGAGCGAGGCGATGACCGCGTACGCCGCTATGACGAGGATTGCCATGAGCGAAAAATTGCCTAGATGATGCATCCGGCCCTTTCCTGATGCTCAACGCGGTCGAGATGGGTCCGGGTACAGATCAACCGGTCCTCCTGTTCGCTTGAACGCATCGGCGGCTAACGAGAACGTTTATTCTGTGACGATCTTGCCTTCTTCATAGGCCGCTTCGTATTTGGAAGCGCACTTCGCCTGGACGAGCGTGGCCTCGAATGTCCCGTCGGCCTCGAGCGTGCCTTCCGCGACCGCCTGGGCTCGGTCGACGAGGGTGTCGGGAACGGGCCCGCGACCCACGTAGCGCACCGGCAGACTTTCGCCTTCATAGTCGATCACGAACGTTACGACGCCTTCTTCGTGTCTCTCGATAGAACCGACGACGACGTCACCCGCCACGCGGATTCGGCGCCCTTCGGCTTTGACCCCCATGGCCTTGAGCTCGGGAACGGTCTGATAGTAAGCCTTGCTCTCCTCCATCCCCGTAATCGCCAGCGCGAGCACGGCTCCGAGAATGACGATGGTTCCAACGATGAACTTGAGCTTTTTGGTATGCATGATTCGCCCCCTTACTCACTGGATTATAACGGTGCGCCACCGGGTGTCGCAAGGGTACTGGGTGGCACCTATCGTCTTTTGTGGGAATAATTAAACGGCTCCAAAATTCGCACCTGGCTCTTTCGTGCCGGTGCCCGCGCGCGTTGCCCGTGCCCGAAAAGGATACAGATACGAGTTCTTGCTTTTCTTATTGACGATAACGGCAGATCCACGACGATCGGGCACGGGCACGAGGGCTCAACGCCCGGCTACGCGCTAGTACTCACGGGCTCAATTTGCGTCAATGCTTCACGGTCGGAGTAGTCGAGCTCGACTTTGCAGCACCTCCGGCAGACGGGAAAAATCCCGTGCTCGAGGAGTTTCTGCCGAAGCTCCACATAACGGGGACTGTTCCAGACCTCCTCGAGGCTCTGCTCGCGCAGATCGCCCACTTCGATCCGAATGAACGGACAGAAATGGACTTTTCCGTCGTAGGTGATGCGGCCGCCGAAAAACGGGTAAAAACATTGGCCCTTCAGGGGGCGGTCCGGAGTGTAGTAGTGCTCGAGGTCGTCGGTGGATTGGCCGGGCCGCCAGTTGATAGTGATCCCTTTGGCAGCCGCATACTCGACGGCCTTGCGGAGCACGGGCGGCACCGCCTTGGGATCGAGGCCGGGGTCCTCGGTGACGTGAGTGCTGATGACGTCCGCGTTGGTCTCGCCGATGATCGCGAGCGTCTCGTCGACCTCTCTCGGCGTTGCGAACATCAACTGGTTCAAGCCGACGAGGTCGACCTCGAGTTTTTCCGCCTCGTCGACGACGTCTTCGAGCAAATGGAGGTTGCCGGCGGTCAGAGTCGTGTTGATCGAGATGGGGGCGGCGATCTCTCGCGTAGCGTAGACCTTGCGCAGCAGGCGGATGTTGTCCGCGGATTTTTGGAACGCGCCGCGTTGTCCCCGGACCTCATCGTGGAACTCGGGGGGGCCGTCAATCGAGACGCTGATGTGTTTCAAAAAGCCGGCCTTGGTGAGCTCCGCAAGCCCCTGGGCACGGTCTTCGCTGATGACGGTGCCGTTCGTGGTGATGTAGTCGCACCGCATGCCCTTGCCTTTGAACAGCGTGAAGATGTCGAGCAGGTTCTTGCGGACGAAGGGCTCGCCGCCGGTGATGTTGTAGGCTTTCACCCCGCCCTCGCCGAACATGCGATCGAGCTCGTCGAGCGTCAGTTCTTTCGAGCGCCAGTCTTCCGGGTTCAGAATGTCGGCGACGTAGCAGAAGTTGCAGTGCAGATTGCAAAGAAGCGTCGGCTCGTAGACGACGAAATGCGGCAGGGAGTCGGCGACGCCGTCGCCGCGCTCTTTGAGCTTGTTCGTCTGCCAATCACGCCGGGTGCGCGTTACCCGGTTTCTCAGTTTACGGACGAAGCCGTCGTGGGGTGCCGCCATGCCTCAGATTATATGTTACCGAGCGCATCGGCATAGTCCGCGACCATCGCGTCGGCGCTGTGCTCTCGAAGGACGAATTCGCGAGAGTTCTCGCTGAGCTCCCGACGACGGTGTTTGGCGCGGATGAGATCCACGAGATCGCAATAGAGGCCATCCTCGTCGCCTTCGAGTTTCGATCGCGCCACGACGGAGTCGGGAAAGTCGGCGACGTGGATTTGGTCGGTGACCATCACCGGACGGCCGCATGCGAGGAGCCTCAACAGAGTTGCCGAGGTTTCGCCCGCGGAGGGGTAGCGAAGATTCAAGCAAATATCGGCGGCGAAGCCGTAGAGCCAGAATTCCTCTTCGGGCACGCGGCCAGCAAATATCACCGCGTCGTCGACGCCTAGCGCTTTCGCCTCGGCGCGGGCGTCGTAGTGCTCAACGGCTCCGCCGACGAGAACGTAGCGCGCCTCGATCCCGCGGCGGCGCAATCGCACGAGCGCACGTAGCGCCATGCCAACGCGTTTTTCCGGTGTCACGAGCCCGAACGACGCGAGGAGGAGACCGTCCGGAAGCCCGAGACGTTCTCTCGCATCCTTCATGTCGACGAGCCGCGGGGCCGGGATCCCCATGCGCACGCGCGCAACGTTCGCTTCCGAGCAGCGCTCGAGGATTGCGTCGCGCGCCGTCGTTGCGTGGACGAGCGTCAGTCGACTCGCGCGGACGAGATGCTCGTAGAGCGGATACGCGTACAAAAGGCTCCCGCCTCCCATGCGGATCGCGATTTCGGCGATGGCGGCGCTTCTTTCTCCTTTGGCTCCATCGGCCGGATAAGCCCGGGCCACTTCCGCGCGGTACCCATCGAGCTTGGCGAGCGCACGCTCGCGCTTGTCGCGATTTCCTATGTCGGCGCGGTAGTCCCGGACTTCGGGGCTTTGTAAGTAGGCGTTCAATCGTGCGTGGTGCAACACGAGATCGTGCAGGACGAGCACGCCGGGATGATCGAAAAGATAGGGATAGAGGAAGTCATGATGCTCGCTGTTGCCGACGTGGAACATCGCGAGCGCACTCCCGTCGAACGTCTCGGGCGCGCGGATCGGAAACGATTGCACTTTTGCACCCGTGGGGCAAAACGCTTCGATGTCGAAGCCGTCCGTCTGCTCGAGCGCGGTGACGAGAAGCTCGCTGTAGTCCGCGATGCCGGTGGGCATGGGAGGAAGCGGCGTGAAGACGGCGAGCTTCACGCCGGCCTATCCCAGCGCGTGTTCGCGCTCGACGAGTTCTTGTTTGAGACGATCCCGATCTCGCCGCGCGCGGTAGAGCTCGCCGAACGTCTCGAGGATATAGCCGAGCGAGCTCGGAATGTCGATAGACGACGACTCGTCAGCGTAGCGCGTCTCGATGGCGACTTCCTCGATGCGGAAATCCAGAATGACGGCACGAATGAGCATTTGCGAGTCGAAAACGAACCGATCGGAGAAGTCGTGGTAGCTAATGAGCTCGAGAAACCGGCGCGAGTACGCCTTCATCCCACTATGGAGCTCGCTGAACGACGTTCCGAGCGCCATGTTCTCGATCGCGGTCGTGAATCGATTCCCGACGTAGCGGTACAGCGGCATGCCGCCGTCCATAGGCATGCCGCCGTCGACGAAGCGCGATCCGAAGGTAAAGTCCGCGCGGCCGGCGAGAATGGGCTCGACGAGTGCGGGAACGCGGTGCGGCGCGTATTGATAGTCGGGGTGCAGGAGCACGACGACGTCCGCGCCCTCGGAAAGCGCCCAGTCGTAGCACGTCTTCTGATTGCCGCCGTAGCCGCGGTTTTCCGGGTGCCGTCGGACCTCGAGACCCAGGCCCTTGGCCACTTCGACCGTTTTGTCAGGGCTCGCATCGTCGACGACGAGCACTTTGTCGAAGCTACCTGCGGGGATGTCCCGGAAGGTCTTCTCGATCGTCAGGGCCGCCTTATAGGCCGGCATCGCAATAACCGTGCTCAAGTCAATAACCCTCTGTTTGTTCGTTCCCGGCGGCGGTATGTTACGCCAGCATCCGGAGTCTTTCAAACGAATCTCATATACTAGTGGGCTGTAACAGATACTCGTTGCGCAAATCGCGAGGTCATTTTGTGGGCTGGCAAGGCGCGATGACGACGATATACCGCGGTATCTCGAGGAATCGCAACGCAGCCAGCGCGCGAAAGGACCCGTGATTTTGGCAGCGAGTATCTGTTACAGTCCACTAGTCTAGTGCTCTATGGTGCCGAAGATTCCGCTCATTGATCTCGAAGCGCAACTCGCTCCAATTCGGGACGAGATCCTCGAGGCAATCACACGCTGTGTCGACAGCCGGAACTACATCCTGGGCGAAGAAGTGACTCGCTTCGAGGACGCAATTGCGACGCACTGCGGCGTGGAGCACGCTGTGGGTGCCAGCTCGGGAACGGACGCGCTTTTAATGAGCCTCATGGCGCTCGGCGTAGGCCGCGGCGACGAGGTGGTGACGACCGCGTATTCTTTTTTTGCGACGGCGGGCGTCGTCTCTCGTTTGGGCGCAACGCCCGTGTTCGTGGACATCGATCCGAGTACCTTCAATATCGACCCGGCCCGAATCGCAGAAGCGATCACCGGTAGAGCCAAAGTGTTGGTGCCGGTTCATCTTTTCGGGCAGCTCGCCGAGATGCAGACGATCACCGACATCGCCGATCAACATGGGCTCGTCATGGTCGAAGACGCGGCGCAGGCAATCGGCGCCGAAGGTGCGGGGGGCTTCGGGGCGATCGGGTGTTTCTCGTTTTACCCGAGCAAGAACCTCAGTGCGATGGGCGAAGGGGGCATGGCGTTGACACACGATGAAGAGCTCGCCCGAGCACTTCGGCGACTGAGAAATCACGGCGCCGAGACGACCTATCTGCACGACGTCGTCGGTGGCAATTTCCGCATGGACGCCGTCCAGGCGGCGGTGCTCAACGTCAAGCTCCGTTATCTCGACGATTGGACCAGGGCTCGGCGACAAAAAGCGCGCCGTTACGACGAGCTTTTCCGCGAAAGCGGACTCGTTGAAAGCGGTCGCTTCGAGATCCCGACCCCGGTGCGGGATCACGTCTACCACCAATACGTGATCCGATCGGAACAGCGCGATGCGGCGAGAGCGCGACTCGCGAAAGAAGGGATTGCGTCAGGTATCTATTATCCCGTCCCTCTGCCGTTGCAGCCGTGTTTTTCGCACCTCGGCTACGGGCCGGGAGATTTTCCTGAATCGGAGCGGGCTGCTCGGGAGACGTTGGCGCTGCCGATGTTTCCGGAGCTGACCGAAGATCAACAGCAACGCATCGTGTCTACACTGGCGAGATGAGCGTCGCCCTTTTTGTGACCATGCTCTTGGTTGCGCCCGACAGCCACCCGTTGATCCAGCCCGTGCCCGATTCCATTCTCGTTGTTGCGGGGCAAGACGAAGAGCACGAAATGGCCGTCGTCTATCGCGACGGCAACCAGCGCACCCGAAAAAAGGTCACCGGCCCCTACTGGAGCCTCGAGTATGACGTCCCTAGCGATCTCGCTCGCGACGCGATCATCAAGCACTTCGTCGCCGAGAGTGAGAGACTCCAGGGTGTTATCCGCCGGGAAGCGGGAAACCGCTTGACGTTCACCGTGATGCGGGAAGACGGCGGTGAGTCGTGGTGTCGGGTTTGGGCGACGGACGGAAACTACACCCTCGAGATCGTGGACGAGGCGCCGCCGGGTCACGCTCCTTTTGACGAGAGCCCCCAACCGAGCGCGACGATCGTGTTTCCGCGAGGAGAAGCCGAGCTCGATGATGACGCCGAGCGAGTGCTGGATTCGATCGCGAATTGGCTCGAGGTGAATTCCAAGGTTCGGGCCGTGGTTCGTGGACACCGCGGACCCCTCGAAGACCCGGCACTGGTCGAGAGGCGGGCTAGCGTCGTGGCTATCGCGATCGTGGATCGCGGGATTTCCGAAGCGCGATTGATGACCGCTGAGGACGCATCGAACCAAGGTTTCGAAGTGACTGTGGTCGCCTCAGACCCGTAGTCGCGATGGCCGCTAGCTTAGAGCCGCCCTCAGCTTCGCGCGCACGCGACCGATCGCGCCTCCGAAGGGGGGAAACCCCGCGACGTGCTCCTTCAAGCCGTTGACGACGGGGAAGTCCGTTCGTACGGCGACGAGCTCGTGATGGGGGTTTGCGTCGATGAGATTGGGCCAGGGCTCCGAGTAGCTCACGTACCAACGCTCGTCGAAAGGGTACTCCTTGAGGCGCGTTTTCTTTTCGTAGCGGTTGACGCAGAAAAAGACGCCACCGATCGCGAGCTTGTCCTGAATGTGACCCACGTAGTGCGACACTGTTTCGAGATCCATTTCCATCATTGAGCGAGTGTTGATCGCCATCTGAAACGAACCGGGCCGAAGTCTATCGATGAGCTGCCCGGGAAGTACGAGAAAGTCCGCGTCGATTTCTCGAGGGTCGATGACATTTTGATGCGAGACGTCTCTTAGACCGAGGACGGTTGTGTCGGGCAAGGCGTTGCCGAGAAAATACGTCTGGATCGTGTTGATCTCGGGAAGATCGAGGAGGACGAGCCTCGTCTCCGGATGCGCCAGCTTGATGAGGCGGGCGAGCCCTCCATAGCCGCCACCGATGTCGACGACGACCTGGGCTTCGGCGAGGTAGCGGTCGAGGTGGGTGAGCATGTAGGTGTACTCGATGGACGACTGGGTGATCGCGACGCCGTCGATCTCGAGAGCCCGAGGGTTTCCAATGGGAGACTCCTGAAGGTAGCGCCGGAACCTGTCGGGAATGCTCGCCGCGAGGGTCTCGTAGATCCGCTTCCACTTTTCGTGAATCCGGGGGAGCACTTCGTCCGGGACGTTGGCGTTGTCGAGGCCTTTGGTGATGACGTTGTTGCGGAAGTCGAGCCACAGCTCGTCGCGCTCGATGAAATCGCCCTTCCCGCCTTCGCCCTGGCGGCCAACGCTCAGGATCGAGTGCCAGTAGTCGCTCTTGATATTGGGAAGCCCGAGCTCGTCGACGAGCGCGTAGCTCTCGCGCATCAGCTCGAAGAGCTCTGTTTGTCTCGCGGCTGTCATGCGGGTGCACTCTATCTCAGGAGCAACGGCGCTTGCGACAAGCTCGCGCGCGAGGCGTTCGTTCGGGGTGACAGGGGACGAGTTCGCTCCGGCAACGGTGTGACTTCACCGCCGCCGCCTCGGGCTTCGCCGATCATGAGCCAACCGCTACCGCCGGCGTGGCGCGGACAGCTCGGCATCAGGTTAAAAAGAATCACCTGGCCGCCTTCCGTTATGATGGTCGCCGAATGAACAGGACGAAGAGCGTCGGCGTTGCGGGCTACCTTTTAGCGATCACGCATCGCTGTCGGGAAACAACGCCGGTACGCGTGCGTATCGGAAGCGACGTCGTCTGTGAAATCGTGACCGGGACCGACCCTCCCTCATGAAGTTTCTCTATCTTGCCGACATCCGTTTCCCGATGGAGCGTGCCAATGGCATCCAGACGATCGAAACGTGCCACGCGCTCGCGCGCCGTGGTGTCGATGTCGAGCTCGCCGTGCGGCGCTCGGACGCGCGCTCGGATGCCGAGTGCTTGTCGTTTTTCGACCTCGAGCCGCATCCGCGGCTTCACCTGCGACGAGTCTCGACGCGGAGACGTCTCGGGTTTCTCGTGCGGGTGTTTGGATTGCTTCTCGACGAGTGGGATGTCGTGTTCACGCGCGATCTGCTCATCGCCGATCTCGCCCGGCGGTTGACCCGATCGCCGGTAATCTACGAAGCGCATACGGTCGCGGCCGTGTTCGCGGAGGAACGGGCGGCCCTGTACGCGGATTCAGAGGGCGCCTCGGCATCGAAACTGGCGCGGCTCGATCGGCGTGAGCGACGTGTATGTCGGAACGTGTCCGGGGTGGTGGCGATCACGGGCGCCCTCCTGTCGTCGCTCGAAGAAAGGCACGGACCGCTTCCGCCTTCGCGGGTCGTGCCCGACGGGTGCAGGGTGCCCGAAACGATGCCCCCGGCGCCCGCGGGCAAGCCGTTCGTGTACTACATTGGACAGCTCTACCCCTGGAAGGGCGTCGATATTCTGGTGCGCGCGATGCAACAAGTGGATGGCGCCGAGCTCGTCGTTGTGGGAGGTCTTCCGCCCGAGCCGGATCTCGATCGTGTAAAAAGGCTCGCCGAGGAGGTAGCCGTTTCCGACCGTGTCCGCTTCCGCGGGTTCGTCCCGCCCTCCGAGCTAGCGGCTGAACGGGCTCAGGCGTCGATTTTCGTGATTCCCAATCTCGATTCGACGACGGCGCGTCTCTACACGTCACCGCTCAAGCTCTTCGAAGCGATGGCGTCCGGCCGTCCGATCGTTGCCTCGGACCTAACGTCGATCCGCGAGGTGCTGACCCACGAGGACAACGCTCTTCTCGTTCCGGCAGGGGATCCCCAAGCTCTGGCGTCCGCAATCGAAAGACTTCTCGGGGACGGTGTTTTGAGTGCTCGCCTTGCAGCGCGGGCGTTCGAAGACGCAAAGGCCTATTCATGGGAAGCCCGGGCAGACAAGATTCGGACGTTGGCGTTGAGCTTGGAGGATTGAGCGGATTGTACGACATCTCGTCGGGTTCGGCTGACGAAGCAGTGATTTGGACGGTTGCAGCAACACGGCATGAAACCCTATAACCACCGCGTGAACCGCCGGCGCATCCTCCGCACGCTTCTTGGCGTTTCAGTGATCGATCTTGCTTTGTGCGTCATGACCGGGGGAGTGTCGATTCTCGGCGCCATCGGCACCGCCGGCTTCGCCGTTCGCGTCGGCATCGCTGTCGCGCTCGTGCTCGCGAACGCGGTTACCGACAAGGCGCGCGCGCGCGTCTACGGCTTTCTCGGCGTTTTACTCCTACTGTTGCCGCTTCTCCACTTCCGGGGTTACCGGCTCCGGGGTGACGGGCTTTGGTATTACTCGTACGCGCACTCGGTGGCGTTCGATGGGGATCTCGATCTCGGGAATCAGTACCGACGACTCGGTATCGACGGTCAGCGGGGCTCGCACCCGGTGCGAGAGACCGGCCGACCTCGCTTTTCGTTCCCCGTGGGCGCACCGCTTGCGTGGGCTCCGTTTATCTGGCTCGGTCACGTGAGCGCGTGGCTCGCCAATGCCCATGGGATCGACAGCGCGTACGACGGGTTTTCCGACCCGTACCTCCATACCGTGGCGCTCGGGAACTTCTTGATCGGATGGCTCGGCCTTCTCGTGCTCGACCGTTTCTTGCGCCGATGGTTTCCGCCCGGGGTCGCGTTTCTCGCGACGGTGACGCTGGGGCTTGGAAGCTTTCTCGGGTGGTACATGACCTACCACTCGATCTACACACATGCGCTCACGTTCTTGCTCGTCGCACTATTTTTGGACCGCTGGGCGGAGGGACCCACCACGACCCGCGATTTCGCGATCTTGGGACTGATTCTCGGCGCCGCTGCGTGCGTGCGCTGGCAAAACGCGGTCTTCGGCGTTTTGCCCGCATGGGCGCTCGTTCGCCACCAGCGACGACGCGAATGGATGCAGGTCGTGGCCTTTGGGGTCGCAGGGCTTTTGACGGTATCGCCGCAGCTCATCAGCTGGAGAATTATCTACGATCGTCTCTACATCGGTGTGCCTGTCGGCGTCGGCTATATGCGCTGGTTCGATCCGTTCTTGACCGAGACGCTGTTCTCTTCGCGCCACGGTCTTTTCTCGTGGAGCCCGATCCTGCTCGTCGCGGCCTTGGGGCTTCCCGGTTTCGTGCGACGCCAAGCGAGGATCGGGCTCCCCCTCGTCGGAGTGCTCCTATTGCTGACGTACGTCAACTCCTCGGTGTCTGACTGGTGGGCGGGTGGCTCGTTTGGTGCGCGACGGTTCGATTCGGCTTTGCCGATTCTTGCTCTCGGACTCGCTACTGCGGTCGCTTTCGGTGTCAAGCTTGCGTGGCGCTACCCGCAGGCCGTGGTCGCTACGGTACTGTTGACGTTCGTTGCCGCCAACGGTCTCCTCATGGAGCAATATCGCAAGGGACGCATTCCGGTGGACGATACGATCTCGTGGCAAGCCGCCGCCGAGGGTGGACTGGAGGACGCTTTTGACGGCATCGGGTACCCGTTCTCGTTCCCGATGAACTGGCTCTTCGCTCATCGCTACGATCGCCCGAAGACCCAATACGACATCCTTGTCGGCAAGTACTTGTTCCACAGCATGAACAACCTTGGCGGTGTGATCGATCTAGGGCTCACCGACCCGCCGTTCGTCGGCAACGGATGGAGTGGCGTCAAAGACTGGAACGAGCGGCTGCGCGACGTTCGCTACGCTGTCTCACCCGGGGCGGCTTTGTTCGTGCCTACGGATCGCGCGGAGCGGCTACGTGTTTACATCGAGTGCGCGGTGCCCAACGGCGTCGATCCCGTTCCCGTCGAAGTCTGGTTGAACGGTGGGCTGATGGGCGGATTTTTTCCGGGAACCGAGATGGAGGAGCACCTGCTCATGGCTGAAGCCGGCTGGTGGCGGCGTCTCAACGTGCTCGAGCTCCTCTCCGCCGAGGACACCTCGGGCCCGTTCTTGGCGGTGGACAAAGTGCGCTTCGAACGTGTCGAGCCCTAGCTTAGTGGACTGTTTCCGTTCGAGCGTGATGCCTCCCAGGACCCGATGTTTGCTCGAAGTTCTGAAGCTTCTATATGATGTGAGCCAATGTCAGCATACCCTGAGCGCTTCGTCGAGCGAGGAGCCCGTAAACACGCGAAGTTTCAGATGTTCAACGCCGGCCGATGATGCGGCTCGCCGATAGCTTCGGATCCTGGCGACCTGAACAACGCACGCGCCGGCGCGTCGGCTTCGTCTTGCTTCTGCTCTCGACAGCGACGCTTCTCACCAACGCGTATTATCTGAGCTTCGCCGAGCCCGCGGTGTCCCGGAGGAGTATCGCGTTGGGGGTCATCGCCCTCACCGCGGTCTGGTTTTTGGTGTGTTACTGGGGGCTTCCGGGAAATCGGGAAGAGCTCATCGGGCTTCTCCGCCGCGCCAAGACACCCATCCTCGTCATCGTAATTCTCGTTGTCGCGAGCGCGGTGCGTTACGACGGCATCAAAAGTGGACTTCCCCAAAGCTACATCCCTGACGAGTACGAGTACGTGCACTCGTACTTGCAGATGATCAAACGCGGCGACATGAATCCCCACTGGTGGCACCACCCGAGCGTCCAGCCGTATGTCAACATCGCGACCTACCTCGTCGTCTTCTATCTCGAGGCTCCCACCGGGCGTTGGAGCAGTGTCCATCAGATGCAAATCGAGGACATGCTGTTTTGGGGGCGCTTCGGCGCCGGCGTGGTTCCAGGTGTGTTGGCGGTTCTCGCGGTCTTTGTACTCGGGCGGTGGGTCTTTGGGACGCGCGTGGGCCTGGTGTCGGCGGCGCTTCTCGCGGTCGCACCGGGGGTGGTCGAGATCTCTCAGTACAACAAACCGGACGCGCTGCTGGTCCTCTTCTCGACGGTGAGTGTCTTCGTGACACTCGTCTACCTCGATCGAGGAGGGCGAGCCTTCGCATTGGCCGCCGGCACCGCCGTCGGCTTCGCGGTCGCCGTAAAGTACAACGCGGCGCTACTACTGATCCCGTTTTTCGTTGCGGTGCTCTTTCGTCGAGGAATCGGCTTCCTCAGCGGGCCCGATCTCTATCTTGGCGCGCTCGGCTCGATCGTCGGTTTCACCGCGGGCTGTCCTTATTTCTTCGCCGATCTCGCCCGTTTCCTGGATCACGTCGGCGCGGGACTGTACAACTATGGCTTTCAGGGCTTGGCCGGCGCCGAAGGGGTCGACAACTGGAGGACGCATGCAAGCTACACCGTGCGATACGGCGCGGGACTCTGGCCGTTTCTAGCGAGTCTCCTCGGGCTCGTGATGGCGCTGTATCGTATCGATCGGCGGCTCGCAGTGTTCCTGATTTACCCGGTTCTTTATTACAGCTTCTACAGCTCGCAGAGAATCAACTTCGCGGGAAATCTCATGCCCGTCTATCCGTTTTTTGCCGTGTTGGCCGGCTACGGAATCGTCGAGTCGATCGCTTTCGTCCGCGGGCGGCTCGAACGGCGCGCAGGGCGACCCGCCGGCTTCCGGTCGTGGCCACTCGAGACACTCGCGCTCGTCGTGGTCATGGTGTTCGTCTTGTGGTTTCCAATATCGATGACGCTGCGGCGGAATCGTCTCGTGACGCTTCCGGATACGGGAACGATGGCGGCACTTTGGATCGACGCGCACCTGCCGCCGGGCACCCACTTCGCCGTCGAGCGCCACACGCCGGTTCTCGACCGCCAGCGTTTCGATGTGACCGAGTCGAAGCGTGTCATCGACATCGGTGTCGCCCATCACGGTGAAGCCGGGGCGCAGTATCTGATCGTGACCTCCACGAGCTACGAGCGGTTCGGCCCGGAGCACCGGCAGACGAAAAACTACGAGAAACTCTTCCAGATTTGTCCGCTCGTGAAAGAGTTCAAGCCGGAGGAGGGACGGCTATCCGGTCCGACGATCCGGATCCTGCAAGTACCGGCGGCCGTTAGTTGACGTAGCCGAGCGCCCGCAACTGATCGACGGCCTCTTCGTCGAGGATGACGATGTTCATCTCGTTCGTGAGCCGGGTGAGAAGCTCCTTGACCAGGTCGGGATTGTCCGTTGCGACGTTTTCGGTCTCGCTCGGATCGGCGCTTCGATCGTAGAGCTCTACGGTGTTGTCGAGCGTGTAGACGAGCTTCCACCGTTCGCCGACGATCGCGGCGCGTTTGTGCTCGTTGCGGCTTTCGACTTCTGTGAAAGCGTACTCTCGAGTATCGCTCAGGAGGTTGTATCCGGACGCCCACTGCGACTCGACGCCCAGAACCTCGAGTGTCGTGTGGAAGATATCGCGCGTCTCTTGGACAGTGTCGACGATCCGGGGCGCGGTATCGCCCGGTGCCCGGACGATCAAGGGTACGTGTATGAGCTCGTCGTAGAGGACATTGTCGTGGCCCGACAACTCATGTGTCGCGAAAGCTTCACCGTGATCCGCGGTCACATAGACGATGGTGTCGTCGATACGGCCGGTATCACGTAGATGGTCGAGAACCCGGCCGATATGGGTATCGGTGAAACGTAGCTCGCCGTCGTAGCGCGCGGCGAAAACCTCCTCGTGCGCGCGGTAGTAATCGAAGTCAGGAGAGGGATGCTCGTTCCAGTACGGATACTCGAGGATGTCGTCGGCAATCTCCGGCTGCGGGTCGTCGGTACCGTCATGCACGAGAAACGCGTGATGCGGGTCGTAATAGTGCAGCCACAAGAAAAACGGCGATGTAGTCTCCTGCAGCCAGGAAATGGCATTATCGGAAACGGAAGCCGCGAAGCTCGAATGGATTCCGCGTTCCACGGCGGAGAAGTCGAACTTGTCGAACCCCTGTCGCAGTCCGAAGTTGGGGTCGAGCAGGCGCGCACTGATAATGGCACCGGTCGCATAGCCCTCTCGCCGCAGGATCCGGGCGAGACGTGGTTGCTCGACGCTCATCCGACTTCGCATCGTCACCGCGCCGTGCTCGTTCGGGTAACGCCCGGAGAGCATCGAGGCATGCGCGGGAAGCGTCCAAGAAGACTGACTGAACGCCCTGGTGAAGAGAGCTCCCTCGTCGGCGAGGCCGCACACGTTGGGCGCCGTCTCTTGGGTATAGCCGTAGCACTCCAGACGGTCGGCCCCTACTGTATCCATCGTAATCAACAAGACGCTGCAACCCTCGCAAGCTGATGACGACGTCCTCTGCGACGGGCTGCAGGATGCGAGACACAACGAAACGCCGAAGGTGAAAGTCGAAAATCGTGCCATGCCGCGATGAAGGTTAGCGTACGGCCCCGGAGCACGCAACGGTCGTTACCGATTTCGTTGCGCCGGCGCGATGATTCTGGGCTCGCTCCTTTCCGTGCCGATATGGATCACGCCTGTCCGTCCTGGACACCCGAGACGGTGTGTGGATCGATGGCGTGTACTACCGGTACTACCCGGATGCACCCTTCAGCCGGCAAGCACTGCGATTGAGCTTGACCTGCTCATCCTTCTTTGAGGCGCGCGTGGTTCAGCGCAACTTTTCTGCCTCCCGGTTGACCCATATCTCGATCTCGGGGATTGACCACCCCGGAATCAAAGTGCGGTCGAAACGGGTGCCGCCGCGTCCGATGTTGAGCGATAAGCTCGTCACCTCGACGCCACCGAGGTCGAATCCCAAAGCTGCCTCGCCTGGGTTCTCCATGAGCGCGTCGAGAAGCTGCACTGCATGTGAGGCGTCATACCGCGCGAGGCGAACCCGTTGGCCGCTTTCGTCCCAGCCGACGATTCTGAATCGCGGAGGAAACTTGCTGCCACGGCGAAGGCGAAGCACGATGCCGGACACCGCTACCGCCTCTCCAAAATCGACTTCGAAGACTTCGTCGCCCAATAGAGGTTGCATGACGATCCACGAGGACTCGAGACTACCGTCGACAGCCTGGTAAGGATCGCCCCTTGTGGCCCGATACTGCCACGCTGGATCTCGGAAGGGACGTCCCGACGGATATGCGGCTGCGCGAAGCGGGGGCTCGCGTGGCGTCAACCGGTAGACTTCATCAGCTACGGCGTCGTAGACGACGGACTGGTCGCCGGTGAATCTCGACAGAGGCGTTAGCCGCCCCTTCTGAATCCATTCTGGCAGCTTCGCTTCGACTTCCTCGGACCCGAGTCGACCCCGGTGCACGATGACCGTGTCAACGCCAACTCGACGAAATCCCTCGATACTCGACTCGGTCGGGAACTCGAGAGCGAGCTGCCTGAGAATGCTCGTGATGAGCGGCGGATAGCTCTCGTACCCATGGATGATGGGCTTGTGATGGTAAGAGGAGAAATACATCTCCAGCGTTTCCTTGCGCACCAGCGCCTCGCCGTGTATGGGCACCTCCGCTACCGCTTCGGCAGGTTGTTCGTCGAGCCAACGGTAGACGGTAGGCACACTGTCGGTCACCGGAATGCGCGTTGTTTCGGGAAGTGGGGATAGATGCTCCATCGGCACGAAGAGTGCGAGCAGATACGCAAGCCAGGGCGCGCGGAAACGCTCGACAAGCGATATCCCCCGGCCGACGAGCAATGCGATGAACAACATCGCCACCACGCTCAACCTCTCGGGAATGCGGACTTTCTGAAACCCTGGCACCCAGTCGTACAACAGTCGATAGGGGCCGGGCCCGAAGCTGTGACCGAAGGCCAGCATGTCCTTTCCGAGTGAGAGGGCGACGAAGACTAAGGCGAGCGCCAGAGCCGCTGGCACCCAGATTCGAGCTTGGAGCAAGACATCATCGCGTTCGTCCGGATCCTTTCTCCACGCGAAGACTCCGAGCGACACCACGACGAGTACCATCGACGCGAATCCCACGAAGTGCGGAGCGCGTTGCTGAAGACGAAACTCGGCGCCGATGGATCCATAGACCAGGTTCGTCGGCGTCGTGGTCACATAGTGCTGGAGGTCGATTCCAGTTGGCATCTCGTGTCGGAACCCGTGGACGCGCGAGCTCTCGAGATACGGGACCAGGATGGGAAGAAACAGAAGCGCCGCCAGGGTAGCTGCAAGGACGAGCGTGGGCAGCCGCCGCATGAAAAGCGCAGGGCGGGCGACGAACGCGACCAATGCGACGATGCCGAGGAGCAACGCTCCGTACAAAACGTGGTAGCTCGAGCAAAGCGCCTGAAGGAACATCCACGCTCCGGTGAAGTAGGCATGTCGTTTTCGCCCCGTTTTCAGGAAGCGGAGGAGCTGTTCCAAAGCAAGTGGAAGAAAACCATGGTAGAGAATGTGAAGTCGTGCGCCCTCGTTCACCTGGAAGGTGTTGAACCCATAAAGAGCGCCGGCGGTCCAGGCCCCCAAAGCGCTGACCCCCAGGCTTCTTGCGAGTCGATGAGCCGCGCCGGCGGCAAGCACGCATCCAAGGGCAATCGCGACGTTGTAGCCCAGGACCGGATTTCCCGATAGCCAAACCACGGGTGCAACTAGTAAAGACGTCCCCAGGCGGTGATCCGTATACGTAATTGCTTTGGGACTAGGATGCAGGATGTTGGCGTCGAATATGTTACCGGGATCGGTGAAGAACTGGTGATTGTTCCAAGCAATAATCCATACAGACTCCAACGCGTCTCCGATGTAGGCAATCGTGTCCCAGGGCCGAACCGACTGGGGGTAGAAGGCGACGAGCGCGAGAACGAAGTACGAGAGCAGAGAGCAGAATAGAAAGCGGCCGCGGCCGAGGTCATCTAACGCGATGGAGCTCATGTGGCGCGCCTACGATAGCTCAGATGCTCTGCCTCGAGATACCCGAACGTGGCGCGCTCGTTAAGCCCCGTTGTACAGATCGAGCCCCATGCGGACGCCGTGGGCCACAGCGTACGCGACGCACAGGGTGAGCACGCTCCAAGGATCTTTCATTTCCCGCAGAGGAGCGAATCGCGCTACCGCGAGAGGAAGTGCCATGGGCAGCGCGTTCAAATAGAAACGCTCCCATCCCGAGGCGCCGCTCCCCCAGAGCCCGCCCAGGTAGATCATCAACATGGCTACGAAAAGCGCCTCGGTCGCAGTCCAGGTTCTTCGAAACGTGAAGATGAGAGCCAAGAGAAGGGGTAACAAAGTCACGACGCATGCAATGAGATGAAAGCTGAGCTGCGAATCAAGTGTCGCGATCCGGACGAATTCGGTGCGGTAGCTGTTCGTCGTTCCCAACAAAGACACGTAGAGCACAACCGCGGCGAGGGGAGGGACGACCACCGCCACCGCTGTGGGACACCGCGAGACTACCCATCGCGCGTAGGAGCGCCAGGTGGGCATGGCCGATGGGCTCTTACCGGTTGAGCTGTCGGGTTGGATCGGCCACACGACGATCGCTGCGGCTATTCCCAAAAGCGGGAGTGCGGAAAGCTTGGAAAAAAGCGCCAGCGCCATTGCGATGATCGAGCTCACGTAGCCACCCCAGCCGTCGCTCCGGCGAAAGGCCAGCAATCGCTCTACCGACAAAGCGAACAAGAACATCGCAACGGCGTCGGTCTGCGGAAAGAGCAGACTGCGCCCCACGGCCCCCGAGGCGGTGAACAAGAAGGCCACGATCAGAACGGGGATTCCCCGAAGTCCGAGATCGCGTTTCGAGATGACCACGAGCAGAGGGAGAGTTGCCAGAGTCGCTCCCAAGGATACGATTCTGAAGGCGGTGACGATGTCGGGGATAAGAGTGCCGAGCGCGCCGACGACAATGGGTGCGACCGGCGAGTTGGAGTGATAGTTCGTGAGCAAGTGGTGGTGAAGCCGCTCCCAGGTGGTGTGACCTGGCTGCAGCATCCCCGCTCGAACGAGCTCAGCAAAATCGCAATAGTAGTCGTAGCAAGGCTGTCCGTAGCGCATCCATTCGCGCTCGGATAAGAAGGCGCCGCAGAGAAGCGACACCGCGATCCCGCAGAGCAACAGCCGACGCTGCATCCGTGGAGACGGACCCATCGATTCTGCGCCGCGAGAAAAGCGCAAGGCCGCCGCAACCGCGACACACAAAACCGCCATGAAAAGGAGAAACAGCGGATAGCCCTCGAGCCGCTCCAAAACGTATGGCATACGCAGCGGGTTTACCGAATATTGCTCTTTTGCTGTCTCGATCCATCCTGGCGTCCTCCACGACACGAGTCCCGCGGACATGGCGAAGGCGATCCCCGCGGCAAGCCAGGGGCGCGGTCGAACGAGCGCTATTGGCTCGGCTGATGCCGGGCGCGCAAGCCAACGTCGTGAGACCGACACGAGCTCTGCGCTCCATTGGGTGCGGGTCTCAGAGAGCCGAACGCAAAGCAATGACGCTACCAGAAACCAGGCAAGCGTCGCGCCCAGAAATAGGGATCGTGAGAATGGCTCGAGGGCGAAGCGTCGCCTCGTGAGACTCGCCTCGTCGCCGCCGACATAAGCCTCTAGAGGGAATAGCTCGACGACGTCGGGGCGATCCCAGGAGAGCAGGAGCAACGCCGGTCCTCCGGTTTGAGCGTAGATGATCGTCAGAGGGTGGACGCCTCGGACGAGATTCACGACGGCAAACCGCGAACCCTCTCCTTTGAGGACCGTTTCGCCACCGATGCGAATCTCACAACGATCGTCGCAGCTCATGTCGAACCGATAGTCACCGGCGCGCGGGACATAGACAAAACCGCGAATGTCCAGGGCGACGTTGCGTCTTCGCCGCGCAATACGTGCGAGATACCGGCGCGCGGGCACGTCGAGCCGGAGTAGCGGTTGTGTTCGCTCGGACGGCTCACCCACTCGCCGAGAGACGTGCGCCGCTAGAGGTGAAGCAACGTGTCGATGCTCCATCCACCAGCGCATGAGCGGAAATCCGCAAAGAAACAATATCGCTGCGACCGTGACGAAACGTCGGAATGACAAACGTTCGCTCGAGCGAGGCACGGCCACAAGGATCACCAAAGCAACGAGGAGCGCCCACCCGATAGCGATTTCCGGGACGGCGAATCGACCCAGCTTCGCCCCGAGCTCCCCAAAAAGGACGATGGTCAACCAAAGCGTGAGCGCAATCGCGAACAGAACCCGCCAAGCCCTTCTTCCAAGCGCAGTGTGATGCACTGGATCTCGGGAAGCCATGTTGGGCGCAAATTTCTGCTGTCCTAGCCCGTCGGTGCGCATTCTGCTCGTCTCGAAGAAACGTTCGTGGTCCGAAAGTTTGCGCGTCCCGGTACGGCACGACAAAGTGAAAGTTTCGCGGGTGTTCGCTCAATCTTCAAGTCATGACCGGGTGAGCGCAACGGGGTGTCACTGTGCGATGGCAGGGCTACTTCACGGTTGACCAATCCGCATCGGTCATAAATGAAAGGATTCGAGTCAGACTCAATCGAACCAAACATTCCCACCACCAGACTATCTCGAGGACGAGCGAAGCCCCGGAATTGCTTCTTTCCTGTCGTTGATTCGTAACACAGAACAATCGATTGCTGTCAAACCGCCGTCCGCCGCCCTTCAGCCAAGCGAACGACTATTGCTGAGATGTCAGTTCACCGCGTGAGCCTGCGACGCCCGGTTCATCCGCCGCCGCAAAAGCAGGAGCCCAACGATGTAGGCTCACTCCCCAGTGCTTGGTTCGGGATAGACTCGAACCTCGACCAGGGTTTCACCGATTCCGAGACGGTCGAGCTCGTTTTCGAGGGCGCGTATTTGACGTGTGGTGAAGCGACCGTCTCCGCCTTCCTGCTCTGCCCGCACGACGAGTACGGTCGCGGTGCGGTAGAGTTGAGCTGCGAACGCCAGCAAGCGAGCGTGGAGCACTTCGTTGCTCGAGGAGGGATAGACCTCGTCGAACTCGTCGTACGCCAGGCCTGACGTCTCGGTGCTCCTGCGGGTCAGCAGCATCCGTAGTCGGTTGTCTTCTTCGAGCTTCGGCTCGAGCTCCGGTAACATGGCTCGCCAGCCGTCGGGGTCGAGCGCGGC
>CAMYKY010000004.1 GCA_947259165.1 uncultured Acidobacteriota bacterium | reverse complement strand
GGAGTCAATGACCCGTTGTATACCGTGTACGAGTCACTGAGGAGTTATCCAGACTTTGACGACGTACGCTATCGGTTCGAATGGCCTTCGTTCCAGCATCGAAGAACCGCCCGCGAGATTCAGGCGCGCTTCCGACCAGAAGGAGAACCGGACTGTCCTCGACTCTTGATCCGAAACGGAGCGCTCGACGCGTCGACAATTCTGATTTTGAAGGCGCTTCGTGACGATTCGCGCATCGCCGAGTGACTCAAGACGATTCGTTTCGTCGCCACGCTTGAATGTGTTCCCAGAAGAGCTCGGTGAACTCGTCGTGCTCGTCGTCTGGGAATAGCGTTTCGACCTTGGCACGGATCACTTCTTTGGCACGTGGCTCGCCGAAATACGTCCACGTCACCTCATCGAGGCCACCGAGGTGGCTTCGTCGGAACTCCTCGAACTGATCGAAGTCGAAGTTTTGACGGGCGATGTCGGCGTAGGCGGACAGGCTCTCACGGTAGGTCAGTTTTTCGTCTCGAATCGCGTGGTAGCGATGCCAATCCAGGTTGGTGCGCATCGGGCGGTTCGTCGCCGCGCAGAAGATCGACCACTGGAGCATCGTCTTGACCAGCCACGGAAAGTGGTAATGAAGCGATGTCACCTGTGAGTCGGGACAGGCGTTGGCGAAGTCGATGGGGTAGAACACGCCGTCTTTCCGAATGACTTCACACGAGTTGAAGTCCCACCCGAAGAACGAATTGATGGTGAGGGTCATGTCGCGCAGCAGACTCTTCTCTTCGGACGTCAGGAAATCGGTGTCGGTCTGATAGCGCTCGTGGAGCGGAGCCGTGGGGTCGTAGCGGATGAAGCGAACGTCAGGACCAATTCCGAGACACCGGACGAAGAGATCAAACGGTTCGATCGCTTGTTGGAGATGCATAATCCGTCGACCGCTGTTGTCATACGCTGTTTTTAGCTGCTCAGGGTTTTCGATCCGCGTCACCGCGACCCACGCACCGCCGTCGTAAGGCTTCATGAAATGAGGGTAGCCCACTTTGGCGCCCACTTCTTCGAGATCGAAGAGCTTCGCGTATCGCTCGAGGGTATGCTCCAGATCGGGGACCGGCTCGTACTCCTTTGGCGGCAGCATCCATGTGTCGGGTACGGGTAGGCCGAGGTCCATCATCGCGCAGTACGTCGTCTGCTTTTCCATGGACTGAAGAGTCCAGGGGTTGTTCAAGACGTAGAGGTCGTCCATGACGACGGACTTTTTTATCCACTCACGGCTCGTGTGGTACCAATGGGTGAGCCGGTCGAGCACCACATCGTACGGGCACGCTTGCTTGAGGTCGAAGGGCTCGATATCGAGGCGCGATACTTCGAAGCGCACCTGCTCGCCGCCTATCTCGAGCTGCGGAGCCCACCGTTCGAGAATCTCTTCATAACAGACAGGCCAACAAAGATCCGCTCCAAGCGAAAGCCCAATCCGGCGTGTCATCATACGGCGGGTATGGTATCAGAACGGTTTCGGTATACGGTATACCGTATACGGTTCTTACAACTTGCCGGTTGCGGGCGTCGTTGCTGATCGAGCAGGGTCGTGCCGCTTAGAGAGATGACTGGTTACAGGCACCACGCGACTAACCCGTATGCGGTATGCCGTTAGCCGTATACCGATCGCCGCTTCAATTCACCGTCGGCTTCTTCTTCGTGCGCTGGATCGGTGTGGCGTCGTCGGTGTGGTGGACAGAGCCGAGGAAGCTTTTCTCGTCGTCGTCGGTGACGAACTCGCCCCAGCAGCAGACGCGGTTCTTGCCGAGGGCCTTTGCCTCGTACAAGGCACGGTCCGCGCGTTGCAAGACGTCTTCGGGAAGGTCGCCGTCTTCCGGAAAAGACGCGACCCCGATGCTGGCGGTGATGCCGAGCGACTTTCCGCGGGAGTCTTGGAGTCTTTGAATGCCTTGCCTGAGTCGATCGGCGACGAGCCGCGCAGCGGCTTTGGTTGTCTCGGGACAGATGACCACGAACTCGTCCCCGCCAATGCGTGCGGGGAGGTCGATGCGTCGGATGCGCCCTTTCAGGAACTCGCCGACGTCTTTCAAGACTTGCCCGCCGGCAAGGTGACCGCGACGGGCGTTGACTTCTCGGAGTCCGTCGAGATCCAGAAATATGAGGGTATAGCTCCGACCGAAACGGGTCGCTCGCTGGTGTTCGGTCTCGAGGGAGCGATTGAAGAACCGAAGGTTGTACAGACTCGTCAAGTCGTCGCGCACCGCCAGCGTCCGCAGGCGGTCGAGCTCCGTCCGCAGCTTGGCGATTCGCTTCTGTGCACGAATCCCGGCGGACTTGAAAACTCTGCTGCCTTCCACCGCCGCGAGCACGGCCCTAATCTGGGGAATCAGACCGCTTCCTTTCAAAAGCGTTCCGTCGAAACCGGCAACGGGAACGCGAGGCTCGCTTTTGCGTAACTGAAACGCGACCATGTCGATGGTCGATCTGAGCTCCGTGATAGTAAACAGAAACGCACGCAGCGAATCGGTGATCCTCTCCGACTCGACCACGACCATGACGGGTTGCAACGTCGCCACAGCGCGAGCGGCCTGCCCGGACGACGGCTCCCAATACAGCGGGTATCCGAGCGCAACCAGTTTTTTCCCGGTTGCCCCGCTGGGGAGGCCGCGCCCCCCGATCCACAGGATCGGGCGATTCGACCGGGTGTCGGCAGCTTTCAAAGGGGTTTTCTTTTCAGAAGACATAATGTGAGCTGTTGATGCCGTACTTTTCAGGGTCGACGCAGTGCCGGATGGTTCGTCCCCGGTGCACTGGATGAGACAAATCGACGAACTGCGCCGGTACGGTGAGTTGGGCGTTGTCGGTCACGATGCGGACCTTGGGTTGATGGATGCGATCGGGATCTGGGTTGGACTCGACGACCACAGCGAGCTCGCCCGTCGATAGCGCAACCGTCGAGCCGATAGGGTAGATACCCATACAGTTGACGAACGCTTTGACCAGAAGAGGGTCATAGCGTTCGCCCGCGAAGCGGTGCAGCAGAGCGATCGCCTCGTCGGGGAGGTACTGCCGTTGATAGATTCGCTTCGTCGTCATTGCGTCGAAGGTGTCGACAATGGCAGTAATGCGCGCGTAGAGGCTCTGGGTCGTACGAATCCGAAGGCGCGGGTAGCCGGCGCCGTCGTAACGGAGATGGTGCTGGAGTGCGGTGAGAATGCGGTTCACGGTGCCGCGGTCCGCCTCGATCAAGGGAAACAAAGTTCGTGCCGCGAAAACCGTATGGTTTCCCATGACGGCCCATTCCTTCTCGGACAGGTTGGTGTTGGCGTTGAGAACCTCGAGAGGAATATGAAGCTTTCCCATGTCGTGATACAGAGCGCACAAGCCGAGTTGTGCTAGGTCTTGCCTTCTCAAACCTAGCCGTTGACCAAATGCGATTGCGAGAACACACACGTTCACCATGTGGTTGAACGTGTAGTCGTCGTGTTGTTTGATCGAAGCCATGCCGGCGAGTGAAAATCCCCCGCCTTCCTCGTAGCTCAGGTCGACGAGTTTCTGGACCGTTCGCTTGGCTAAGGTTCACTTGAGCCGGTGAGTCTGCGTTGAGCATCGAGTCGCGAATGAAATCGAGGGCCTGTTGGTAGGCGTTCACGGCTCGATCGCGCCGGTCCGGTGCTTTGACCTCGTCGTCGACGGGTGGTTCTTCGCGCACCTCGAGAAGCCGGATCTCGGCGATGCCGCGTTGTGCGAGCTCCCCGTTGACCACGCCGAGAAGAAGCGGTGAGGCGTCGTCGTCCGGGTCCACCGCTCGATGCTTCGACAAGGCCACGAGGAGCGCGACGAGTGATTCTGCCGAAGGCGGGGACTCGAAAGCGATGCCGCCAAAATCGCGTTTTTGGAGCTCGTTCAGGACGTACTTGTAGGCGTGGAGGGTTCTGATTTCCATCCTGAGCCGTACACCGTTCGCGAATAACTCCTCCCCGCCCCGCTCGAGTCGGAACTGGCCCTCGCTTTGCAGCAATTGTCCCAACACCTCTTCTGCTTTCGCGAGGGGCTCTTCGAACACCTGGTTTGCGAGATCGTGCAGGTAGGAATTGCGCAGGAGAACGGCGAGCTGTTGCAAGGCGTCACGCGAGCGTTCGAGGAACACGCGATTGTCCATGTTCGACGCCGACGTTTTCGTCGCGACGGCGACGCTCATAGGTCTAGCTCCTTCGCGCACGCCGCGCGAACAAAACGGGCGCCGTCCTCCGAGCAACGTTTCAGAATATCTTTCGCTCGATCGGTTCCGATCATTCGGATCCCATGAGCCACCGCTTCTGCGAGCTCCTTGTCCCTTTTTGACGTGAACCAGCGATCCTCCTCGCCGGTCAAATGCTGGCTCAATTCTTCCAGGGCGGAGTCCCCGCAAAGTTTGGCGACGGCTGCGAAAAAGCGCCGTTTCTCGTTGAGTGGTTGCTCATCGAGATCGCGCGTGCGGAGGGCTTGACCGAGGGCACGCTGTCCGAGATCTTTCTTTCCGCGACGCACGAGAGTATCGAGCGCAGTTGCACGGATTTCTGGATCGCGATCCTTCAGTTGCGCCAATGAAATCTCGTCGACACGCTCGTCCGGATATCGGCTGATGGCAACGAAACTCTCGCGACGGGTCTCGAGATCGCTCGCGCCGAGAAGTCGCTCGAGCAGCGGGATCGCACGTTCGGCTGGGTGATGCGACAACGCGTAGAGCAGCTCACGGACGAATTGTCGGCGTTCGAGCTGGTCCCGGGGTGTCGCGCTCGACGCATCAACGGGCAGATTCGTCGCCAGGGTGCTCAGACCCCCGTCTTCGGATACCAAGACTGCGTTCGTGACCGCGCGGCGGTACGCGGACGAGGAGAGTCGGCCCATCCAAGTGAGGAGCACGTCGGTGCAGGCGGACCCCATGCGCGCCAGATACGCAGTCAGCACCTCGGGTTTGGGTGCGTTGTGCTCGTCGACTTTTGCAAGAAACGCCTCGACGCGTGCGCGTTCCGACAGGTGTTTCGTAAACGCGGAGGCCAGGTCTCGAACGCGCTCCTCGTTGCCGAAGACCATGGTCGCGAGACCGTCCATGTGCTCTTCCATTGCGGCGAGTTCGCCGAGCGCGCCATCGACAATGAGTCGGTCGCTGATTGCGACGAGGTGACGAACGAGGTCGAGCTGTTGGCCATCGTCTTCGTCCAGAAGCGTCAACTCGATCGCAAGCTCTGCTACGACGTGTTGGAATGGCATGGCGACCTCGCTGGCCAGCTCGGCCCGCAAGGCGTCTATCTCGGCGTCCTCGAGCCGGCAGGCCTCCACCGGAACGGAGCTCACCGGCTGTTCCAGGTCGAGACTCACTCCTTCGCCGCCGCCGATAGCACCCTCGCAGTCGAGGTCTCCGGAAGCGAGTTGATCCTCGAGGCGTGGGTAGGACTCCTGATTCGATAGCTCCTCGATCGCGAAGTAGCGAATCGCGTGGAAATCCTGGTCCCAGAAAAGTGTCACCAGGTCGTCTTGTTCGTTGGCGAGCACCGCCACCCGGTTGAGGCAGCTCACAAACGCCTGCAGTTCGTCGAGCTCGAGCCCCGGATGAAAACTCAGTCGCCGGACGCCGTCACGGTACAGCAGAAACGCGAGACTGTTGTTACGATCCTGACTATCGTAGACGACCTCCTCCTCGAACTTTAGATGGAACTCGAGCACGACCAATTGGATTTCCCCCTCGGCTGCGAGAAATTCCGTCATACGCTCGAACAGGTCAGCTGCGAGCCGCTCCGAAACTGCGTTGTTGCCGTCGTACAGCCGCTGTGTTTTCTGAGCCTTGACCAGCAAGCGCATCAGCTCTCGGACACCGTGGTGGCGTTGGTTCTCGGGAGCGTGACCCACTTCCGTGGCGGGATTTTCGCGCAATACGTTCTCGGTCGACAATTTGAGGGAGAATCCTCCGTGGCCAAACTAGCAATATCCGGACCAGCCGAGAGTTGGCCGTAAACTGCTGTCAAATAGCGAGTAACGGAGAGGGCGTGTCAAGAAATGAAATCTGGAGGGTGACGCTTTTTGTCGAGCTGAGGGATTCATCCCCCAGAAAACTGCTGCTGCGAAAACCGAATACCCCCGGGATTTCAGGCGTATTCGTTGGGGCGGCAAAGATCAGGGTGCGGCGACGAAATCGTCATCGGGGGGCTCGTCGAGACGGGCTGTTGTGCGAGGGGGGAGCCACGCTACCGCCAGCAACGCGATCGTTATTAATAAGGATGTGCCGGTCGCGATCGCACCCAATCGCAGCGAATCCGGGCGGTACCGAAATGTCACCCGGTGCTCGCCCGCGGGCACGGCCACCGCGCGCATCGTCCATTGGGCTCTCAGGATCGGGGCTTCTACGCCATCGACGTCGGCGACCCACCCGGGGCGAAACGTGTCCGCCAGCACCACGAAGCCGTCGCGGGGCGAGCGCGTTTCGAGCTCGACCGTCTCGGGTTGATAGTGATGAATTCTCGCCGCGTCCTTGCGGAAGAAGCCGGATGCCCCTTCGCCGGTCTCCGCGTCTTGAACCTGCACCCCCTGATGCACGCTCCAACACCTTAGGCTTTCGAGCGTCTGAAGCTCGGCCGGCACCGGCGACGGCACCATGAAGTAGGCGCGGGGCAACGCGTGCAAGTTGATCTTGATGCCATCGACTGCGAGGAAATCTGCTTTGAGCCCCAATGGGTTCAGATCGATCTCGATAGAGTCGACGCTGACTCCGTCGCTCGGCGTATCGAGTCGTACAGTAAAGCCTTCGATCGTTTGCGTCTCCTCGAAACGAACCTCGAGCGGAGTTCCTGGCTCGAGGCGATGGGTGGTGCCGGCAAGCTCGATCTCGATGCTCGTCGGCGCCCCCAAGGAGTGCCAATCGAGCCGGAAGCTCGACGCTGCGACTGCGGGCAGCACGCGGATCGATGCCGGTGCGAGCTCAGGAACGATATCGACGAGTGGCAGCGGTGACGAGAAGCGTGACCCACACCAAGGGTAGTTGGCCGGTGATGCACCACGCGCGATGAACTTGACGTTTAGAAGCGCGAGCGCGTTCGCGCTCGAGTGGCTCAGATCGAGCAGCTCGGAATAACGGGCATCGACGAGTGCGGCGTGACCCCCCGCGAAGTCCACGCCGTGGAGGATCGCGTAGTTCTCGAGGTTGGATTCGGAAACGTAACGGCTGCGTTCGCCTTGCGAGCGGACCATGGAATGGACCACTCGCTCGCCCGCGCGTGCCAGCGTACGGTACGGATGCTCGCCCCGATCCTTCACGAACGCTCCCAGATCCACGATCGTGATGGCGAGGAGGACTGGAACAACCCAACGCTCTTTCGGGCGCCAAATCACATAGGTGAGAAGAACGACGTTCAACGTGCCCAACAGGACCGCCCAGTACCCGCCGCCGATGAGGCGCTCGATTTGCTCCGGCTCGAGCGCACCGGTGCTCAGTGTGCTCGAGTGAAGGTACGCGATCCAGGCTCCGAGCAGAGCCAACACGACGAACGCCGCCCTGACGATCCCCCGCAACCGAAGTCGAACCCTGCGGCCCGCGTCTTCGAGCACCTGCACGCCGAGCCCGGCAAGAACAGCCATGCCCAGCGTGTAGATTCCAAGGAGCCGATAGGGGACGCGGAATTTCCTGAAGCCGGGAACCGCGGCATAGAACCAATCAAACAGGGGCGAATCGTCGCCGAAGGACAGAAACAGTGCCACGAGAGCGGACGCTGCAAAAAACAGGCGCCATCGCTCCGGCGCGAGCAGGAGTCCCACGGCGGCTAGAAGCAAAGTGCCGATGCCCGCGTAGAGGTGAAGTGGTGCGGCGTCGGCTTGGCCCGGCAAACGAACCTGTTCCCGCGGGACAAACGCGGCCGACAACGAGTACGGGGACAATGCGAACGATGTCGAGTACTCATAGCCCAAATCCGATCGTGACGAGTCCTGTGCGAGCCGATAGGTAGGCAGCAGCTGCACAGCGCTGATGCCGAGTGCCAACAGTGCCGCGGGGACGATGCGGATGCAAGTTCTTCTGAGACCTCCAGTCGCGAGTGCGAACGCTATCGCCAGTAAGATCCCGTAATAAGCCACCTGTGGGTGTCCGGCCAGGACCATCGCCGCGACGACGAGCGCGACGACGCCCATCGGTGCGGTGCCGGGCGCGTGCAGCGCACGATTCACCACGAAGAGTGTCCAGGGAATCCAGCTTGCCGTGAGGACGATGGCGTGGTGTCCCGGCGTCGTGAAAAACCCCGTGAAAGTGAAAACCAGAGCCGCGATGAGCCCGCCGAGATTCGAAACGCCGAACGAGCGCATCAAAAGCCACATCCCGAGGCCGGCGAACACCTGGTGCAGCAGTTGGTACGCTTCCAGGGCGACGTAGTTCACTTGGCCGTCGAGCTGAAACGGCAAGAGCAGGTAAGTGGGCGGGTAGAAAATTCCGACTTGCGGATTCGCGTGGATCGACACGCCTCCGAGAACGTGCGGGTTCCAAAGTGGAAGTTCACCTTTGGCGACCCGCGAGAGCGCGTAACTTTTCCAAACATAGTGCTGATTGAGAAAATCGCCGCGAAAGATCTTCCGCTCCTCGACATCGAGTGCGAACAGCTTCCAGTGAAAGACGAAAGGAAGTAGTGCGATCGCAAGCAGCGTCAGAGCGGGGGCGATGCGCGAGCGCGGGCTCACTCAAAAGACCTCGTTAGCTAGAAATCCCCACAGCAAAATGGAAATCCCGCCGATTTCGCCGGCGACGAGAGCCACCATCCCCCAAGTCGTCATAAAATTTCTCTGCTCGAACTGATTTTCGGTGTCGTCGCGAAAACCGTGCAACACGTACGAGGCGATGGCGGCCGCGAAGAAGAAGATTGGCACCACGGTGGCTATCAGTTGCACGGTTATTGAGTACGGCGAGTACGCAACGAGCGTCATCATGACGAGAGCGGCGAAGCTATAGAGAAGCGACGCGCGATGCGCGATGTCGACGTAAACCGGAGCGCGATGATCAAAACTATTGAAAATGTGCCAATACTTCCAGACGCCGAAACACAATCCTGCCAACAAAAAAAAGCCGGATGCGGACAGGCAGAGTTTTGCTGCAGTCGATAGCGGCGTGTTCAACTCTCTTCATTTCCCGAGATGGCCGAAGTGTCCGAGCTCGCCGAGGCGGCGGAGCTCGTGGCGAGAACTCTCGAGACTTCGTCCGTTGGGAACCGCGGAAGGTCCACTTGTTCTTGGCCACGTAGCATCTTGACGCCCTGATCTTGTTCCGTCACGCGACCGATCACGAACCCTTCGACTCCGTGCTCTTCTAGGCTCTCGAGAACGCCCTTGGTCTCGGGCTCGCTCACGGTCAAAACGAGCGCGCCCGAGCCAATCGCCCCCAACAAATCGAAATGAAAGTGCTCGGCGAGTTGCGTAGACTCCCAAAAGCGTGGGATCTCCGACACACTCACGACCAGCCCGACGCCGGACGCTTCAGCCAACTCCCACAGGGCGGTGGCGACTCCTCCCTCGGTCACGTCGTGCATCGCAGTGACCCCGCCGGCATCAGCGGCCGCGGTAGCGTCGGGGACGATCGAGAGTCCGGGATCGTCAAGGAATCGAGACGCTTTGTCGAGGAATGTGTCGCCGAACTCCTTGCGAATCTCGTCAGCCTTCTCCTGCGCGAGGATTGCCGTCGCTTCGACCGCGACCCCCTTGGTAATGAGCACCATGTTGCCGGGAGTGGCACCAGCCGACGTGACCAGTCTTTCGCGCTCGACCTCGCCTACCATGGCGCCCGCGACGATCGGCCGATCGATCCCTCCCGTCACTTCGGTATGGCCGCCCACGGCGAGGCATCCGAGCTCGCGGCAAGCACTTCCGATATCGGTGAGGATCTCGCGGACCATCTCATCCGTCGCTTGGCCCGAGGGCAGGAGGATGGTCGATAGAAAATATTGGGGCTTGCCCCCCATGGCCGCAATGTCGTTTGCGTTGACTTGCACTGCGTACCAACCGATGCGTTTCGGCAGAAACGTGATGGGGTCGGCGGCAAGCAGTAAGTAGTGATCACCGCGGTCGATTGCCGCGGCGTCCTCGCCGGGAGCCGGCCCTACGGTGAGATGGACGTCGTCGAATGCGAGCTTCGACAAGAGCTCTTTCAAGAGCTTGTTGGGTAGCTTTCCATCAGGTAGCGATGTCATGAATGCGATGAGCGTAGAGGAACCACCCGCTCGCCGTCAAGCTCCTGATGGAAAGGAAGATCTGGCGCTATTGGCTCTCGCCCGTAGAGGTGCGGTGCAAGTGGGCTTCGGCGGCGATGCGTCCGAACGACGCCCAGCTTTCTCCTTGCATCAAACGCTCGAACACGTCTTGCGCTTTGTCCGGCTGCCCGTTGTAGAAGTACCAATTGCCGATGCCGTACTCCATGGCGTCGTTCGACGCTAGGTCACCACCGGTCATGGCGTCTTCGGCAAGCTCGCCTTTATAGAAGAGGCAGAGTTGCTGGTAGACGAAGTTCTCGATGATGTCCATGTCCGCGCGAATCGCCTCGAGGGCTTTCTCCGCTTCTGCGTCGCGTCCGAGTAAACGCAGCGTCATGTAGAGCCAGTGGGTGGTCGAGGCGATCTTGTCGTCGTTACGGGCGTTTTGTGTCGCCGTGCGGTAGACGCGCAGCGCGTTTTCCAGGTCGTTGTTCAGGTAATACGCAAGTCCGAGGTGATACCAGACGTTGCTGTGCAGCGTTCCGATGGGGATGTTTTTTGCGTTGGGCAAGCCGTCCGGCTCGACGGCGTCTGCAGTGCCTTCGATCAAGCTCGCCGCGTGCTCTAGGTCGACGATCGCCCGGTCGAACTCCCGGATAGAGACGTATCGATGACCTCGATGCCGATACATACGGGCGTCGCTGGGGAAGCGCTCGATGCCTTCGGAGAAAATGCGGATGGCTTCGCGGTAGTCGCCTGTATACGCAGCTCGTCGTGCGTACCAAATGATGTTGTCCGCATCCGCCGGATTGGCTTCATAGTCTGCTTTCGCAGCCAAATACTTCTCAACCGCCGCGTCACTGGGTGCGGACGACATCAAGGCCTCTCCGAACAACGACACCGCCTGCGCCCCGTCCGGAACCTCCGGCAAGATGCTGTCGTCATTGCCCAATGCCGTCGACATCGAAATGCCGACGAGTACAAAAAAAACCAAGGCTGCCGTTGTCCCGTTCAAAATCCCCTCCCGCGCCTCGACGTCCCCGCCGTCACCTTCAAAAAACGCCGACATCCTAACACACCGCAACAAGCCGCTCTTCCTCGAGGAGTTTCAGATCGTGTGCGTGCCCGTGCCCGTGCCCGCGCTTCCGTCGAGCCGAAGCCGCAACAAGATCTACGCAACCACTGGCGCGGACCGACGCAGCTTCTTCTTCCGTATCGTCTTTCTCCGGCGGCTGGATACACGATCGGGCGAGAGCCCGGTGACGACACCAATCAACACTGCGAACAGCGCTGCATTTGCGGGAAGGTGGAGCCCGAAGTCGGTGAAGCTATGCAGCGCAACGGCGAGGGCGCCGGCACAATACCCGGCGTGGAGGTGAGCCCAGGCAGGTTGGCCGTGAAGCAGGGAGCGAACTCGCCGCGCGCGGCGAACGATCCACCCAATGATGAGTGCTATGAGCAGCAGTCCAGGAAGTCCTAACTCGATCGCAATCTGAAGATAGTCGTTGTGGGCCCATGAGTAGAAACGCCGACCCCCAAAGCTTCGGTATGCGGGGTAGATGTATTGGAACGAGCTCAACCCGGAGCCCGTTAACCAGAAATCCTCGACCGCCCCCAGACTGTCGCGCCAAACGGCCGCCCGGCCGTCCTCACTCATTTGCAGCTCCTGTGGAACGAGCTCGAATCGGGACAAAACGGGATCGATCCCGATCCACAAGGTCGCGGCGACGAGGAGAAGTCCGAATGTAGCCACGACAGCCGTGACATTCGACGCCGGCTTCGCTTGGGAGCGGTTTCTCGACGTTCGAGACAGGAAGAAAAAGACTGCACCGCCGGCGCACGCGAACGTAATGCCAGAGCGAGACAACGAGAAAAGTAGGCTCAGCGTGATGCAGGCTACGCCGATCGCGATCAGAGCGCTTTGTGCGCGCGCCTCTTGCCGGGCTACGCGGTCCCGCGCACGCGTCTCTGCTTCGCTCCAACGCAACAACAGCCAACCCAAGCTAACCCCAAGCACCATCTCTTGAAAGAAAGCGTAGTGGTTCCGATTGCCGAAGCTGCCGGTAGCCATGAAGCCGCCACTCGGTCCACCTTCATCTAGAGTTGCCCCCACGATTGTCAACCATTGCACGAGCCCGTAAGCCCCCGATGCGACACCGACGGCAACGAGCCCGACACTGAGTCGGCGCACCGAGCGCGATGATGCGGCGAGCTGGTACGTAATCCAGAAAACCATCATGTACGCGATCCATAGCAGCACGTCCTGATAGGAGAGAAACGGCGTCACGCTCCACGGCGCGGACGTCACCGCGTCGCCATTTATGAGGGAGGCGATCTCGTTTCGCAATGCCAAGGCTCTCGGCGAGACCACTGCTAGCCACGATGCCCACAACGGGACGAGGGACAGCCCCATCCAAGTCGTAATCGCGAGCGCCAGGGTGCCGACTCCCGTACGCGTGAACCGGTAGCCGAAGACGTAGAAGGCTGCGGGTCCCGGAGGCGCGTCAGGGTGTTGCGGAGCCGGTGGCTTCGTTTCCCGATCCACCGGGTCGGGCGGCGTGAGAATCTCGACTTCGCTAGTGCTGCGTCTGCCTCCTTTGCGGAAGAGCCCCCAAAAACGCCGCTGGCTGCGCGCGATGGCGAGGTTTCGCTCGCGCGTTGTTCGGCTCGTCGAAAAGACGACGGTCGTTACCAGCCACCCGGTCAGAGCGACGCAGGCGATCTCGAGAAACAACATTGCCCACGGCGCATAGCCTCCGAGGCCCCACGCGACGACGCCGATCAGTGCAGCCAACGCGAACGGCACTAGCGCCTCTCCTGCGTCGCGTCGAGCAGCGCGCGGGCCTGGTTGTTCTCCGGGTCGAGCTCTAGGACGCGGCGTAGCTCCACGATCGCACTGTCTGGGTCGCCGGCCTGCTGGTAGGCATGGGCCAGCCCAAGGTAGGCCTTTGCATGATAAGGAAACAGGGTTGCGGCTTCGGTGAACAGACTCTGCGCCATCGCGATCTGCCCGCGCGCGAGGTACAAATCCCCCGTACCCACGAGCAGCTCCGCGTTGGCCTCGACGAGCTCGCGCTCCGCAAGGACCGAGACGGTCGTTCGGACGACGTCGTAGGCGCGATCGGGCTGTGCGTTGTCGAGACAATCGCGCGCGAGACTCAACGTCGCTTGCGTGAGCTGCGAGCCGGTGCTGTCCGAGAGCGCCTTGTGGTGCCAGGTCTCGGACGCGGCAAGTGCGATTTCGGGCTCGTCCCAGGTGCGTCCGAACTGGGACAGGTCTTTGAGAGTTGAGAAGTCGTTCGCTCGAGAAAGATAAGTCGTGAGGAGGTCGCGGCGTGCACTGCGATCGCGCGGAGCGCGATCGACGGCGCGAAGGATCAACTGGCGCGATGTCTCGTTGTCGGGCAGGACGTCGGTCCAGGTGTTCACGGGAATTCGGAATCGAAGCATCAGTTCGAGTGCGCGAGCCACCAGGTCGGGCTCGAGAGTCGTGGCCCGCGACACATGCCGGGTCGCCTTCTCCGCGGCGTCTCGTTCGTCGGAGCTCGACTCTGAGCGATATGAACGGTAAGCGGCGGTGGTTCTGGGAGCCAGAAGCCACTCCGCGTAGCTGAGGTGAAGGCGGCCGTTGCTAGGGAAGCGGGAGATGGCGGCCTCGAAGCTGCTCTGGATGACGTCGGGGTGTTCTAGCCGGTTTGCGTAGAACGCTGCCAAGAGAAACGGAGGTTGATAAAACGTGGGCGCCTGGGCGAGCGCGCGTTCGAGATACGGTTGCAGGTCGTCGGTGTACTCTCCAGATGCGAACGCTGCTCTGAGTCGTCCCAGGTTTGCCTCGGGGTGCAGCCGTGGCTCGCTCGGGTTACTTGACGTGAGCGCACCAGGAGCGTCGGGCGATGACGCCTGTCTGGCCAATACTTCTTCGCGGTACGACTCGATCGCCGCGCGAGAGTACAAAACGCCGGCGGCGCCGAAAAGCGACAAGACGAGTAGGCGCATAGGACCGCCGGCCTACCAGACGGTCACGCTGAAAGGGACGCCGCTCATCGCACCCTGCTTGGGCACTCGTGGCCGCCTCTCGCCTCGCCCCAGAGGGAAAGAAAACTCAGGGCAACTAAGAGCCCGGGCAAGAATAACTCCCCATTCTTGGACGCCGATGCATCCCGCCTGGCTTCGCTGCAAGTCGTTCATAGATCTAGGTATGATTCGCTCCTTGCGCCTTGCCAGGCGGGCGTCCTTTACTGAAAGGGGCCCAAGGATGGAAATCTATTCTTGCCCGGACCCTAAGACCAGCCAAAAGAAGCACCGACGACGCGGGTACCTCTCTGGCGTATTAGAAGAAACTCTCGTTCACGACGACGACGTCGCCCTCGATGAGAATCACGTCCGCTTGCTTGCCCGCAAGGAGGTCACCCAGGTTCACTTTGATGATTGTCTCGTGCCCGTCGGGTTCGCGGCGCTTGATTTGAATCCCTTTCTTGGACGCGCGCTCATTGAGACCGCCGGCAAGCGCGACCGCCTTCAAAAGCGTCGCTTCGTCTCCGACGGGCAGTTTGTGAACGCCTGGCGAGTTCACCGCACCGAGAATCGATATGGCGATGGCCTCTTCCGGAGGCACGCTGACCACGTCGCCTGGCAGTAGCGTGATGTTCCACCGAGGATCGCCCTGCAGCAGCAACTCGTTCAAGGGAACCGTCAGCCGCGCGCTTCGTCCATCTTCAGTTTGTCGGAAGATATAAAGCGTCTTGCCTGCGTCCGCAGCCAAACTTCCGGCCTCCGCAAGGATTTGAAGTAGCTGCCGTTGACCGACGAGCGGGTACGTCGATGGGGCTTGCACCGCGCCCAGGAGCGATACTTTCTGAGAGTTGAACTCCACGATGAAGATCGATACCTGGGGATTCTGCACGTAACGGTCGCGCAGCCGGTCGGCGACCGCGAGAGCGACTTCTTCGGCGGAAAGGCCTGCGGCGCGAAAGCTCCCTACGAGCGGCAGGTCGATGAACCCGTCACCCGAAACTCGGACTTTGCGGTTGAGTTGGTCGAGCTCGAAGACGCGCACTTCGATGACATCTTCTGGGCCGAGACGGTAGTCGCCGCTCTCGGTCGACGAAGGGTAGAAGAACAAAGACAGCGGTATGTCCGCCGGTTGGATGTTCACGTTCTCGGGAATATTGGGATCTATCTCGATCTCCGGAGGCGCGTCGACTCCCTCGTCGTCGGGTGTCCCTTCTCCGGCGCGTATGTCGAGCGAATCGGCTGGATCCGAGTCGAGGTCCATGGGAGCCACTGCCGCAATTGGATCGACGCTACTTTCGGCCGCCGGGAGCGTGCCGGGCTCCCAGAAGGTCACATGAATCTCGTCGTGGTGCGATGTTGCCTCGTAGTCAACGTCTCGCTTGAGCTCGAATACGATCCGCGCCAGCGGACCCGACTGATTCGGGTTGGTCGCCTCGGGGTATTCGTACATGAGAACGCGTTCCAGAAAAGGGTGCGATTCGCTAGGGTAGTAGTGCCTCAGCGGATTCCTGACGCCAAGCACGTCGATGATCAAACGTTGACCCGGGTTTTGCTCCTCCACGACACGATGTTCGAGCGCTCCATCACCTTGTAAAACGGCGACGAGCCCGTCCTGAGTCGGTGTCAAGGTAAGCGACGTCAGCTCGCTCGCCGTTTGTTGGGCGAGTGGGCTCCACAGGGGAGCGAACAGAGCCAGGAGAAGAAATAGCTTCACGGTCGAGTATCGGTTTGTTTGATTGGTAGTGTTTCAAGTCTAGCCGCCATAGTCTTTTCTGTCAAAGGATCTCGAGACGATCGCGACGGGGTGACGCATAGCCTTTCTGGCAAAGAAGGGTTATCATCGTGAAGTACTCCTTGACATGTGTGGTATTGCTGGCCTGATTCGTCCGCAGGGACGGATCGACGAAGAAGACCGTGCGGCAGTTTTGCGCATGCTGCAAGCCGAAGCGCATCGAGGCCCCGACGGCGAGCACCTACTAAAGAACGACATCGTGTGTCTCGGACACCGACGACTCGCAATCATCGATCTCTCCGACCGCGGACGTCAGCCGATGACCAACGAGGCTGGTAACGTTTGGGTCAGCGCGAACGCCGAGATCTACAACTTTCGCGAGCTGAAGTCGGAGCTCGAATCGTCGGGACACGCCTTCGCCTCCGGAACCGACGTCGAGGTCTTGGTGCACGGCTATGAGGAGTGGGGCATTGACGGTTTGGTGTTACGGCTTCGCGGGATGTTTGCTTTCGCTCTGCACGACGCTCGCCGCTCGGGTCGGGAAAAGTCGTACTTGGTCCGGGACCGCTTCGGTATCAAGCCTCTTTACTATGCGCGACGCAGTGCCGCGCTCGTCTTCGCGTCGGAGTTGACGGCACTGGTTGCGAGCCGCGTGGTGGCGCCCGAGCTCGACCCGCGGGCGCTGGCGTCGTTTCTCGAGCTCGGGTCGATACCCGGTCCGAATACGGCGTTGAAGGGTGTGGAGACGCTTCACGCGGCGCACTATCTCGAGATCAGTGGCGAGTGCACGTCGCTCGTGCGCTACTGGAGTCTCGACTCGGACGACGATACGACTCGCGATGACTCGACGACGATCTCGGAGATTCTTGCCGAGTCGGTTCGGCTTCACCTGGTGAGCGACGTCCCTCTCGGTGTGTTCTCGAGTGGCGGGATCGACTCCGCGACGTTGGTTGCGCTTGCGAGCGCGGATGCCGAGGCACCGCTGACGACGCTCTCCGTGGTTTTCGATGACATCCGGGTCAGTGAGGCACGCTACGCGCGGATGATTGCCGAGCGCTATCGGACCGATCATCGCGAGGTCTCGGTGGATGCCAATGATTTTCTCGAGACGCTGCCGCGCGTCTTCGATGCGATGGACTCACCTACCGTGGACGGCGTCAATACTTACTTCGTTTCGCGCGCCGCGAAACAGGCAGGCCTCACCGTCGTGCTTACCGGACTTGGTGGCGACGAGGTCTTTCTCGGGTACCCGCACCACAAAACGTTGTCGCGCTTGGCTCCTTACGCGAGTGCTTTCGCGCGCCTGCCCCGAAGCGTCCGCGTCGCCCTTGCGGCGGCGGCGCGATCCCTGAGCGGCAAGGACCGACTCGACTATCTTGCAGAGCCAAGCGCGCCCAACGTGTACCGGATGTTTCGCGGTCTGTTCAGCCCCCGGCAAGTGGCAGGACTTGTCAACGACCCTGATTCTGTAGGCGCGATGCCGAGTACGCAAAGCGCTTCGCTCGGTGACGGATCCTCGCGCGACCTGCTCGACTCGGCGGTGCGCCTCGAGTTCGAACACTACTTGCAAAACCAACTTCTGCGCGACACCGACGCGATGAGCATGGTGCACTCGATCGAAGCCCGGGTACCGTTTCTCGACCATCGACTCGTCGAAGCGGTGTATCGGCTTCCGCACGCATCCAAGCTCGCGCATAGCGTCAACAAGCCGCTTCTGCTCGAGGCGCTCGCGGATCGCCTGCCGCGCGAGGTGTGGGATCGTCCCAAGCAGGGGTTTACGTTTCCGTTCCGGCGTTTTCTTCTCGCTCACCGCGCAGAGCTTCGAGATCGGGCGCAAAACGAAGATTTGTTCCGTCCGGGAGCGGTGGATGGCGTCTGGAATGAGTTCGAAAGCGGCCGAGCGCATTGGTCACGGCCGTGGGCGCTCGTTGCGTTCAGTGCGTGGGTCGAACGCTTGCAAGGCGTTGCGGCCAAAAGCCCTGAAGTGCCGGTGCTGGCGGCAACCCCGCCACGATGACACCCCGATGAGAATCGCCGTGACCGTCGATCCGTACATCCCGATCCCTCCACGATACTACGGCGGGATCGAACGCGTGGTCGACTTCCTCGTTCGCGGTCTGCTCGAGCGGGGTCATGAGGTGACGCTGTTCGCGCATCCCGACACGGAAACTGACGCCACGCTCGTCCGCTACGGCGTGCCGCCTCATGAGGGGTTGTGGCCGCGGGTGCGCGAGCTCTGGCAAGTCGGCGCGTGCCTGTACCGGCTCCGTCGTCGCATCGACATCGTGCATAGCTTCGGACGTCTCGCGGCGCTGTTGCCGGTGTTGCCAGTGCGCTCGCTGCCGAAATTGCAGAGCTACCAACGTGACGTGTTGCCGATGAAGGGTATACGCCGGGCGCGACTCATGGCCGGCGGCTCGCTGAAGTTCACTGCGTGCTCTACTCAAATGTACGCGTGTCGATTCCCGGAGGCGAGGGCCACGGAGTCGATGGCCCCGGAAGCGACGGCGCCGGAGTGGACGACCGTTTACAACGGTGTCGACTTCGATAAGTACACCTTCGTCCCCTTCGTCGGGCCGGCGGCACCGCTTGCGTTTCTCGGAAGGATCGAGCACATCAAAGGCACGCATCACGCGATCGCGCTGGCGAAGGCGACACGACGCCAGCTTCTGATTGCAGGCAATGTTGCCGACCAAGACTATTTCGACGAGAGAGTGGCTCCGGAGCTCGACGACGACACCATTCGCTACCTCGGTCCGGTCGACGACGTTCAGAAGAACGAGCTTTTAGGACGCTCCGCCGCTTTGCTCATGACGATCGACTGGGAGGAGCCGTTCGGGATCGTCATGGCGGAGGCGATGGCGTGTGGGACGCCGGTTATCGGTTTTGCGCGGGGGAGTGTTCCCGAGGTCGTGCGCGATGGTGTTAGCGGTTTCGTTGTGTCCGGCTTGCCAGACGCAGCGTCCGCGGTACACCAGCTCGCATCGCTCCCACGTGAGGGGGTCCGCCGTGACGCCCAGCAGAGATTTGGTGCCGACGTCATCGTATCGGCGTACGAGAGTCTGTACGAGGCGATGGTGGAGTCGTCTCGATGACGCCGCCTCGCAGGGTGTTGATGGTCAGTCCCCACTTTCCGCCGGACTCTTCTGCTGCGTCGCACCGGGTAAGGTTGCTGGCGCCGTATCTCGGAGACTACGGCTGGGAGCCGACGATCGTGACCGTTCGGCCGGACGACTACGAGGCGCGCCCTGACGCGGGACTCCTCGCGACAGTGCCGGAGTCTCTCGACGTGGTGCGAGTTTGCGCCTGGTCCTCCGGTTGGACGCGTCGTGTCGGTTTCGGCGATCTTGGTATTCGTGCGTTTCCGGCGCTCTTGCGCAAATGTCGTGAGCTTTTACGACAGCAACATTACCACTGCTTGTTCGTCACCATCTTCCCGTCGTACCCCGCGCTGCTGGGTCCGATGCTCAAACGCGACCCCGGTGTGCCGTTCGTTCTCGACTATCAGGACCCATGGGTAGGTGCGTGGGGTCTCACAGCCGGCCCCTCTGCCGGGGGGGTTCCCGATTTGAAGAGCCGGGTGTCACGGTGGATTGCGACGAGGCTCGAGCCGATGGCGGTTCGTGCCGCCGACGCGATCACAGCGGTCTCCGAGGCGACCTATCGTGACGTGCAGGAGCGCAATGCGGTTGCGACGTCCAGACCTTGCGCCGAGATTCCGCTCGGGGGGGAGCGCGGCGACTTCGAACGCCTTCGTGAATCCCCGCGTGAGAACGCCTTTTTCGACCGCCAAGATGGTGCGTTCCATCTTTCCTACGTGGGAACACTCTTGCCGAAGGGATTCGAGACGGTACGGGCTTTCCTGTCTGCCGTGGCGGTTCTCAAAGAGCGCAACGGCGACGTGTACCGCCGATTGCGAGTGCACTTTCTTGGCACCAGCAATCAATCGGTCGGAGAACCTCGACCTCGCGTGTTTCCCGAGGCGGAGCGTGTCGGAGTCGACGATGTCGTCGACGAGATCCCAATCCGCATTGACTACCTCGATGCTCTGACGGTTCTGACTCACTCGAGCGCCATCCTGCTCATGGGCAGTAGCGAGCGGCACTACACAGCGAGCAAGCTCTACCCTGCGCTGCTCGCGCGTCGCCCCCTGATCGCCCTCTATCATGAAGAGAGCTCGGTCGTGTCAATCCTTCGCAGGGCGGCACCGACACCGTGGGGACGGCTGGTGAGCTATGACGATCAACATCCCGCGGCGAGTCGGGTCGAGACGATTTACGACGAGCTGATTGCATTGGTGACAACGCCTCCCCCAGACCCGGCGCTGTTGGATCTCGACGTAGTGCATGAGTTTTCGGCGTGCGCGATGGCGGGTCGCCTCGCGGAGGTTCTCGACGTCGCCTCGTCGAGCGCCAACGCTCACGCGCAACCCGAGTGATGGACACGGTCGGCGAGAAAATGCGACTCACCGTGCTGATGACCCACCCGATCCAATACTACTCGCCGTGGTTTCGATTCATCGCACGCGAGACGCCTAGCCTCGAGCTGATGGTGCTCTATTTGTCCGAGCCGTTGCCCGAGCAGCAGGGTGCTCAATTCGGAACCCACTTCGCGTGGGATGTGCCTCTTCGCGACGGCTACCCCAATGATGTGCTCCTGCCAGCTCGCTCCGGTAACGATTTTGGAAGCGATCGTTTCTGGGGTCTCAACGTTTCAGACATTGGAGGCGCCATCGAGCAGACGAGACCGGACGTCGTTTTGCTCAGCGGGTGGCATTCGGTGAGCCTGGTTCGAGCGATTCTCGCGTGCCGGCGTCGCAGGATTCCGTTGGTGTATCGCGGCGATACCCATCTCGCGGATCGTGGATCGAATCCCTTGTGGCGGATACGCACGCGGTTGCTTCTGAGCCGTTTCGATCGGTATCTGAGTGTCGGTGTGCGGGCGCGGGAATACCTCCGAAGCTTTGGCACCCCCGACGTGTCGATTCACGATTCACCCCACGCGGTGCACAACGAGTTCTTCGCGGAAAGGGCGCGGCCGTTTCGGGAACGAGACAACCGCGCTCGCGCTCGCGGTGAGCTCGAGATCGCGGAAGACGACTTCGTCGTTCTCTTCGTGGGAAAGCTCGAGCCGAAGAAACGCCTTGCGGATCTCCTTCGAGCTCTGCCGCTGATGAGGCGTCCTTCCGTGCTCGTTGTTGTTGGAGGCGGACCGCTCGAAACAGCGTGTCGCGAGCTTGCCGCCGAGCTAGGTGTGAGCGTTCGCTGGTGCGGCTTTCTCAACCAAACCGAGCTGGGACGAGCTTATGGTATTTCTGACTGCCTCGTGCTGCCGAGCGGCTGGGGCGAAACCTGGGGGCTCGTCGTCAACGAGTCGATGGCATCCGGGCTTCCGTGCGTCGTCAGCGATCGTGTTGGATGTGCACCTGACATGATCCTAGACGGCGTGACGGGAGAATCGTTTTCTTTTGGGGATCCCGCGGCGTTGGCAATCGCGCTCGAGCGAGTACGCTCGGACCCCGACCGCGCGATAGCTTGCCAGGAGCACGTAGGTCGCTTCAGCTTCCGCGCCGCGACTCAGGGCCTCGTCGCTGCGTGCCGTCGTTTAATAGCATGACGGGCTCCTAATCGAGGACCTCTCGGTACAGGGCTTCGTAGTCCTCGGCGACGGCGTTCATCGTTCGCGCCGGCGGCAGCGCATCGCGCCATACGTCGATGGTCGCGTTCGGCTTGGCGACAATGCCACCAAGGATGTCGGCGAGCGCTTTCCAATCGCCGGGATCCGTCAGCGCCCCGTTGACACCATCTTCGATGAGCTCTGGCATTGCGCCGATTCGCGTGCCGATGACCGGAGTTCCAACAGCGTGGGACTCGCTCACGACGGTCGGACCGTTTTCGAACCAGACGGAGGGCACGCACAAAACGTCGTAGCTCGTCAGCACCTCGGGGACCTGGTCGGGCGGGACGGCAGGTGCGAAGTCGATGCGGGCATCGTTTCCAGCGATCGCATCGAAGCGCTTGCGCACCTGTGTTGCTTCGTCATCGAAGGGAGCCCGGATCACCAGACGAAAAGCGAGCTCTTTAGGCAGTGAGGCGACGGCACGAGCTAGATCGAGAACTCCCTTGATGGCGATAAAGCGCCCCAAGTAGCCGAGAGTCACCGGGCGTTTTGTTGGCAGCTCTGCGGGAGAGGGCTTTCGACGCGAGTCTTGATGGCTCAGACCGAGATAGTTGAGATCTAGCTTTTTCGGATCGCCCCCGTTCTGGACGACGACCTCCCGGGCCGCTCGGTTGAGGAGTACGAAGCGGTCGACCGTTTCGAGCATCCGGTGCTGGAGAGTTTGATTGTGGGCGATCAGATGCGTCATGCCCATAGCCGTACCGATCTTGCCTGGGAGCCTGGACCCGAGAGAGCCCGAAAACTGACCCGCGAGTGCTACCGTCCAAGCTGCGGCTTTGGAGAAGCCTCGATTCTGCAGTTCACACGCAGCACACTTCGATTCCTGGACGACTCCATCGCAGGGGTGTTCACCCCAACGCATCAGCGTTCCGCGCTGGCACAAGAAACCGACGCTACCGAGATGGTTGGTGACCACCGTCTTGATGCCTAGCTCGCTCGCTCGTTCGAGCTCGTGAACGCCGAGTCCGGTCGTGAGCGTATGGACGTGAAGGATGTCGGGTCGCGATGCCTCCAAGTAGTTCCGAAAGTGTTCGCTGCCGCGAGCCTCCAAGCGCCCTTGAGCCTCATCCCGTGTCGGTGTTTGTGGTGTTGGATACCGAAGGACGGGGATTCCGTCGAAGTGGGTGGGCTCGGTTTGCGGTGCGCCGGGCTTCGGCACCGCGATTTCGACGTCGTGTCGATTCGCTTTTTGCCGGTCGGCGAGTGCCTTGACGTAGATTTCGGTACCTCCGAGTGTCTCGGGGAAATACCAGCCCAGAGCGTGCAGGATTTTCATCGAACGATGTTGGGAAGACGTAGAGCGAGAATAGCGTTAAACTTGATCAAAACACAAACATCGATCGGAGTATTGACGACGGTGACGCTCTCTCAAGAGAACGCCTTGCCCATGTCGAGGCGTCCATCCGCGCGCCGCCGCGCGGCGTCGACGGCTGCGCTGCCTCGGCATGTCGCGCCGATCCTCGCCATTTGCACAGCCGTCTTGGCTGCGGGAGTCGCTGCCGACTGGATCGCGGGGGCGGGGCTCGTCGTGCTGTGGCTGATTTGGTTTCTTCTTTCTGACGAGCGAGAACCGCCGGTGTTGCCCCTGGCGATGAGTTTCCAGTGGTTTCAGGTCACCTGCGGGGTTTACTACCTTGCGCTCGCTGGCCGCGAGCTCGAGGCTCACTACGCGAGCGATTATCGTCCGATGGTGCTCATTGGCTTGGGCTGCGTCGGCGCGCTGAGCGTTGGGCTCGCCATCGGGTTGAAGCTAGCGCGCTTTCGAATCCGAAATCCGGTCGAGCTCGGTTCGTTTACAGTGACTTGGCGGACGTTGATGGTGGGCTACGTGGCCAGCTCGTTAGCGAATGCGATCCTGCTGCAGATGGCTTGGAGCATCTCTGGTTTCGCTCAAGCTCTTCTCGCGCTGGGGTTCGTTCGTCTGGGCGTCTTGTTTCTGATTTTTCGGCGTCTGGTGCGAAACCGCTTTCGTTGGCAATGGTTCGTCGGGTTCTTGCTCATCGAGCTGATACTGGGATTTACCGGATATTTTGCAGGGTTCCGCGAACCGCTGATGCTCGCAGCGTTAGCGCTTCTCGAGGTATTCCGACCGCGCTCGATTAATCATTGGCTGCGCATCGTTGCGGTTGCGGGCCTCATTGGCGCAACCGGTCTAACTTGGATCGGAATCAGAACGGTGTATCGTTCGGAGATCGATGCGGGGGAGCTCGCGGATTCACGAATCGAGAGGCTCGGACGAGTCGGGGAGCTGTCTTCGGAGTGGCTCGGAGGTGACGTGAGCACGGTCGTCGACGACCTCGATCGTCTAGTCGAACGGCTATGGGCGATCTATTATCCGGCCCTCGCCATCGCTCGAGTTCCGGATGTTTTGCCGCACGCGTCGGGAGCCATTTTGCGAGCTGCGGTTCGGCACATCGTGACACCGCGAATACTCTTTCCCAATAAAGGCGCCCTTCCATCCGATAGCGAGATGGTCAGAAAGTATTCCGGTATCTTCGTCGCTAGCACGGAAGAGGGAACGAGCATCGCGTTCGGCTATGCCGCGGAGTCCTACATTGATTTCGGGTTGCCGTGGATGTTCGCGCCTGCTCTGCTTTTCGGCGTAGTCATGGGGGTCGCGTATCGAACCGTGTTTCGAGTCGTCTACCATCACGAGCTCGCCGTGGGGTTGGCGTGTGTGGTCTTCTGGCTCTCGCTCTATTTGTTCGAGCGTTCGTGGATCAAAACCCTTGGCACCTCATTGACCCTTTTTCTGTCCATCGGTGCTCTCGTCATCGTGCTAGATCGTGCACTGCTGCGGAAAAAAGCAAGAGAGCGTGCCGGAATCGCAGCGCGCGAACGGCGGAGCGCCTAGTGGACCGTTACAGTCGACTAGTGCTCGCTCTTGGTGGTTGCGACGTAGCTCTTGGATCCGTTCGCAAGCCACGTCGTTCCAAGGAGCTCTCCGGCCGAGCCCTGACGCTCGCCTACCGACGATCCGCAGATTGATATTTTCCGACGAGGGATTGATGAGGCCGGGATCCAGGTGAGAGCTCTTCACGTCACACCGTACTTCGCGCCGGCTTTTCGCTATGGCGGACCGCCGCAGAGCATTCTCGGGCTCTGCCACGGGCTGCGCTCGGCCGGAATCGACGTGAAGGTTCTTACGACGACGGCTGACGGCGACGAGGAGATCTCGAGCGATGTGGTTCAACGGGGAGAATACGAAGGCATTCCCGTTCGCTATTTGCCGCTCGGCTTCCCGCGGCGCTACTTCAACGCGACTGGCTTGTCCGTCGCTTTGCGCCAAGCATTGCCGAGCGTCGAGCTGGTACACCTGCACGGCCTGTGGAGCTTTCCCGCTTGGATTGCGGCTTGGGAGTGCCAGCGCGCGGGCGTCCCGTTCGTGGTCTCGCCCCGCGGCATGCTGGATGCAGGTTCGTTGGCGCATCACCGTTGGCGAAAACAGCTCGGGTACTGGATGTGGGAGCGGAAGTACCTGCGTAACGCTGCGCTTCTACACGCGACTTCGTTCGACGAGGAGGAAAACCTGGAGCGGCTGTCGCTCGGGCCCCGGATCGTTCGCTTGCCCAACGGAGTCTCACCGCCGTCGAGCGCACCGTCCGCTCGTTTTCGTGAGCGCCTCGGCTTGACCGTGGATGAGGGCCTCGTCGTTTTTCTCGGACGGTTGCACCCGATGAAGCGTCTCGACCTGGTGTTGTCTGCGTTCGAAATCGTACGAGCCGTGAAGGGCAACGCGCGACTCATTCTTGCTGGGCCCCAGGACGGGCTCGACGCGGGAGAGCTGATCCGACAGGCAACCGATCCGCGGGCCGTCGAATGGATCGGCACGGTGACGGCAGACGACAAGTGGGCGCTGCTGTCGGAGGCGGATGTCCTGGTGTCGTGCTCGGACTCGGAGAGCTTCGGGATGAGCGTTGTGGAGGCCATGGCCATGGGAACGCCGGTGGTGACCACGCTAACCTGTCCGTGGAAAGAAGTCGAGATCGAGCAGGCGGGGTTTTGGGTTCCGCAGAGTGCCGAGGAGATTGCCGAAGCGATTCTGAAGGTGCTTCGGAGTCACGCGCAGGCGGTTGCGATGGGAGAACGCGGTCGGAAGCTCGTAGGAGATCGGTATCGGTGGTCTGTGATCGGTCGAGAGATGTCGGCACAATACCAGCGCGTGGTGGCGTGACGTCTGCTCATGCGCTATTTGATTTTGACTCCGAGTGCGGGCGGCAGGGATGGTATTGCGTCGTTGACGCGTCGCGTCGCGATCGCCATTTCCGAGCTCGGGGGTGACGTCGAGATCTGGTCGTTATCTGAAGAGCCCGGCACTGTTTTGGAAGTTGGCGAGAAAAGTTTCTCCGTTCGTGGAGCCGGGGGTGCCAAAGCGCGGATCGCGACGTGGTCGCTCGCGAGCTTACTACGAGATTGTCGAGATTTAACCGTGGTAGTCATGCACGCGCATCTCGCTCCGCTGTGCCTCCCGCTTCGCGCCCGAAGGGCCCGGATCTTTCATGTTCTTCACGGGATTGAGATTTGGAAACCGCTGAGCGCCCTGCAAGCTCGAGCGTTTCGCGTCGCAGAGCGACTCTTGTGTGTGTCGGCCCATTCCGCGCGCGCTTTCGATCGTGTGAATCCTGGCTTCGAGAAGACGCTGGTGTGCCACTCGGGTCTTCCTGATCGGGCTGATCGGGCAGACTCTGGTCAGCTCGGCGATGACGGCTTCGCTCTCATCGTCGGACGGATGGCGTCATCGGAGCGTTACAAGGGCCATGACGTGCTCCTGGATGTTTGGGTCGACGTCATCGACGCGGCGCCACAGGCCAAACTGATGATCGTGGGTGACGGTGACGATCGCGAGCGTTTGGCCGAGAAATCGAAGGAGCTTGGCCTCTCAAACGTCGTCAAGTTCACCGGGTCCGTGTCGGATGAGGAGCTCGAGCGATTGTACGCTCGGTGCTCGTTCTTCGTCATGCCGAGCGTCAACGAAGGCTTCGGCCTCGTCTTTCTCGAAGCGATGCGGGCTTCGAAAGCGTGTATTGGCGGCGTGGGCGCAGCGTCAGAGATAATCGAGAACGGAACGACCGGATTCATCGTCGACCCGCACGATGGTGCCGCGCTTACCCGAAACCTCGCCGAGCTCTTCCACCAATCCGATCGTCGCGCCGAGATGGGAGCGCGAGGACGCAAGCGGTTCGAGCGATGCTTCACCAGTGCGCACTTTCGCGAACGTTTGGAGTCGGCGCTTGGGATCGAAGCTAGTGGGTGATCGCTTGGCTCCGTCCGCGTCCTGTCGTTGAGCTGTTAGAAACGGTCTCGCTCGCGGGGCGCATGGATTCGTGACCGAAAGTAGTGACGATGCACGCGATCGGTCGAACGATTCAGGGAAACGCAGTCGGCGGGTCACCACAGTCCTTCGATTCGTCAACGCAGTGGTGCAATGCCAGTTCGTCCTGTATTCTGAAACGCAGTGACGCACACTAGGAGAAAGGGTTCGTGAGACTACGGGCAGCGCGCTCGGCGGTCGCGCGAGTGAAAAACGCCTTGCGAGGACCGGCTGCGCCCGCTGTTCCTTTCTCTGCTCGCGCTGGCTTCACCAGAGACAACGGCGCCGACTGGTATGACCCGATTCTCTTGAGTCCAGCGACGGTGGGGAGACTTGCGACTGACAAAGCGACTCTAGAAGGCGTTGTCGATCTTCTCGGCAAGCTCGACTCCGACGACTACCAGCAATTCGTCACGAGCTACTACCGGGAGGGGCTGACTCGTTACGGTGGCTCCTGGGTCTACGCTGACATCCTCAGCGTTTTGAGTGCGTCGAGTCAGTTGCTGCGGCCGGAGAGCTATCTCGAAATCGGCGTTCGACGCGGACGTAGCATGGCCGTTGTCGCCGACGCCTGCACCGATTGTCATATCGTTGGCTTTGATCTTTGGCTGCAGGACTATGCCGGGATGCCCAACCCTGGCCCCGACTTTGTTCGCGAGGAGATCGGAAGACTCGGGATGAAAGGAACGCTCGAGCTGGTATCGGGATCGAGCCATGAGACCGTCCCGCGATATTTTCTGGAGCATCCGGATCTGTTTTTCGACCTGATTACCGTTGACGGAGATCACACCGAGCAAGGAGCGAGCGAAGACCTCAATACCGTCATACCGCGGCTCAAACGCGGAGGGGTCCTCGTTTTCGATGACATCTCTCACCCTCACCACCCCGAGCTCGCCGCGGTGTGGAACAACGTGGTTGTGACGAACCCGATGTTCCGCACGTGGGAGTTTCGTGATCTCGGCTTCGGCGTCGGCCTCGCCATCCGCAGCTGAGGGCCCCGGCTGAGCCCTACGGTCGCCGTCCGAGAATCCACTCGGAGGTGACGTCGAGTGTGACTACTGTCTTCCTCCGACCGTCTCTTCGTGTTTTCGTGTCAAAGAAGGGTTCGGCTCACACTCCCACTCTGCTTTGACACACACGACGCCTCGACTCGGATGCAGCTCGTACGGTCGCCACGGCATTTCGGGGGGGAGAATCTCGAAGCTCAGGGCGTTATCGATATCATCGACGTGCTGGAGGAATGGGATACCGAGAAAGAGCCCGAGCCGGTAGCGACCGGGCATGAATGTAGGACTCGGGATTCGCACTCGCAGCCGACAGCGGTTGGTGCTCGGAAACTCGGCGGCGCCGTCGTCCACGTTCATGACACTCGTGACCGGGTGCCCTTCGTCCGAAACGAACATCAGCTCGAGAACCAACCCCCGGAGCGTCTGAGTGCCGTGCCCTTCGGTGGTCTCGACATCGACGACTAGGTTGAGGGCTTGATCGCATGCGCGCGAACCAATGGCGTTTCCATCGTCGTCTACCAACTTCGTATCGATGATGCGGGCCCAGCCCGTGCCGCGTCGGGCGTCGGTGCGAAACTGGGACACGGAGACTTCCTCGGCTGAGACGCGGAGGTACTCTTTGACGACGTCGCCGACGGGCCCCTGATCGGCGATGCGTCCCTGTCGTAAGAGTATGGCCCTGCGGCAAAGCCGTTGGACGGCGGCGAGGTTGTGGCTGACGAAGACGACGGTCCGGCCAGTCTCCGCGATGTCGCCGAGCTTGCCGAGGCACTTGCGCTGGAAGTTGGCATCGCCAACGGCAAGGACCTCGTCGACGAGGAGAATCTCAGGCTCGAGATGAGCCGCGACCGCGAACGCCAGTCGAACGTACATGCCGCTCGAATATCGCTTCACCGGCGTATCGATGAAGCGCTCTACTTCGGCGAAGTCGAGGATCTCGTCGAATTTGCGATCGATCTCCTTCTTCCTCATGCCAAGAAAGGTTCCGTTTAGATAGATGTTGTCGCGTCCGGTGAGATCAGGATGAAACCCCGTGCCAACCTCGAGCAAGCTTGCCACTCTGCCGCGAAGCTCGATCCGGCCTTCTGTCGGTGCTGTAATTCGCGAAAGAATCTTGAGCAACGTACTCTTGCCGGCGCCGTTGCGGCCGATGATCCCGAGAATCTCACCCGGAGCGATTTCAAAGTCGAGATTGCGGACTGCCCAGAAGGTCTCCTCTTCGCACGAAGGTTCGATCCGCATCGATCGCAGCCGACGCAGCGGGGCGCGCAGCAAGTTGTCGAATGCTTCGCGAAAGTCTGCGTGACGGCGCGGAGCTCCACCCACGCGGTATCGCTTGGAGAGGTTCTCGCTACGGATGATGGGCTGAGTCACGATTCACACAATGTCGGCAAAATGGCGGTCCATCCGCCGGAACTGCCACCAACCTGTCAGCAGAAACGCCAGTGCGACGAGCGCTGCGATGCCGACGGATTGCCAATGGATCGGTTCCCCGAGCGCCGCCGCTCGGTACGCGGTGATGATCCCGGACATGGGGTTGAGGTCATAAATGAAGCGGTAACGCTCGGGCACCAGGCTTCCGGGGTAGACAATCGGGGTGGCGAACATCCAGATCTGTAGCAAGAACGGTGTCGCTTGCTGAACGTCTCGAAACTGCACGTTGATGGATGCGAGCCACATGCCGACGCCGAGCGCGAGTACCGCGGTGAGTGCGGTGAGCGGTATGTAGAAGAGTGCGCTCGCCGACGGCCAAAGCCCGTACCAAAGCATGAGCCCGACGAGAACGGTTGCAGCGATACAAAAGTCGACGAGCGCGGCGAGAGTAGAGCTCAATGGGATCAAGACCCGCGGGAAATAGACTTTGCCGAGAAGGCTGGCGTTACCGACGAGGCTCGCGCTCGCACGGCTCACGGAGCCGGAAAAATAGGTCCACGGGAGCAGGCCGAGATAGGCGAACACGGGGTAGGGGATGTTGTCACTCGGTAACCCGGCGAGTCGGCCGAGGAAAACACTGAACACGACCATCGTCATGAAGGGCTGGAGCACGGCCCACGCCGCCCCTAGGAGCGTTTGTTTGTAGCGGACGGTGATTTCTCGCCTTACCAGAAAGTAGAGCAGGTCACGGTAGTGCAGAAGATCGCCCAGCTCTTCACGGATCGCGCGACTGCCGGGCTCGATGACGAGATGGATCTTGGTCGTGCCGCGCTCGGGCGCACGCAGGCTGGTTTCGGAGGTGACGGCATCGTCACCGTTTGCGATGGGCACGGTCTGGCTCGTTTTTTTTGTGAAGAAGGTGTGTTTCAAGAATACTACATCGGAAGTGGTTTCGCATCGGCGGATGATGTACTCTGAAAAGAACACTCCTTCAAAACTGTGATGACTGAGACCGTTTTGTTGACCGGCGCCGCCGGGTTCATTGGGCGAGCCATGGCGCGAGCTCTTCGCTCCGAGGGTAAGCACGTCATCGGCATCGACATGGCGCCGCCAGAAAATGCGCCGACTGCAAGCTTGACGCGTTACGTTCAAATGCGATTGCCGGACCGCGATCTCGAGGACGTGCTCACGGAGCATCGGCCCCAGTCAGCGATTCACTGCGCCGGACGAGCTTCCGTGGGTTTGTCATTCGACGATCCGAGCGCCGATTTTCACTGCGGGACCGTCGTGACGTTCGAGCTCCTCGATGCGCTTCGGCGGCGCGCGCCGGGCTGCCAGTTCATTTTCTTGTCGAGTGCTGCGGTTTATGGTGAGCCCAATACTCTGCCCGTGAGCGAGCTCGAGCCGACCAAACCGATTTCTCCGTACGGATTTCATAAACGACAGTGCGAGCTATTGTGCGAAGAGTTCGCGTCGATTTACGCAATGCCGACGACAGCGCTTCGGATTTTCTCCGCCTACGGTCCGGGGCTGCGGCGTCAGGTGATTTGGGATCTCTGCTACCGCATCCTCACCGAAGGGAAGCTACTCCTGAAAGGTACGGGCGAGGAAAGTCGCGACTTCATTTACGTCAAGGATATTGTTAGAGCGACCAGGGCGGTTTTGAACAAAGCGGCGATGGCGGGCGAGGTCTACAACGTCGCGAGCGGTGTCGAGATTGCCATCAAGGATTTGGCCGCCAAGATCGTCACCGCCCTCGGCGCCGAGTCCGAGCCCGAGTTCGACGGCGTGGTGCCGACGGGGAATCCGCGCAACTGGAGGGCCGATATCTCTAAGCTCGAGAATTTGGGTTTCACGCCCGAGACGAGCCTCGAGAACGGGCTCGCCGGTTTCGCCACCTGGTGCCGGTCCGAGCTCGACACCTGAGGTTGAACGGAGCAATCGGTGGAGGGCGTCCTATACATCGTTCCCGACAAAATCGGCGGCGTGTTGAGTTTGAACTCGAACCTCGTGCGCTTCCGCCATCCAGACCGATTCCGTCATGAGGTCTTGCTATTGCACAACCGGGTGGATGCGGATACACGATGGGCACGGCCGGTCGGCGCCGAGCGCGAGCGAGCGTTCGAGTACAGTCTTCCCGTCGAGAACATTTATGCCGTGTTACGACGGCTGCGCAGCGAAGTCGGCTCCGGTGGCGGGGGTGTTGTCGTCGCGAACGACTGGCTCGAGCTCGCGCTAGCGACCGCGTATGACTTGGAGCGGGCTATCGTTCAGATCGTTCACGACGAGTATCATCTCGGGCTAGCGTTGAGACATGAGGTCGTGGTCGATGGGTTCATCGCGCATAGCAAAATCTTCTATGACCGGTTGCGCAGCGAGCTTCCTCATCGCCACGAATCGATTCACTATCTTCCCTATGGAATCCCGATTCCCGAAGCCTCTCGCCAGCCGTCATCGGGTCCGCTACGGCTCTTGTTCATCGGACGCATGACCTCGCAGAAAGGAATTTTCGATCTTCCCGAAATCGATCGGTTGCTCGACGAGGCCGGCGTCGAAGTGGAATGGACGCTCGTCGGCGATGGGCCGGAGCGTCGTCGTCTGTTGGAAGAGTGGACTCCGAAAGCGCCGATGCGACACGTTGTCCCTAACGCGAACGACGATATTTTCGAGCTCGCTGCTGAGCACGACGTGTTCGTACTTCCCACACGTTTTGAAGGATTCCCGGTCTCCCTGCTCGAGACCATGGCGAGCGGGCTGGTGCCGGTCGTGAGCCTTTTGCCGGGTGGAATTACCGAAGTGGTGCAAGAGGCCGTTACTGGCTACCATCCAGCGGCAGGAGATGCCGCAGCGTTCGCGCGCGCCGTCATCGAGCTCGACCGCGATCGCGACCATCTTGAGACTCTTGGTGGTCGATGCCGACAGCTCGTGTTGGAACAGTTCGACGTTCGAGAGCGGGTGAAAAGTTATCAGAATCTTTTCTCACGCTGGCGTGAGCTTCGCCGAGACCGGCCCGCGGAGCTTTCGCTTCCGTACGGCAGCCGATTGGACAAGCCGTGGATTCCGAATGCGTTCGTGAGGCTCCTGCGTTTCAGCTCGCGTCGACTGCGGGGTCAGGTAGCGGCATGGTGAGGCCGAGAGTTTCTGTCGTCGTAACTTGTTTCAATCGGGAAAAGTTTCTCGCCGACTCGATCGAGAGCGTTCTCACGAATCGCTTCGAGGACTTCGAGCTCATCGTCGTGGACGATGCTTCGACAGACGCCTCGGTAGAGATTGCGCAATCGTATTCTCGCGCTGACAAGAGAGTCCGCGTCGTCGTTAACGAGAAGAACCTGGGAGACTATCCTAATCGCAACCATGCGCTCCGCTATGTTACGGCACCGTATCTGAAGTATCACGATTCTGATGATCTCATGTACCCGCACTGTCTCGAAACTATGGTGGCGCTGCTGGATGATGCTTCCGACGCCGGCTTTGCCTTGAGTTCATCACGCCCCTGGCGCGGCGGACCGTGCCCAATGCTCCTGACCCCGCAAATGGCGTACCGTCGCGAATTTCTTGGGGGTGGGCTATTTCATTGCGGGCCATCGGGTGCGCTGTTTCGAACCGAAGTCTTGCGCGATCACGGCGGGTTCCCCCTTCGAGGCGCAGCGTCCGATTTCTGTTTTTGGATCAACGCGTGTCGAACGACGTCCGTTCTGCTCGTGCCCGGTGATCTTTTCTGGTACCGCGTTCACGACGGCCAAGAGCTTGCGAATCCGGCGGCGGTGCGGGATTACGCGACGACCACCGGCGAGTCTTGGCGAGCGCTGTTGTCCGAAGATTGCCCCTTGTCGGGAGAGGAGCTCGCCCACGCGAAACGAGCTTGCACGCATCAGCTACTGCGGCTCGCCTACCAAGATGCGCGTGCAGGGCGCTGGTCCCTCGTTCGCTTCCGGGTGAAGGTGGCGGGGATTCGATTCGTGGATTTGGTTCGCTTTCCGCCGCAGCGCTGCGACGATCCAAAAACAGGCTCGCCCGTTGACGACAACGGAGACTACATCGTTCCGCTTCGGGTCACCGAAACTGGCGACAGGCGGTCAAAGCTTCACTCGGTGCAGTGATAGATGTGAAGATGAATTCGACCGTGCACTACGACGGGCCGTCGAACGAAGCGGTGTTGCGGCTTTTCCTGACGACAGAACGGACGGTACTCGACTTGGGATGTGGCGCTGGGTCAAACGCGCGAGTCCTCCAGGAACGAGGTTTCGTCGTGCACGGTGTCACGGCTTCCGTGTCCGAGAAGGCGTCCGCCATGCAATGGTGTGAGCAGGTGTTCATTCACGACCTGGAGCAAGGACTGCCGCCTGAATTGCAGCCGAACTACGATGTGGTGCTCGCCTCGCACGTGCTCGAACACATACGGCAACCTGAGGTTTTGCTAGGTGACATCCGCCGAATTCTGGGGACTCCCACGAGTCGGCTGATCGTTGCCATCCCCAACTTGCTCTTCTACAAGAATCGCGCGGCCTTGGCTCTCGGACGCGTCGAGTATCAAGACGCTGGGCTCATGGACGAGACGCACTACAAGTGGTACACGTTCGATAGTTGCCAGCAACTCCTGGAAGCTGCGGGGTTCCGAGTGGATAGGCGCGTGGCCGACGGAAGTGCGCCGCTCGGGCCCGTTCGCAGGATTCTGCCATCGAGTGCGAGTGCACGAATCGACCGACTGTGCTGTCGTTGGGTCCCGGGCCTTTTCGGCTACCAATTGATTTTTGTGGCTCGCAGCGCAAATGACGCTGCCGGTGAAGCCGAGGCTCATCGCGGCGACGGAGCTGAGCCGTGAGTCCCGAGCCGAAGGTTTCGGTGGTACTCCCGGTTTACAATGGTCTGCGCCACCTGGCGAAAAGCATCGAGAGCGTCCTCGGGCAAACATTCGCCGATTTCGAGTTCCTCGTCTGGGATGACGCCTCGACTGACGGTAGTTGGGAGCTGATTGGGCAATACCGGGACCCCCGCATTACGGCTCATCGCCAGCAGAGCAACCTCGGCCTGTTTCCCAATCTCAATCAAGCACTAGAGCGCACGCGCGGCGAGCTCGTCCGGTTGTGGAGCCAGGACGATGTCATGAAACCTCACTGCCTTGCTCGGGAACAAGAATTCTGGCATCGACACCACCAGGTGGGTCTGTTTTACTGTCGGCGCGAGATCATTAGCGAGGACGGGAGTGCATCGCACTCGTCGTCCGAGGACGGGACGCCACCCGTCGTGTCCGGTCGGGTGGCCGACGAAGTCTCGTTCAACTGGGGCTCGATGCCTGGCAACATCTCCACAGTAACGCTGCCTCGGGTGGTATTCGACGACGTCGGATACTTCACGACAGAAATGCGTCTCGCTTCCGATTTCGAGCTGTGGATCCGAATTCACGAAAAGTATCCGGTCGGCTTCGTGAACGAAGTGCTCATGTCTCTGCGTTGCCATCGAGCACAGCTGAGTCGGAGCGACGGAGCCGAGCTCGTTTTTCTCCGCGAATGCCGAGAGATCTATCGCCGACTTCATGAACGACTGCCGAGCGAGACCCGGAGAGCGCGAGAGCGCTATGGCCGGCTAATTCATTGCGCTCCCTATGTTCATGCTGCAGTGCGTGCGTTGCTGCGTGGCGAGCCCGGCTATGCATGGAGCCTGCTGAAGGACGTCCACCGATGGCACAACGCAGCGCTCGTTGCGACGTTATGGCTCGTCACCGCCAACACGCGAGTGTACCGGCCGCAACCCGTCTACAGCGGGGAGAGCCGAAAGGCGCTGAGACTGGGTGAAGACCGTGGCGCGATCTCCCTGGTATGAATCATTTCCCGCCGAGAGCCCGCAACTGAAAACCGGCAAACTTCGCACCATGTAGGAATTTACACCCAACTCTCCATCATCTATACTTGACGTAACTTAGATATCCAAATTTCAACCACGTTCATCAAAACCGAGTTCGCACTAGTGCGCGAGTGGGTTGTGGCCCGGTGTCGCCGGGTTGCCCGTTGGCGCGGAGGCTTTCGCGGATCGACCATGAACATCCTCGGCATCAATGCCTACCACGGCGACGTTTCCAGCGTCCTGCTTTCCGACGGAGAGCTCGTCGTTGCGCTCGAAGAGGAACGTTTTAGTCGTATCAAACACTGTGCTGGATTCCCCACCCAATCGATTCGGGCATGTTTGGACGTTGCCGGCCTCGAAGCCAAGGATATCGACCACTTCGCAGTGTCTCGAGATCCCGGCGCTCACCGAATGAGGCGCTACGCGTACGCACTCCGGCATCGGCCTAGTCTCGGCCTATTGGTGGACCGTCTTCGCAATCGCGCCCAGGTCACGGGAGTCGCCGACGCGCTCGGCGACGCTCTAGGTATCTCTCCGGGAGACGTTTCGCGCCGCTTGCATTTTGTGGAACACCATCCGGCTCACCTCGCGAGCGCGTTTTTTGTCTCTCCGTTCGACGACGCGGCCGTGTGTGCCATCGACGGCTTCGGGGACTTCGTGAGTACGTCGTTAGCGCAGGGAGTTGGCTCTTGCGTGAGGGTGATCGATCGAGTGTTCTTTCCGCACTCACTGGGGCTTTTATATCTCGCCATCACTCAATGGCTCGGATTTCCGAACTACGGTGACGAGTATAAAGTCATGGGCCTCGCGCCGTATGGGGCGCCGGAGCTCACCCGTCAGATCCGACAGCTCCTTCACCTCGAGGCTGGCGGGAAGTTTTCGTTGTCGCTTTCGTACTTTCGTCACGGGGCCGAGAGCGTCTCAATGAAATGGGACGAGGGCTCTCCGGAGATCGGCCGCGTCTTTACGCCTGAGCTCGAGGCACTTCTCGGTCCGGCGAGAAAGCCTGATATGCCGCTCAGCGCACGACACGAAGCCGTCGCTGCGTCCCTTCAAGTCGTTTTCGAGGAAGCCGTGTTTCACGTCTTGCGGGCGCTTCACCAGCGCACGGGCAAGCCGCGGTTGTGTCTCGCCGGTGGATGCGCGATGAATAGCGTCGCTAACGGAAAGATCCGTGAGAATACGCCGTTTACGGATGTCTTTATCCAGCCGGCCGCAGGCGACAACGGAACCGCGTTGGGCGCGGCGTTCCACGTCTGGCACGAGGTGTTGGGAAAACCTCGCGGCTTCGTCATGCGACACAGTTTGTGGGGTCCGGCTTACGACGCGTCGCACTGCTCTGAGGCGATACGGGCCCGAGCGTCCGACCTAGGTGATGTTGGTCGGATGCGTCAGCTCGAGGATCCACGCGAGCTCGTCGATTGGACTGCGGAGCGCCTCGCTTCCGGAAGAGTCGTCGGGTGGTTTCAGGGTCGCATGGAGTGGGGCGCACGGGCGCTCGGAAACCGAAGCATTCTTGCCGACCCGAGGCGCACGCAGATGCGCGATATCTTGAACACCAAGATCAAGCTGCGCGAGAAGTTCCGCCCGTTTGCACCCTCGGTCCTCGAGGAGCGCGCCCTCGACTACTTCGAGGGTGCCGTTGCCGATCCGTTCATGCTGCACGTCTACCCCGTCGTCCCGGAACAACGCGATTCCATCCCTGGCGTCACTCACGTAGACGGCACCGGTAGAGTGCAGACGGTGTCCGAGCGCGACAACCCTCTCTTTCATCGCCTTCTCCGAGCGTTCGAAGCGCGCACGGGAGTGCCGGTCCTCATCAATACCTCGTTCAACGAGAACGAGCCGATCGTGAACGAGCCCTCGGAAGCGCTCGACTGTTTCCTACGTACCGGCATGGATGTTCTGGTTCTGGGGAATCACGTTCTAGAGAAACGGGCCTCGAGCGAGTCTTCGGATACCGTTGAGGCTCTGGCGGGACGCGCATAGTGGATTTGGCAGCGAAACGCATCGTCGTGACCGGGGGTGCCGGATTTCTCGGACGACACGTCGTGGAGCAGCTCGTCGTGGAAGGTGCGAACGACGTGTTCGTTCCGCGCCGATCCGAGTACGACCTTACGCAAGAGGCGGCGGTCGAGCGTCTGTATAGGGAGCACTCGCCCGACATCGTCATTCACCTCGCAGCGGTCGTCGGTGGCATCGGCGCGAATCGAGACAACGCTGGAAGATTTCTCTACGAGAATCTCGTCATGGGCGTGCACTTGATCGAGCACGCTCGCCACGCGCGCGTCGAAAAATTTGTGAGCATCGGGACGATTTGTTCGTATCCCAAGTTCACGCCGGTACCGTTTCACGAAGATGACCTTTGGAGTGGCTACCCGGAGGAAACAAATGCACCGTACGGGTTGGCAAAGAAGATGCTGCTCGTGCAGGGGCAAGCGTACCGCACACAGTACGGGATGAATGCGATCCATCTGCTGCCGGTGAATCTTTATGGACCTTGGGATAACTTCGACCCTGCAAGCTCGCATGTGATTCCGGCGCTGATTCTCAAATGCCACGAGGCCATCGAGTCTGGAGCCTCCAGCATCACCTGCTGGGGCGATGGCTCACCGACGCGCGAGTTTCTCTACGTCGAGGACTGCGCGCGCGCGATCGTGGCGGCCACGAAACGCTACGATGCTGCCGAGCCGGTCAACATTGGTGCTGGGTTCGAAATCTCCATCAAGGAGCTCGCAGGTCTGATTGCAGAGCTCATGGGATTCGAGGGGGAGATCCTCTGGGATTCTGACAAACCCAACGGGCAGCCGCGTCGTTGCTTGAACGTCGAGCGGGCGGCGGCGTTCGGTTTTCGGGCGACCACGCAGTTTCGCGAGGGCCTCCAACGAACCATCGAGTGGTTTCGAAACGCCCGGGACGTGACGGAAGAAACGGCCGTCTCGCGCGCGAAGAGCTAGCGCATGCGGATCGTATTCTTTAATCGCTCTTACTACCCTGACACCGGTGCGACCGGCCAGCTACTGACCGAGCTCACCCAGGATCTGGTGCGAGAGCACGGCTTCGACGTCACGGTGGTCTCCGGGCCTTCGCCGGACGGCTCGAAGCCGGACGCCATCACCCACGAAGGCGTGAGAATCGTTCGCGCCCGCGGCACGCGACTCGCCCGACGCGGTTTTTTGGGACGGTTTGCGAACTATGTCACCTATTTTCTCGTGGCTTTTTGGGTGTCGCTGCGTTTACCACGTGCGGACATCGTCGTGGCACTGACCGATCCCCCAATCATCGGCCTGGTAGCATGGATGACGTCCAAGCGCATGGGCGCACGATTCGTCTTCTTGTGCCAGGACATCTTCCCGGAAGTCGCGACTCTCCTCGAGGATTTCCGTAGCGAGACCGTCAACGCCATCTTGCAACAGGTGAACTGTTTTCTGGTCAAGCGTGCCGATCGAATCGTTGCCCTCGGTGACACGATGAAGGGTCGTCTCGTCGAGGGAAAAAATGCGGATCCGTCCAAAGTTTCGGTGATTCACAACTGGGCGGATACCGAGGCGATTTCACCGGCACCGAAAGACAACGAGTTCTCCCGGGCCCATGGGCTCGCCGACAAATTCGTCGTCATGCATTCCGGCAATATTGGCCTGTCCCAGAATCTAGATTGTTTGATCGAGGCCGCTTCTATAATCGTGAGCGAGCGCGATGTGGTCTTTCTGATTGTCGGTGACGGGGTTCGTCGCGAGGCCCTTCAGAGCGAGGTCGCGCGCCGGGAGCTCGACAATGTCGTCTTTTTGCCGTATCAGCCTCGTGAGAGCTTGCGGGACTCGTATGCCACCGCTGACGTTTTTATCGTTTCGCTAAAGCCCGGGTTGGCGGGCTACATCGTCCCTAGCAAGCTCTATGGAATTCTGGCCGCGGGGCGTCCCTATGTCGCCGCGGTGGAGGCGAAGACAGAAGTTGCGGCGATCACTACCGAGTACGATTGCGGCTCGGTCATTACCCCGGGTGATGTGGGAGGGTTGGTTCATGAGATCACGCGCTTTTACCGCGATCGAGAGCTCGCCGAGAGACTCGGTCAGAATGCTCGACGAGCCGGTGTTCGATTCGATCGCAGAAAACAAGTCCGTGCCTACGGAGAGCTCTTCAAGGGAGAGCCACTCGATACCGACGTCGGTTCTCACGAGCGGCAACATCGTCGGGCCTCTTGCGAAGCGAGGTCTTGACGTGATGCTGTCGGGCATTGGGCTCGTCGTTGCTTTGCCCCTTGCGAGTCTCATCGCGGCTGCGGTGAAATTGTCGGACGGCGGCCCGGTGTTCTTTAGCCAGGATCGGGTTGGCAAAGGCGGAAGAACTTTCCGCGGTCTCAAGTTTCGCTCGATGGTTCCCGACGCCGACAAACGGTTCGGAGCCGTGCAGGCGAGCGAACGGGATCCGAGAATTACACCCGTCGGTCGACTTTTGCGTGGCACCGCCATGGACGAGCTGCCACAGCTGTGGAACATCTTTCGGGGTGACATGTCGTTCGTCGGCCCGCGCGCCCTCGCGAGCGCTGAAGTGGAAGTGGGAGCGTCGGGCGCGCCGGTTGCACTTTCGACCATCCCGGGTTTCGCGATGCGCCATAGCGTCACTCCCGGTCTGACCGGTATCGCCCAGATTTATGCGCCGCGCGACCTGCCGCGGCGACATAAATTTCGCTACGATCGACTCTACGTCGAAAATCAATCTTTCTGGCTAGACATCAAACTGATCGCCCTCTCGTTTTGGATCACGTTCCGAGGCAAGTGGGAGATAAGGGAGAAGAAGCTCTGACCGTTCAAGAGAAGTACGACGTCGTCGTCGTGGGAGCTGGCCCTGCGGGTCTGACTGCAGCCACGCGTCTATCCGAACGAGGATGGCACGTGGCGGTGCTCGAGGAGCATGCGCAGATTGGAACCCCGGTGAATTGCAGCGGGGTTCTTGGTGTCGAGGCCTTCGAGCGGTTCCATTTGCCGAACGATCTCATCCAGCATAGCCTATCGAATCTCGAGTTCGTTTCGCCGCGAGGGCTTCGTTGGGAGTTCGAGACCGCAAACGAGCTGGCCCATGTCGTCGTGCGCGGGGAGTTCGACCGTTACCTCGGCGCACGCGCGCGCGAGGCTGGAGCGCACGTGTTGTTGAGCCATCGCGCCACGGCCGTCGAAACGGTCTTCGGTGGCGTGAATGTCAGAGTCTCCGACGCAGCGTCCGAGGAGCCCTCCCAGCGGGCGCTGCGGTGCCGTGCGGTCGTTGTCGCGACCGGCGCCGGAATGCCGCTGCTAAGAACCCTTGGATTCAACGACGTGCCGTCTCGCCTGCTAGGGGTTCAGACGGAGCTCGCGCTTTCAGCCCGGCAGGTCGAGGTGTACTTTGGCCAGAGATGGGCGCCCGAGGGTTTCGCGTGGGTCGTTCCTCTCGGGGAAGGCCGTGCGAAGGTTGGACTTTTGTGTCGGCGGGACGGGCCGAACACGCTACGACGTTTTCTCGCGCGCTCTGATCTCGCGTCGCGGGCCGAAACTGCGCCGGGGCCGATTCAATGTAGCGTGCTTCCGCTCGGGTTTCTCCGTCAGAGTTTTGGCGACCGGATCCTGGTCGTGGGGGAAGCCGCGGGTCATATCAAGACCACTACGTGCGGCGGCATCTACTACGGGATGCGAACTGCCGAGCTCGCGGCGGAAACCCTGGACTCGTCCCTTGCTTCGGATCACCTGGACGCTGCTGCGCTAAGCGCCTATGAGCACCGTTGGCGCGCGTTGCTTCAGCGAGAGATCGAGACCGGGCTGAAACTCAGACGGAGCTTCAAACTCATGAATGATTGGGGCATCGAGCGGCTGATGTCGCTCGCCCGGCGTGAGACCGTCATGAGAATCATTCAAGAAAAGGCAAATTTCGACTGGCACCGGGGGTTGATCGATGCGGTGTTTCGGCATGGGGCCGTGGGTCGCATTCTAGGAGCCGCATGATGATTTCCTTCTCTGGCCGTGTCGGCACTGTCCTGACGTCGGTTGCGGTTGCGTTGCTCGCGTCCGCCTCTGCTAGCTCCCAGTCTGTGAACTTGATCGAAAACGAGCTCGACGGCGTCCGCGACGGACTCTTCGAGCTCGGGCCGTTTTATGCAACGCCGGTCGTTCGATTCTCGACTGGATATGACTCAAACACGTTGTCGACGCCGGATCCACAGCAGGACATCAGCGCGATGTTCGGTCCGGGGATTCAGCTCCGTCTGCCCTTAGGTTCCCGGGCATTTTTCGACGTGTATCAAGAAGTCGATTTTGTCTACTACCGCGAGCAAGTCGCGCTGCGACAAGTCTTCAACATCACGCGTGTCGGAGGTGGATGGGGTAGTCGGCGATTCCTTCTTGCAGTCGACGACGAGTTTCGCGACGAGACCCAGCGTCCGACCAGCGAGTTCGATTTTCCTGTCGAGACCCGGACGAATCATTTCGAAACATCGTTGACCATGGCGCTGGGTTGGCGGCATGAGCTTCGGGCTCGATACCATCAGTACAAAACCGAAATTCGGGACCAGACGCTCGAGGACCCGACCATTCCGTCGCGGCTCAACAACGTCCAGGACTCGATCTCGGTGGACTTCGCTCGGCAAGTCACTTCGAAGACGCGAGCCATAGTCGAGGGCTTTTTCGAAACGCAAGCTTTTGACGATGACATCAGAGACAACGAGTCGTACGGTGCACGAGCGGGGTTCGATTTTTCGCCCAAGTCGCCCCGGGCGCTGGTTCCGTCGACGAACGAGACCGGTATTACCGGACGAGTGATGGTTGGCTTTCGAAAGCTCGTGCCCGTTGCGGACTCTCGGTTCGGTTATACCGGGCCCATCGGTGCCGCCGACGTTCGGCTGACTTCCGCCAGCCGGCATCGGCTACGCGGCGTCTATGAGCGCGATGTCGTGCCGTCGATCCTCACTGACAACTGGTACTTCGTTCAGAATCGCGTCGGAGCTTTCTTTAGATGGCAGCTCCACGAGAGATTTTCGATCGAGCCAGGAGCGATTGTCGGTGACAACAACTATCCCCGACCGAGGATCACGCAAGACGTCGACGGCGAGATCGTTGAGGAAGAGATCGTGGACGAGCATCTGTCGTTGCAGTTGTCGTTCGAGTACAACATCCAAAGATCCTGGTTCGTGGGCGTGACTACTCAGTACTTCGATCGTCGCTCGAACGTCGTCGCGTTCGATAAAGGCCGCGTGGTCGCCAACTTCAACCTAATCCTGAGACCCTAGGGAGAGGGGGATAGAGGCGCGACGACGCAGCGGCTTGTTGGGACCGGACACACTCGCGGGCGCGACGCCGTTCGCTCCGGATTCAGAATCTGCAGACCGAACTCCAACTCTGCTAACATAGTAGTGACACCCATGAAACACGACGAAAAGAAACGAGCCTCCGCCAACGGACCCGCATCCACCAAGAAGAAATATCGCCGGCCCGAGATCCTCTACCGCGAGCCGCTCGAAGCTATGGCCGCGCTGTGCACCCCGCGCCCGCCCGCCAAGGCAAACGTCGGCACCTGCCCGCTCGCCCAGCGCTCCTGAACTACCTTCTGCGCGCTTTCGAAGGTTTTCACCACGGAGGCACGGCTCTCACGGAGAAACGAGACCCTATCTTTGGAAACGCCCGGGATCTCGAAACCGGCATCATGGCGCCAGCGTTCACAGAGGTTGTTGCCGAAGAGAATGACTACCAGGCGCTAGCAGCACAGAACCGATAACCGAACGCCCTGCGGTCCTCTCGAACCCTGCGTGACTCCGTGGTGAGTTTTATTGGACGGGGTGGAGCGGCAACTCCGACAGGACGTTGGCGCGGGTTGATGTACTCTCGGGAACGGCCAGAGGATCGCCCGTCAACATCTCGGCGACACCGGGACAGAATCCGACGAGTGGGACTTCGGAGTCGTGGCCGCTCACGACTCCTTTGGCTTCGACGGTGAGTCGCCGGATTTCATCGAGTTTTCCATTCGCGCGCCAGATCCCCTGGAGCGAGCTTCCGTGGACGTTTCCGATGGCCCGTCGCCATTGAACGCACGGGTAGACATTGCCATAAGGATCGATCGCGATGCCCGACGCGCCCGCGCCACAGTGCCTGTCGGGATCCCGGCTGTGAATCTCAGCGTCGCCTTCTCGCAGGACCTCGGCTTGTGTCCCCTTGCGCCGACTCGCCTGTACCGCGACGAGATGGCGCAATCCCTCCGGTGACGCGCTGATGCGCATCGGGTCCCGGTCTCCGTTGTCACGCGGCGTGACCTCAGGATCGAGGGTGAGCGGTACGGCAAAGCGGTCTGCAATCGCGAACATACCTTCGATCTCGCGCTCGTTCCAACGGGTCAGCGCGGTGTTGATTTTGACGCGCAGGCCCGTCGCTCGCATCACGTCCAGGTTGTGCACGAGCCGATCGAAGCTTCCGGCAACGCGCGTTTGTCGATCGTGGGTTTCAGCGCAAGCGCCGTGCAGGCTGACTTCGACGATGAACGGGTCGACTTCGCTTCGGAGTCTGCCCGCGAGCTCACGATCGAGCCCATGCCCGTTAGTTTTCACTCGGACTACGAAGTCGAGCTCGCGCGCTTTGGCTCCGATGGCGAAAAAATCTGGATGGGCGAGCGGTTCGCCGCCGGACAACGTCAAATGCAGGCAACCGAGCGTGCGCATTTCTTCGAACAGACGCTCGTAGTCGGCGAGACGCAGGGGGTCTCCGGCGAGATCGAGATCGTTGTAACAAAAGTAGCAATCGAGGTTGCATCGATAGGTCAACTCCACGAGAGCGGAGAACAGGTGATGGTTCTCCCACGTCCCGAGGATGGTCTCGTCGTAGCTCGGCTCCAGGCTTTGGGAGCTCGAAACCTTACGCTCTCTCTTGGTACGCACGATTTTCAGCGGACCTTTTCGCTGACTTCCTCGCTGACATCCACGACGATACCGGCATCCCGGATAGCGGCAACAAAACGTTGCACATCGTTCGCGAGCTCGTCTGGGCGGACGTCGTACTCACCCGACATCGTCGCGATCACCTGTGCGAGCGTCTTGTCGGCGTCGATGAGCTCGAGAACACGCGCGCCAACGTCATTGAGCGCAAGAACCTCCGCGGCGTTCTGGCGAACGACGATGGCCTCGTCTCCGACGACACGGTAGCGAATGTCATCCTTACGTCTAAATACGAGATTCAAATCAGGCAAGCGCTGTCCTCTCTAGAAGCGGCCAGAACGTTCCGTCCCGACGAAAGGTCAAAACCTTGGCAGGCACCTGTTGTGCCATCTCCAATAGGTTCGAACAAAGCGTATCGGCTCGGTGCCGATCACGGTTGATGTAAGGTGCGCATGCCATCAGACACGCGAGCGTTTCGGCGGCGCCCATGGGGCGGAGACTATCCTCTGTTCCTTGTTCCAGGCGATAGATAGCCGAGAGTCGATGGCGCGCGGGCGAGCGTGTGCCGAGATCGCCGAGGAAGGGGCTACCGACGACGTCGATCCCGTTGTCCTCGCGTGGGAGAATCGGGTTCAGGTCGTCGCTGAGCACGCGCCGACCCGAGTCGAGTCCTAGCTGGGAGACCGTCGACTTGCCGGCGCCTGAGTGGCCGACGAACAGCCAGGCGTCGTCACCGTCGACGACGGCAGCGCTGTGCACCAAGGCGCCGCCTCGATGCATCGCCGCATACGCGACGACGACACGAAGAAAGTTCTCAAACGCACCGTGGAAGGTGTCGGGCGACTCGGTAGCGATCCAGAGTGCGGCGCGTAGCGGTGAGCTCATGTCGACCCGCGCCATGAGATCGAGCCCGGCGAGGCGCAAGGACCCTGGCTGGTAGTCGAAGTCGAGCTCGTAGACCCAGCGATCCAGTTTCTTGAATGTCGACTCAGGAGTCCGAAAAACGCTCAAAGCGGCTGGCTCAGCGACGTCCTCGCCCACGAAGTCAGGCCACAAAGCGTGAATCGCGCGGTCTTGCTCGTGGCTCAGTCCCGAGATGCGAACGCGCGTACCGCAGATGGTCATCGAGGTCTCTCGCGGGCCGAACGGCGCTCCCTCGCCCCACTCGGGAAATCGATCTGGGTGGGCGAGGTAGCGCGCTCCAAGGCTCTCAGTGCTCATGGGTTTTAGATGACAAAACGATCCTAGCAATTTTCTCGCGAAGTCAATAGTGGGCGAGTCCCGGGCTTGCGCCGCAGTGCGCGCAGAAGAATAGTGCCCGCCCGGGCGAGCATCGTGCTCCAACGTTTGGCATACCCGAGAGGACAGCTCAGCGTCTGGTAGCGGAAGCGGATGTAGGTGGGTGACGGCAGGACGTAGGCTCTCACAAGCGCGAGGCGACCCGACCACCCCAGGGCTCGGAGCTCGTTCAAGACGCGCTCGGGCTCGTTCCGCGCGCCGTGACGATGAAGCGGGGCTTTCGGAGCGCTAGCGATCCGCTCGAGGGGTGCGGGTAGCGCGACGCCTAGACGCTCTCGGACATCGAATGCGACGGCGCTCACGGCGTCGGTCCAGCCAAAGCGGCGAGCATCGCTCAAGAGCTGGTCCCAAGCGATGTCCCCCCGAGTCGCGAGGAGGTAGAAGTCGAGACACCACAACAGGGGAATCTCCTCGTCGTAGTGTTGCAGCTTCATGTGCGCGCTCAGGTAGAGAAGGTGCGCGGTGTCGGAAAAATGCATCCAAGGATCGCCATTGCGCGCGACAATATTTCGGCGCAGCCAGTGTGGATCGGGAGATCGGGCATCGTTGCTGTGTCCGACCAAGGACCAGTGGAGGTCGATGCTCGTCGTCTCCCGGGTCCCACCGACGTACAGGCGCGCGTGACGAATGCGTCGACTCAGACCCGGGGTCATGTCAGGACAAAAGGGCCGATAGCCAAGCGTGGAGAGCACTGCCTCGGCGTGCTCGGCGCTAGCAGGGGGTACATAGACGTCGACATCGCCCATGGGACGCACGGCGACGTTGGGGTAGATTCGCTTCACCAGTGCGGCGCCCTTGAACGCGACACAGGGGATATCCTGTTCGCGCAGAGCGAGGGCCGCCTCGGATAGCGCACCCAGCAGCTCGACGTTCTGGCCGGCACTCAGGTAATAAGCCTTCCGGAAGTGGTGCTGCTCTTCCTTGGACACGGTGTCGGGCCAACCGAGACGATCGAACACGTGGTAGAGGAGGGGTGACAGACGTTCGGATTCAGCGGTTTCGAAGAAGCTTTTGCCGGAGCGGATCCGGCTCCCGCACGTCTTTACGACATCGTCGAGGGCAGCAAGGTTCTCGGGGCTTGGGGGCCCTTCGGCGGCGTCCGGAATGGGGATCAACCCGCCCTTCGCTCTACCGGGTCTTCGGCATAGGTGCCGTACTCGTAGCTGTGGTAGCTGTAGTAGTAGTTTTGAGCGTAGTCAGCGAGATTGACATCGTTCAAAACCACGCCGGTGACACGGCCGCCGACGCGATCGATGAGATCCAAACTCTGCGTTACCGCGTGTCGCGACGTGTGGCCGCTTCGGACTACGAGCAAGTTCGCGTCGGCGCGCACCGTCAAGTAATGCGAGTCGAATACGGGGAGAAGCGGCGCCGAATCGAGCAGGACATAGTCGAAGTGCTCCATGCACTGCGCCATCGTCTCTTCCATCTTGGAGGAGCCTAGAAGCTCGGCGGGTGTCGGGCTTGCGGGCCCCGCAAGCAAGACATAGAGGTTCGGGATGGGAGTCGAGACGATACAGCCTTTCTCGATCGTCGTTTGACCGGAGAGAACGTTCGACAACCCGACTCGATTCTTGAAGCGGAACACCTTGTGAAGTTGGGGATTGCGCAGATCGGCGTCGATGAGAAGGACTTTCTTGTTGAGATCCGCGAGGGACGTCGCGAGATTGCACGCGACGAACGTCTTGCCGGCGTTCTTGTCGGGTCCGGTCACGAGCACGGTTCGCGGCGGCGCTCCGGGGGTCGATAGCAGGAGGGAGCCACGAAGGAATTTGAAGCGCTCGGCGATCATCGAGGTGTCTTCTTTGGCGCGCGACGCGACTTTCGTCGTTTGGGAGAGCGCGAGCGCCGAGCGGGTTCGATTCATGCTCTTGCCCCGCCGCGGGCTGACCGCCTCGCCAGGGTCGTAAGCTAGGAATTTCCCCCTGCTGCCCGCCCAGAGCGCAAACGACGCGGCCTCGAGACGCGGCACCATCCCCATGTAGGGGAGCGGCACGTGCCTTCTCAAATCCTCGATCGTGTAAATGGCGGTTTCCCAGTAGTCGAGAAAAAAAGCTGCGCCTAGAGCCAGTCCGATACCTATCAACGCCCCCATGAACAAGTTTCTCTTGAGCCCAGGCCCATTCGCTCCTCTCGGTACGAGAGCGGCCTCCACGATGCGTACGTTGACGGGCTGGCGCTCGCCGAGCTCGGCGGAGAGTCCCGTCTCGGTGCGGCGCCGCAAGAGCTGCTGGAGCATGGAGCGTTGATTGTCGACCTCCGCCTTGATCTGGTTATAGTTCGACGTGAGCTCGGTGAGCTCCTGGGCTTCCTGCTTCTGGGCCTCGACTTCTTGGAGCAGGAGGGTTTCTCGTTCGAGCGCTGCCCGGTACTCGACTTGGGACTGGGCCACGAGCTTCTTCGCGACCGTCCGCTGCTCTTGGACCAAGCGCCGGTCGATGTCTGCTAGCGTTTCGCGAGCACGCCGGAGCTCGGGCCAGTCGTCTTTGAACTTGGAGCTGAGATCCGCAACGCTCCTTCGAGCGCGCTCTCGTTCGCTACGCAGATCTTCAATCGAAGGGTTCGACTGGACTTCCGGTAGACCGGATGCGTCGGCAGAGATACTGCGGAAGTTGGCTTCCGCGTTCGCTCGCGCCGCGCGTGCTTGAGTGTAGGCGGTATTGAGCTCTTCCAGTTGGCGCATGACGCTGAGCTCTTTTTCGTTTACCATCATCAAGTCTTCGCGCTGGCTGTACTCCTGGAGAAGTTTCTCCCGCTGCTGAATTTCTTTTTGAATCTTTTCGACTTGCTCTCCGATGAATCCGGCCGTGTCCCGGGCCAGCGTCGTCTCGCTCTCGCTACTGAAGGCGATGTATTGTTGTGCGAGCGCATTCGACAGGTCGGCGGAGACCTGTGGGTCGAGCGTGGTGAAACGCAGCTCCATGAGCTGGGTGTTTCGGATCTGGTCGATTTGTAGCATCCCGACGACTGCGCCGGAGAGATTTTCGAGCGTTTGCTCGTCGGCTTCGAGCGGATGCCCGCCGGTGAAGTACGGATGCTCCCACAAGCGAAGCTGTCGAACCACACGCCGGGCGAGGTTCCGACTTTGGAGAACGCGCTGCTGGGTCGGATAAAACTCATTGTAACCGGTCCAGTAGTCGGGCGTCATGACGTCTTGCACGAGGTTGATTTTTCCGCGATCGATCTGCAGCACGGAGGTCGCAGAGTAGACTGGCTTTCGCATCAGAGCGCGAGCGGCCGAGTAGGAGACGACGCAAACAACCACAGCGAGAATCATCCAGCGTCGCTTGAGGATGATGTACCAATAGTCCCGGAGATGGGTCTCGGTGGTCTGCGGAAAGAAGTCGGCCGCTTCGGGCTCGGGCCTTGGCGGGGCTTCGTGTGGCCACTTGGCGTTCGACATGATCAGCTCGTTTTCGGATCCATCTACTGTTTCTGAGAAGTTGTTTGGGTCGTTCTCGCTACCGACGATCGCGTCGGTTTTGGCAGTTCTTGTTCTCCAAACGATTCAAAAAAGAATGGATTATTTTTTGAGAATTTTAAGGGGCTTCGCTAAGGTTTCAAAGCAAGTAGTGTGCCATGGGTGACGCCACGCTTTAACTGCGGGAAATCAAGATAGTTGGTCCCGGTTTCGATATCGTCGTGGTGAAACTCCCTCACCAGGGCTGCGCCGATTTGGTACATCAGGGTTCGCTCGCGAGCTCGACTTCGATTGGGACGCTCGCTCGGTAGCCGCCGGTAGCGGCGACCAGGATCTCGATGGACTCGCGCGGCTCGGCCGCGAGGAGCTGGAGCTCGATGTGATCTCCGCTATGCACCGTGGTCGAGACGATCGAGACGGACTCGTCGGCGATGGACACAACCACGTCGCTCGGGAAGTCGCGTCCGAACAGACCGATCGTCGTGGATTCTCCCGCGACGACCGACGTCGGGATGACATAGCTGAGCGTGAATGCCGGCTCTCGTGTCGGCAAACGGAGGACGACGGTCTCGTCGTCGTCCAGATCGTTGAACGGAGAGTTCCGGACGCCCGGGAGCTGGATGGGATCCGCGGACACCGCGGGCTTCGGCTCGCCCAAGCTTCCGAGCCACATGCCGACGAGCGCGACGAACAAGAGCGCGACGCCGCCGAGAAACCAGACCCCTTTGGCGCCTCCGGAGCGCGTGTCTCGGGAGGCCATGGCACTTGGGGCGCCGTCAGCGCCTGGGAACGTGCGGCCGGAGCCGAATTGTCCCTCGCGGGTCGAAGGCGCATAACCAAAGCTGCCGCCCGGGTGAGCCAATGACCCGTCCCGCGACCTGGACGCCGTGCGCCCGCCATCGCCTGTGGTCGCCGTAGATGTTGAATGGGTACGGCCTCCGACGGAGGATGCACGCAGGCGCGCCTCGGCGTTGCGACGATACCATCGCGCCTCGAGTGATTCGGGATCGACCGCGAGGAGCTCGTTTGCTTGGTCGGTGACCAACACCGAGTCGCCGCGCCTGTGCGCATCTCGCATCGCTGACAAGTAAGCCGAAGCGCGCCGTCTTGCGTCTTCACTCAATCGTTTTTGGCGGAGCTTCCCCTCGCTCGTGGCCAGGTAGTGCAGCGACATCGCGTGCACGGGAACCTCATCGAGCACCTGGCTCATCTTCAAGACGCAGTCCTCGAAGTTTCCTTCATTAAAGGACTCGACACCCCGGCGGTAAACCTCCTCCAGAAGGTCCGCCTGCGCCGCGACGTTCGACCACTGAGATACGCGGGGCTCGACCGACATCGCGAGCGAGTCGCCGCGATCTTTTGTGATGACGACGTCCTCCTCGCTGAGCTCCGGCGCGGCCAGCGGTAGGTTGGCGTTCGCCATCGCCGCCGCGAGCGCCGTTCGGAACTCGGCGAGCGAGACAAAACGCTCTCTCATCTGCTTGGCCAGGGCCTTGTCGACGAGGGCTTCGATCTCCGCTGGTACTTCCATCTCGTCGCTGAGCTTGCCGGGATCGTCGGAGACGATTTTGAAAACCGATGCCGCGAGCGTGTCGGCGCGAAACGGATTCCTTCCAGCGAGAACCTCGTACGCGACGACGCCGAGCGAGAAAATGTCCGCCTGGGGCGTGACCACTTGCCCGCGCACCTGCTCCGGCGCCATGTACTCGACGGTACCAAACACGGTACCCGCCTTGGTGAGCTCTCCTTCGCCGACCTTGGCCACACCGAAATCGAGCACTTTGACGACGCCGCTTCTGAGGACGAAAACGTTCGAGGGTTTCAGGTCGCGATGAACGATTTTGTGGGCGTGGGCTTCGGAGAGTCCTGTTGCAATTTGATCGATAATCGACAGTTTCTGGCCGAGAGAGAGGCTTTTCTTCCGCTTCAGGATTGACGAGAGCGCCGCGCCCTCGAGCAGCTCCATCACCAGGTACGCGGTGTCACCCTCTTCGAAGAGCTCGTGCACGGTGATGATGTTGGGGTGCTGGAGCTGACCCGCTGCTTGAGCTTCCCTCAGGAAGCGCAGACGCAGCTCGGCCTCGTTCGGGGACTCCGCGATCGACATCGTCTTGATGGCGACAGACCGGCCGAGCGCCGGATCGACCGCGCTATAGACAACACCCATCGCGCCGCGACCCACGAGGCCGCGAACATCGTATTTACCGACTTTGCTGGGAATCTCGGCTTTGGGCATAGAGATTGCCGCGAGGAAGATCCTGAAATTTGGGTTTCGTGTGTATCTCTATCGTCTCACCTAGCGTCGGGGATTGCCAGTGGGGTCCCAACGCGGCTCTGCGCGTGTTTCCTTTAGTGAATACAATGATGTTTCCTATATGGAACCCTTGCTTACTCTTCGACGTTGAGCTAGAACTTCGGACTCTCATGCGCATTTTCATCGTCGGCGCGGGCGAAGTGGGCTTTCACATCGCGAGCTCTCTCTCTCGCGAAGGGCATGACCTCGTGGTCATCGAGGCGGATGCAGCTCGCGCGAAGAAGGTTCAGGCGGAGCTCGATGTCCTGGGCATTCACGGCGACGGGTGTCAGCCACAGCTATTGAAGGAGCACGGTGTCGACAACGCCGACTTGTTCTTCAGCGTGTCCGACGGGGATGCCGTCAATCTGCTGGCGGTCCTGACGGCGAGAGGTCTCGGCGCGAAAAAATGCGTCGCCCGCCTCGGAAACCCTCAATACGGCGAGAATCCGCTACTGCAGGCGGATCCCAACATCATCCCACTTCATCCAGAGAGGCTCGTCGCCGAAGAGATCCTTGGCTTGACCCGAGTGCCCGGCGTTAGCAAGGCGCATTTTTTTGAAGACGGAAAATTGATTCTGCTGCGGACGCGTCCTTCTCGCGACGCCGATATTTACGGCCGTCCGCTCAGAGAGCTATCTGGCCCCGACGGTTGGATTCTCGTCGGCGTGGAGCGCGGCGGGAAGCTGACGATTCCGCGCGGTGACACCGAGCTCAAGCCTGGGCGACGCGTGTACGCGGTGGGTCGTACCGAAACCGCGCGCGAGTTTCTCCGGGCTTTGGGGGTCGAAGCGCCACCGGTGCACAAGGTCGTGATTGCAGGTGCGGGTCACGTCGGCAGTTGGCTCGCGAAACGGCTCGTCGAAGACAACGTTCAGGTGACCGTGATCCAGCGGCAAGCAAAAAAAGCTCTGGCGCTGGCGACCGAGGTGCCCGAGGCGCTCGTCCTACACGGCGATGCAACCGATACCGGGATCTTGAAGGAAGCGGGCGCTGCCGACGCCGACTACTTCGTCGCCGCGACGCAGGATGATGAAAGTAACGTGATCAGCTCGTACCTGGCGCACGAGGCCGGGGCCCGTATCGTCGTCAGCTTGTATCAACGTCCGGAGTTTTGGAACGTGCTGCGCGCAGCCCGCGTTGATATCGGGCTCTCACCTCGTCTCATTACCGCCGGTACGATCCTCCGTATGGTTCACCGTCGCGAGATTCTGAGTCTCGACCTGGTGGCGAGCGGTGAGGCCGAGGTTGTGGAGTTTCAGGTGCCCGATAGCTCCCGCGTCCTGAAAGCGCCGTTGAGAAAAACAAAGCTCCCCAAAGACAGCATCGTGGGGGCCGTCATTCGCGGCGAAGAGCGCTACGTTCCCGATGGTGACTTCATGTTCCAAGTCGGGGATCGCGCGCTCGTGTTCAGCTTGACGGAAGCACTTCCCGCGCTCGAGAAGTTGTTCCGCGCACGGTGATGGCGGGAAAAGTCGATGCGAAGTCCCTCTCAGGCCGGTTTCGCATCAACGTCAACATCGGCAGCGTCTTGTTTCTTCTCGGTCGTTTGCTGCTGTCGCTGGCGCTTTCGCTTCTGATTCCCGCGCTCGTCGGGCAGTATCTCCAGGAAGATGCGCGGTGGTCCTTCTATGTTGCTGCGGGGATCGCGGGTGCGCTCGGCCTGTTTCTCGAGAGGTATTTCCATCAAGGTGATGATTTCGACTTCGGCCGACGCGAAGCGTTTCTGCTCGTTAGCTCGGCGTGGCTCGTTGCGACGAGCGTTGGCGCCCTGCCGTACATGTTGGAGAACGGCGTCGCATTCACGGTGAACGCGCTCTTCGAATCGGCCTCCGGTTTCACGACGACGGGTGCCTCGATCTTCACCGATGTCGAGACTCTGCCGAGCTCGATCTTGTTGTGGCGGGCGCTGACACAGTGGATCGGGGGAATGGGCATCATCGTTCTCGGTATCGCCGTCCTCCCGAAACTCGCGGTGGGCGGCATGGAGCTTCTCGGGGCCGAGGCGCCCGGACCCATCCAGGAGAAGCTCACCCCGCGCATTGCGCAAACCGCGAAGGCGCTGTGGGGCATCTACCTCGTGTTGACCCTCGCCGAGATCGGGATCTTGCTCGCGCTCGGGTTAGGCCCGCTCGACGCGGTCGCGCACGCTTTCGCTTCGATGGCGACCGGCGGTTTCTCGACGAGGAATGCAAGCATCAGCGCGTTCGACAGCGCACCGGTCGAATGGACCGTCACGCTGTTTATGGTCCTCGCGGGGATGAGCTTCGCTCTCCACTATCAGTGGCTCCGCGGGAAGTTTTCTAACTTGAAGAGCGATTCGGAGCTGCGTCTCTACCTGGGGATCCTATGCATCGGCACCTCGGTCGTGTTCCTGGATCTGATGTTGGATCGCACGACGAGCTCGTTATTCGAGGCGCTGAGGCTTTCCGCGTTCCAGGTGGTGAGCATCGTGACCACGACGGGATTCGCGACCGCCGACTACGACGCCTGGCCGCAGGTGTCGCGAGTGCTCCTCTTCATGCTCATGTTCACTGGCGGGTGCGCCGGCTCGACGGGTGGCTCGGTGAAGATCGTTCGCTTGTATATCGTGTTCAAGAAGATCGGAGTCGACTTGAAGCGAATGCTCCAACCGCATGCGGTGTTGCCGGTGAGGCTGGGAGGTCGAGGGATTCCCGATGATGTCGTATCGTCGGTAACGACGTTCTTCGTGTTGTTCTTGCTACTGTTCGTGCTCGGCGGACTCGTGCTCACCATCTTTGGCGTCGATCCAGTCACGGCGTTTTCGGCCTCGGCGGCGTGCCTCGGCAACATCGGTCCCGGCTTCGCGGGGGTCGGCCCGACCATGAACTACGCGGGAGTGCCCGGGGCGGCGAAGGTGGTCCTTGCGTTGTTGATGATTGTGGGTCGCCTCGAGCTCTACACGGTGATGGTGATCTTGTTTTTCCGCCGCCTTGCGTGAAAGCGGCATACGGCATACGGCATACGGTCGCCGCTTACGGTGCCGGTTGCCGGTTTTGTTCGAGAACGAGACTCGAAGCAGACTTACCGCCAACCGTCGGGGTTCGGCTAACTGTGCATGCCGGCGCCAGAGCAGCACCCGTATGCCGTATACCGTATGCCGAACGTGTTACGCGGATCCTGACCGTTTGTCATAGAATCTCTGCTCTGGCTGTTAAAGGAGGATTACGATGAGCGACGACAATGCGGAAATCGATGCGTTATTAGAGGAAGGGCGGGAGTTCGCGCCACCGGACGACTTTCGCCAGAAAGCCCATGCAAAAGACGAGTCGATCTACGAAGAGGCAGACAAGGACTACGAAGCCTTCTGGGCGCGAATGGCCGGAGAGCTCGATTGGATCGAGCCGTGGAGCGAAGTCCTTTCCTGGAATCCTCCCCATGCCAAGTGGTTCGTCGGGGGCAAGCTGAACGTTAGCGTCAACTGCCTCGATCGACACATCCATACCGCGCGGCGCAACAAGGCGGCTCTCATTTGGGAGGGTGAGCCCGGCGACAAGCGCACGCTGACCTACTGGGACCTCTACCGGGAAGTCAACCGGTTCGCGAACGCTCTGAAGAAACTGGGCGTGAAGAAGGGCGATCGCGTGGCGATCTACCTTCCGATGATCCCCGAGCTTCCCATTTCGATGCTGGCCTGCACTCGTATTGGAGCAGTGCACAGTGTCGTTTTCGGTGGATTCAGTGCGGATTCGCTCCGAGACCGCATCATCGATGCCGAAGCCAAGCTCGTCATCACCGCCAATGGTGGCTATCGACGGGGGAATGTCGTCCCACTGAAGAAGGTCGTCGACGACGCGGCCGAGGGTGCGCCTAGCATCGAGAACGTCGTGGTGGTCAAACGCGACGACTTCAAGATTCACTTCGAGGAAGGCCGCGACCACTGGTGGCATGATCTCGTCGAGGATGTCGATGCTTATTGCGAGCCCGAGCCGATGGACGCCGAGGACATGCTCTACATCCTTTACACGTCCGGCACCACCGGCAAGCCGAAGGGGATTGTTCATACCACTGGCGGTTATCTGACCCAGGTTGCGGCAACGACGAAGTACGTTTTCGATCTGAAGGATGATGACGTGTGGTGGGCCGCTGCCGATATTGGGTGGGTGACTGGCCACAGCTACATTGTCTACGGCCCCCTCGCGCTCGGCGTTACCGAAGTGATGTACGAAGGTTCACCGGACTGGCCGGAGAAGGATCGATTCTGGGCGATCATCGCCAACTACGGCGTCACTTGCTTCTACACGGCACCCACCGCCATCCGCGCGTTCATGAAGTGGGGAACGCAGTGGCCTGGCAAGCACGACCTGTCGTCGCTGAGGCTACTGGGTACCGTGGGTGAGCCAATCAATCCCGAAGCTTGGATGTGGTACCACGAGTTCATCGGAGGCAAGCGCTGTCCGGTCGTGGACACCTGGTGGCAAACGGAGACGGGCGCCATCATGTGCACGCCTCTGCCCGGCGTGACGACGCTCAAACCCGGCTCGGCGACCAAGGCGTTTCCGGGTATCCAAATGGACATCCTGACCGGGGCCGGCGACAGCGTGGAAGTGGGCGGCGGGTTTCTCGCTATCAAACGTCCGTGGCCGTCGATGCTGCGCGGTATCTACGGCGACCCGGAACGCTACGTGAGCACCTATTGGAGCAAGTGGTCGAACGACGTCTACTTCCCTGGCGATGGTGCCAAGCGTGATCCGGATGGCTATTTCTGGATCCTGGGCCGCGTCGATGACGTTTTGAACGTCTCCGGTCACCGGATTGGGACTATGGAAGTCGAAAGCGCGCTGGTTGAATACCCGGGTGTTGCCGAAGCGGCGGTGGTTGGCCGTGGGCATGACATCAAAGGACAGGCCATCGCCGCCTTCGTCACTCTGAAAGAAGGCGCGGAAGCAAAACCGTCCCTCATCGATGACTTGAAACAACATGTCGTGAAGCGTATCGGGGCGATTGCACGACCCGACGACATCATTCTCACCGCGGATTTGCCCAAGACTCGATCGGGCAAGATTATGCGACGCCTGCTTCGGGATATCGCGGAGGGAAAAACGCTCGGCGATACCACGACCCTCGCGGATCCGGGCGTTATCGACAGCCTGAAGGAGAAGTACGCCGACGAGGCCGAATAGACCCATGAAGATCTCACTGTCGCCCCAACCTCTCGCGAAGCTAAAAGCTGACCTGGCGGTAGCCGTCATCGATCCCGATGGCGAGCTCCTGGATATCGACGATTCCGTTCTCGGAAAGGCGCTCGCCGGTGCCGCCAAGGCGTTCAAGCGGGGGAAGTATCAACGTGAGCTGCTCCTGCATTTTGGAGATGGCGTGCCGGTTAAAGCGCTGCTCGTGTTCTCATCGTCTCTCGAAAAGGTGTACGAGCTGCGAGAAAGCGTGAAGATTTTCGCGGCACGTTCTCTCGGCCACGCTGCGGACTTCGGTTTTTCACGGCTAGCGTTTCTCCTCAACGGGCGTCTCGGGGTCGACTACGTCGGTGCGGTCACCGAAGGCTATGTGCTCGGCGACTACCGTTTCGACAAGTACCTGAAGGACAAGACCAAAAGAAGCGTTTCGGTCAGTCTGGTGTGTCCGTCTTCCTCTCGTCGGAAAGCCGAGGGTGAGCTCATGCGCTCCCGTATCGTGAGTGAGGAGGTGAATCGTGCTCGCGATCTCGTGAACGAGCCCGGCGACAAGATCTATCCCAAGACGCTCGCGGCGGTCGCGAAGAAAATCGCTAGCTCGGGAAAGCTCGGGCTAACGATTGTCTCGGGTGCGGCAGCGCTCGCCCGCCAGGGCTACAGCGGGCTCGTCGCGGTCGGGAAGGGAAGTATCTACCCGCCGTGCCTGATCGTCTTACGCTATCGGCCTGCGAAGAAATCAAAGCGTCACCTTGCCCTCGTCGGCAAGGGCATCACCTTCGACACCGGCGGCATCTCCATTAAACCTTCCGAGGGGATGTGGTCGATGAAGGGGGACATGGCAGGCGGTGCCGCGGTGATCGCTGCCATGGCAGCGATCGCGAAGCTCGAGCCGAAGACCGCCGTCACTGGGATCGTGGCGGCGGCCGAGAACTTTCCGGGACCGGACGCGCAGAGACCCGGCGATATTATCGTCGCGAAAAACGGCAAGTCCATCATGGTCGACAACACCGACGCCGAAGGGCGCCTCGTTCTCACCGATGCGCTGGCGCGAGCCGGTGAAGAAAAGGCGACGCACATCGTCGACGCGGCGACCTTGACGGGCGCGATCGTTCGAACGTTGGGGACTTCGGTCGCGGGCATCATGGGAAACGACCCCGCGCTCATCCGATCGGTGATCGATTCTGGTGCGAGCCAAGGCGAAGCCTACTGGGAGCTCCCGTTGATCGAGGAATACCGCGAGATGCTCAAGAATCCCTACGCCGATCTCAACAACATCGGCGGCAAGCTCGCCGGCGCGATCACCGCCGGATTGTTCCTCCAGGAGTTCGTCCCTGAGGGTGCGAAGTGGGCCCACCTCGATATTGCCGGCCCTTTCATCCTGGAAAAGAAGTGGAAGTACTTTCCGGAGGGCGCCACCGGCTTCGGCGTGAAAACATTTGTGGCGCTTGCTGAGTCGATGTAAGAGCGGTTAACGGCATACGGCATACGGGTTGCCGCTTGGTTGCTGTCTAACCACGACTAGCTGACGCCCCATGGCTAACGTCAACTTGGTCACGAGACCTGTTCTCGAGCTGCGCCTCAAACCCTGGCACGTAAGCGGCGACCGTATGCCGTATGCCGAATACCGTATGCCGGCAAGAGGAGAGCCGCTACGGAAACAGCTCGCCCTTCTCGTCCAACGCCATCAATAGTTGCACGACGGTGCCGTAGCTTTGGATCCCGCCGGGGACTTGCATCGTGCGTAGGTATTGGTCGTTGGCGCGGCTAGCGACTCGGCTTGCGGGGCCTTCGAAACGGCGCCAAAACTCGTGGATTGCTCTGACGTCGGCGGTCGGTCCTTCATCGAGGTGCGACCACGCGCTCTCGATGCTGTTTCGCGGCAGGTACCTCGACGCCTCTCCGAGCAGGTATCGCGTCGCGAACAGGTAGGCGGCGTAGCGGAAATACGGCGGGCTCGACTCGTTCGCGCACGCGAGGAACGCGGCGAAGTTCGCCTCGCCTTCGTGGGTGACACCTCGTTGGTGAGCTTTTTCGTGGGCGACGACGATCGGAAGCGCGGCATCGGGTTGGAGAACGTTGACGGACGGCTCGCCCGTGAAGGGGATGAAGATGCCGCTGATGCCGAGATACGACAGCATCCACGAGCTCGACAGCGGCTTGGCCGGTGTCGGTTCGAAGTCGATAGGGTCGCCGGGAAGCTTCAGTCGCCCGAACGCCTCGTCGAGCTCGTGATTCAATGCGTCGAATCCGAACGGCAGGACACTCGGCATCGTTTGCGTCTCGAGCGTGTCGAATAGCGATGAAGCGAGCTCCGCGGCCTCGATTCCAGCGGCAAGAACGGCTTCCGCCTTCACGCCATCCGCCGATAGCGCAGAGCGCGTCGCCAACGATGGCCGCGCGTAGTTGAAACCCCAAAGCACGAAGAAGACGGTGACGGCGACCGCGGCGATGCCGGCGACCCAGAGCAACGTTCGAGTAAAGCGCCGATCGCGCTGACGGACAATCCGAACCAACCCCGCGAGGCCGGCGACGAGACCGACGAGCGCAATCGTCTCCGCGAGCGAGAACCGGGCACGATTGACGAGAGCGAACCCCCGCGCGACCCACGGGTAGATCGACTGTGAGTAGAGCGATTCGGTCACGTTGGGGAAGTGGAGCGCGATCGCGAACGTTGCGACCGTGACCGGCAACAGTGCGAGAATCAGTCTTCTCAACGTTCTTCCCGTGGAGATGAGTGGCGTCATGGATCGAGCCGTTGCTCCCAGTGTAATTGAATTGATCTCGTGATGCGCTACGATCCATAAGTGATCGTCATGGTGGACGTTGCGATTGTAGGCGGAGGTATCGTTGGGCTCGCGACGGCGCGAGAGATCCTGTGCCGGAATCCGCGGCAGACGGTGCTAGTGCTAGAGAAGGAGCTCGCGCTAGCCGCGCATCAGACCGGGCACAACAGCGGCGTCATCCATTCGGGCCTCTACTATCGGCCTGGCTCGCTCAGGGCGCGCAATTGCCGGCGAGGTGTGGCGAAGCTCATCGAGTTTTGTCGAGAGAACGAAGTGGATTTCGAGCTGTGCGGGAAAGTCGTCGTTGCAACGTCGGAGGAGGAGCGTCCGCGCTTGCAGGGTTTGTTGGCAAGAGGTCGTGACAACGGTGTGGGTGGGCTGCGCCTCGTCTCGCGGGACGAGCTCAAAGACATCGAGCCTCACGCCGACGGCGTGGAAGCTCTCGTCTCATCCGACACGGGCATCGTCTCGTTTCGTGCCGTTGCTGAGAAGCTCGCGGAGGTTTTTCAGCGCGCGGGGGGACGCATCGAGACTGGGGCGGATGTCCGATCGCTCGAAGGGTCAACGCTCACGACGAGCATGGGCGATTTCCACGCCAAGCGAGTTATTTGCTGCGCTGGGCTGCAGGCGGATCGTGTCGCCAAGATGTCGGGTGTGCACCCATCGGTTCTGGTGCTCGGTTTCCGAGGCGAGTACTATCGATTGAAGCCGGAGAGTCGAAGGCTCGTGCGGCACATGATCTACCCGGTGCCGGATCCGCGCTTTCCGTTTCTTGGCGTTCACTTTACTCGACGCATGAACGGCGAGATCGAAGCTGGACCGAATGCAGTACTTGCGTTTGCGCGGGAAGGGTATCGCCGGTCCGACGTCGACTGGCGGGATGTCTCCGAGATGCTTCGCTTCTCGGGGTTTTGGCGAATGGGAGCGAAGCACTGGGCGATGGCGGTGGACGAGTACCGGCGCTCGTTCTCGAAGCGAGCTTTCGTACGTGGCTTGCAACGGTTGGTTCCGGAAGTGACGGAAGCGGACCTGGAGCCGGCGGAGGCCGGCGTTCGCGCGATGGCGCTTCGGCGCGACGGTACTTTGGTTGACGATTTTCTTATCGAGAGGCACGGTGACGTCGTCCATGTTTTGAGCGCGCCGTCGCCGGCGGCGACGAGCGCGCTGGCGATCGCGGAGTCGGTGGCGGATTTGTTGGACTAGACGGTTCCAGCGGTGGAGGCCGGGAACGGGAACGGGAAACAAGAGGGGCTGCTAGAATAGCTTTATGTCGTTCCGAGCAGTGGTTGTCATGGTGCTGACAATGGGTGGAGGGCTAGCGGCTAGCGCTCAGCCTTGCATGGAGGGGCGGGCGGCCGGATATCCCTGTGACCGAATCGACCTGCTCAGCGTTATCCCGCTTGCTGCGCTCGGCGCGGCCGGCACGCAGGCGAACGACCTGTGGGGATGGGCGGATTCGGAAACGGGGCGTGAGTTCGTGCTCCTCGGACTCGGAAACGGCACCGCGTTCGTCGAGATCACCAATCCTCTCACGCCGGTATTCCTCGGTCACCTAGCGGCCCACGGTGAGCCGAGTCCTTGGCGGGACATCAAGGTTCACAAGCATCACGCCTACGTCGTTTCCGAGGCCGCGGATCACGGCATGCAAGTCTTCGACCTGCTGCAGCTTCGCGACGTTTCGGTTGCGCCGGTGACGTTTACCGAGACAATCCATTACGCGGGCGAGTCGCTCTCGAACGCCCACAATATCGCTATCAACGAAACGACCGGTTTCGCCTACATCGTCGGGTCCAATACCTGCAATTTCGGCTTCCACATGGTGAACATCGACCTGCCAAGACAGCCGAAGTTTGCCGGCTGTTTCGCTGCCGATGGCTACACACATGACCTGCAGTGTGTTGCGTACGACGGTGTCGATAGCGATTACCGAGGTCGCGAAGTTTGTTTCGCTTTTAACGAGGATACGTTGACCATCGCGGACGTGACGGACAAAGCGAACCCGATAATGGTCTCTCGCACGAGCTATGACGGGATCGCGTACACCCACCAGGGCTGGGTGACGGACGACCATTTGTTCTTGCTGCTGGGTGACGAGCTCGACGAAAAGAATTTTGGCCACTCTACGCTGACCCGGATCTGGGACATCGCTAATCTCGACCGGCCGGTCCTGATCGGGACGCACCAGAGTGCGAGCCCGGCGATCGATCACAACATGTATATTCGCGACGGTGTTCTCTATCAGGCGAACTACCGTGCGGGGCTGCGTACATTCAGCTTGAATGCGATTGCGGACGGACGCCTGCTACCGGTCGGGTTCTTCGATATCTACCCGAGCGACAATGCCTCCGAGTTCAACGGCGCCTGGTCTGTCTATCCCTTTTTCCCGAGCGGTGTCGTGGCGGTCAGCGGCATTGAGCAGGGACTCTTTCTGCTCGATCCTCATCCCTGAAATCGAGTCGTGGAGCTGGCCACGAAATTCCTCCGAAGGCGGCAAATATCTAGATATGAATTCGTCGGAGCGCCTTGTCCGCACCCAAAATGACGTCGGAATTTACCGACAGGATCAGCGGGTCCATGCACTAGTCCACTAGGTCGACTCGAGTTTCTTGGCGAGGGTCTCGATGATCTTCAGGGCTTGTTGAACCGTTTCGAGGTGCGTGCGGAACGCGCACACCGCCATCCTGAGGGTGAACTGGCCGTTGACGAGGGTCGAAGAAAGAAAGACCGTGCCGTCTTGGTGGATCGCGTGGACCAGCTTCTGGTTGAACGCGTTGGGATCACCGTGTCGCGGGATATAGCGAAAGATGACGACGGAGAGGTCCGGATAAGGACCGACCTCGAACCCGGGTTTAGCTCGAAGCTCTTCATAGAAATAACGCGCGAGCAGAAGTTTTTCCTCGAGCGCGGCCCGAAACGGGGCGACACCGTGGAGCAACAGCGGCATCCAAAGTCTCAGACCGCGGAAGTGCTTGCTGAGCTCCGGTGACAGGTCCGCGGGAGAAAGCTCGTCTTGGGCATGCCTCGTATCCTGAAGGTAATTCGGCAGGTAGTGATGACTCGCGAGCAACGACGAACGGTCACGAACCAGCACCGCGCCCGAGCCGTAGGGAACGAACAGCGTCTTGTGGGGATCCATGACCAGCGATTGTGAGCGATCGAGACCACGAAGGATCTTTGCTCCTTCGTCGCACAGAAGAAAGAAGCCTCCGTAGGCGGCATCCACGTGAAACCAGAGCCCTTCCTGCTCGCAGACGTTCGCAAGCGCGTCGAGGGGGTCGACGGCGCCAGTATCAGTGGTTCCCGCGGAGGCGACAATCAAAAATGGAAGAAGTCCGGCCGCGCGATCCTCGCGAACCATCCTGGCGAGCGACCCCGGTTGCATTCGGTGGCGCTCATCCAGCCCGACGAATCGCTCGATGCATTCGCCGAGACCTGCGATACGCAGAGCCTTGCCCAACGAGTGGTGGGCATGCTCGCTCAGGTAGACGACGCTGCGTTCGAAATCGCGTCCCTTCAAGCCGATCGCGTCTCGGGCGGCCACAATCCCCATTAGATTGGCGATGCTCCCTCCCGACGTGAGGTTCCCCGCGGTCGACTCTTTCGGATAGCCGACGAGTTGGCGCATCCAGTCGATCAGCAAGTTCTCCATTCGCACCGCGCCGGGGCCCGGGACGAAGACGCCGGCGTATCGATTCGTGACCGCGGCCAGGTAGTCGCCGAGCGCAGAGGCGTAGATGCCGCCGCCCGGGATATAGCCGAAGTGGCCGCCCGATGCTGGGTTGAGACCGGGACGGTCGACATCATGGCCCAAATGCTCGAGCAGCTTCGACATCGGCCGCGGCTCGTCTTGAATCGGTGAGTCGTACAGCCCGATACCTTGGTCGCGAGTGTCGACGAACGCCGGCAAATCGTCGATAGCCTGCAAAAAGGCTTCGGCATAGCCGGCGACATCCTGGAACAGGCGTTGCCGTTCGTCGAGGTCGGGTTCGAGCGCGCGTGCCGTTCGCTCGAGTTGTCGAATCGCCTTTAGGTCCATCATCGTTGTGCCGTTTCCAAGATCAATGAGTTGTGCCGGGGGCTCGGTGGAGCGCTTCGATCTGCTCGAGCATCGCTTGTTCTTCCGGAGGTCCAAGCAACGCTCCGGCGACCATGGCGAGCGCGCTCGCTGGAAGGGCGACGAGAATCGGAGAAAGCCCCAAACCGAAGATCCCGAGCTGGACGAGAATGTAGGTTGCGGCGCCTACGACGAGTGCGGCGACGCCCCCCGCGAGGTTCGCCTGTCGCCACCAGAGCCCCGCGACGGTCGGCACGAACAGGCTCGCGCTCAGGAGACCGATCCCCGCCGTGTAGAACTCGGAGATGAGCTCGGGTGGCGAAAACGCCCAATACAGCGCCAACGCGCCGATGCCCCAGGCAGAGCCGACACGGATCAGAGCCAGGGTTTTCTCGCTGGCGCGATCGTGGAGCAGGTTGCCGAGCAGGTCATGCGCGATCGCCGAGCTGCAAGCGAGAAGAAGTGCGTCGGTGGTGGACATCACCGCAGCTAGAACCGCTGCGACTGCCACACCGCGGATCACGGGCGGGAATTCAGACTCGATGACTCGCAGGAATACTTGGTCGGCGTCCGCGAGAGCCGGGAAGTTCAGCTTGCCTACAGGAACGATCGCCAGACACGCTGCGAGGATCAAAACGCTGTAGGCGAGCATCGCCACGTTGAGGGACAGGCGAGCGCTTCGGGCATCTCTTGCGGTCAAGACCCGCATGACGATGTGGGGGATGACTGGGATCGCGGTCGCCCAAATGACGAAATAACCCATGTAGCTCGATACCGTCCGATGCGTGACTTGTCCCAGCTCTGGTGCCACTGCAGTGGCTTGCTGCATGAGCTCGAAAGGTGAGCCCACGCGCCACACCATGACGAGTGCGGTTCCGACAACGACGGCGAGCATCAGTAGGCCCTGAATCACGTCCGTCCACGTGATTGCGATCATCCCGCCGATCGAGACATAGAGAATGAAGACCACCGTCGCGAGGGTGAGCGCGGTGTTGTAAGGAATCCCGAGGAGGGCGTTGGCGGTGATGCCCGCTGCTTTCAATTGGGCGACGATGTAGATCGTGAACGCGACAATGATGAGCGCGGGTACGAGGTAGCGAACCAAGGCTTTCGGGTAACGGTACGCGAGAAAATCCGTGATCGTGTAGCGGCCGAAGTTGCGAAGCGGCTCGGCCACGAGTAGTGACGCCAGAGGAAAGCCGAGCACGGCACCGGCGAACAAAGCCAGGGTTGCGGGAATGCCCTGCGAATATGCGAGACCCATGACACCGATGATGGAGCCGCCGCTTGCGAGGCTCGCCATGATCGCCATGGAGTTGACGAATGTGCCGATCCGGCGCCCGGCGACCCAATACTCATCGCGTGAGCCCAGCACTTTTCTGGAGGCCAGGATTCCGATGCCAATGCAGCCAACCAGGTACAGAAGAACGAGGACGCGTTCGACGATCATGGCTTGCGGAGAAACACGTAGAGAGCGAGCGCCGGCGAGAGCACCATGAGCGCCGCCATGAGCCATCCAAACATGGCCATCCCCGCAAACTCGGTACTCCGCCAAACCGGCAAGAACGAGAAGATCGAGAACGCGACCAGAACGACGAGGACTCTCGCTTCGCCTCGACGCATCGGAAAAAACGTTTTCATTGGTTTGCCTGGTGTGACGTGAACGCGAATCCTAACGCATGCGTCGGACGCAAGGCAACGCCGCCTGCCTGCTATAATCCCGGGCTGATGCGCATCATCACCTGGAACGTGAATTCCATTCGCACCCGCCTTCCGAGGCTTCTCGGTGTTCTCGAACGACACGAGCCGGACGTCATGTGCCTGCAAGAGCTCAAAGTTGTCGACGACGCCTTCCCGACACTCGATATCAGTCAAGCGGGGTACCACGCGACGGTTTTCGGCCAGAAGACTTACAACGGCGTCGCTATCCTTAGTAAGGAGCAGCCGAAGGACGTCGAGAGGTCGATGGATGACGGAGCCGAAGACTCGCAGGCCCGCTTTGTCGCCGCCGACTTCGGCGGTGTCCGCGTGATTTCGGTGTATGTTCCCAACGGCGGCTCAGTGGGCTCGGATAAATGGGAGTACAAACTCGAGTGGCTGTCTCGATTGAAGCGTCATTTGGACGCACACGCGGACCCCTCGGCGTCGCTTGCGATTTGTGGTGATTTCAACATTGCCTCCGACGATCGCGACGTGAAGAATCCGGACAAATGGAAAGACTCGGTTTTGTGCCATCCCGACGGACGTGCAGCGTTTCAGTCCCTCCTCGATTGGGGCCTCGTCGACGCGTTCCGAGCGCACCACCCCGACGGGGGCATCTATTCATGGTGGGACTACCGAATGCTCGGCTTCCCCAAGAACGACGGGCTGCGCATCGACGGTGTTCTTGCGACCCGCTGTCTCGCGGACCGGATCGAGGACGCTTTCGTCGACCGCGATGAGAGAAAAGGCAAACAGCCATCGGACCATGCACCGGTGGTGGTGGATTTTTCGTAGGGGCGGTCGGTATACGGTCGACGGGCAAATCGTGCCCGTGCCCGTGTGCGTGCCCGTGCCCGAGAAAACGTACTACGGCAATGCATCAGTTCAACCGACTAGAAGCTCGACGTTGTGGTCAATCCTCCGTCGTGTTTCATTAGTCGGGCACGGGCACGAAGTTGTTCGGCTCGCTTGGCGTTGATATCTAGGTGGGAACTACCTCCCCGTCGCGGGTCGTTCGGCTCGCCCGTCGGCATTGCGGTTTTCTGTGGCACCAGCAGTACAATACCCCCTGTGACGCCACACAAATTTTCCAAGATTATGGCCGCGAACCGCGGCGAGATTGCCATCCGCGTCTTTCGGGCGTGCACCGAGCTCGGGGTCCGCACGCTCGCAATTTACGCGCACGCCGACCAACTGTCGATTCATCGCTACAAGGCGGATGAAGCGTTTCCGGTGGGTTCTCAGGATGAGCCCGTGGGTGCTTATCTGGACCAGGAAGCCATCCTGGACGTCGCGCTGAGACGCGGGGTCGATGCCATCCATCCGGGCTACGGCTTTCTTGCCGAGAATGCGGAGTTTGCCCGACGGTGCAAAGACAACGGAATCGTGTTTATCGGACCCGAGCCGGAAGTGCTCGAGGTCTTTGGCGACAAGACCGCGTCTCGGAAACTGGCGATCGAGGCCAATGTCCCCGTCGTTCCCGGGACAGACGGCCCGGTGAGCTCGCCGGAAGAGGTCGAGCACTTTGCCGAGGAGCAAGGTCTGCCGATCATCATCAAGGCCTCATTCGGAGGCGGCGGCAGGGGAATGCGCGTCGTGCGCGCCAAAGAAGACATCGCAGAAGCCTTTGAGCGTGCGACGAGCGAAGCCGCGGCAGCGTTCGGGCGAGGCGACGTCTACTGCGAGAAACTCGTGGAACGCGCGAAGCACATCGAGGTTCAGATCCTCGCGGACGGATACGGGCAGGTAGTCCATCTTTTCGAGCGTGATTGTTCGGTGCAGCGCCGGCATCAAAAGGTCGTCGAGATCGCGCCCTCCGTGTCTCTTGGGGACGCGGTTCGCCATGGTCTCTTTCAAGCAGCTCTTCGCGTCGCGGCGAAGGCCAACTACCAGAACGCGGGAACGGTCGAATTTCTCGTCAACGACGAGGGTTTCTACTTCATCGAGGTGAATCCGAGAATTCAGGTCGAGCACACGGTGACCGAATGTATTACCGGTCGCGACCTGGTGCAGGCACAGATCCGGATCGCTGAAGGGTGTCGCCTCAGTGACCCCGAGATCGGTATCACGAGTCAAGCCGCGATCGCCCGAAACGGCTACGCGGTCCAGTGCCGCATCACGACCGAGGATCCTCAGAATCAGTTCGCGCCCGATACCGGAAAAATTCGAGCCTACCGCGCTGCCACTGGGTTCGGAATTCGGCTCGACGATGGCACCGGGGGCGCGGGCACGATCATCACCAGCCACTACGACAGCCTCATCGTGAAGCTGACGGCCTTCGCGCCCGACTTTCACGGTGCGACCGCGAAGCTCTTGAGATCCCTTCGCGAATTTCGCATTCGTGGCGTGAAAACCAACATGCGGTTTCTTCAGAATCTGATCTCGCATCCACGCTTTGTTCAGGGAAACGTGGACACGAGTTTCATCGATGACACTCCGGGGCTGTTTACGTTCCCACTGGGTCGCGACCGTGGAACCAAGCTGCTGCGCGCGCTCGCGGACGTCGTCGTGAACGGCCCTCCCGGACGCGGTGGTCCCGTCAAGCGCCCCGACCCATTGTTTCTTCCCAGGGTTCCATCCGAGACTCACGAGAGCCTCAGCGCCCATGCCCCTCCTCCGGACGGAGACGCCATGGCTGTCTTCAGAGCGAACGGAGCCGAAGCACTATCCAAATGGCTGCGCGACGAGCCGCGCCTTCTCATCACCGATACGACCTTTCGCGATGCCCACCAATCACTCCTGGCCACGCGCGTGAGGACCTCCGATCTGCAAGCGATTGCGCCCGCGACATCTCGCCTCGCGAATCAGCTCTTCAGTGTGGAGATGTGGGGCGGCGCGACGTTCGACGTGGCGTATCGTTTTCTCAAAGAAGACCCGTGGGATCGTCTCGCCCTCTTGCGAGAGTCGATGCCCAACATCCTGCTCCAGATGCTCTTTCGTGGCGCCAACGCGGTCGGCTACACGAACTATGCAGACAACGTCGTGCGGCGTTTCGTGCAGCGTTCCGCCGAGGCGGGAATCGACATCTTCCGAATCTTCGATGCGCTCAATTGGGTCCCGAACATGAGCATCGCGATCGAGGAAGTGATCCGGGCCGGCAAGGTGGCCGAAGCCTCCTTGTGCTACACCGGCGATATCTCGAACCCGAAGCGTACCAAGTACGATCTCGATTACTACGTGAAGCTCGGCAAAGAGCTCGCCGAGTGTGGTGCGCACATTCTTGCGATCAAGGACATGGCAGGTTTGCTCAAGCCTTTCGCGGCGCGCCAGCTCGTCGGTGCGTTGCGCGACGAGACCGGGTTGCCCGTGCATCTCCACACCCACGACACGAGCGGCAACGGCATCGCAACCTACCTGATGGCGTGCGACGCGGGCGTCGACGTCGTCGACTGTGCCCTGTCGGGTATGTCGGGTCTGACCAGCCAGCCGTCGCTGAATGCGCTTTGCGCCGCGCTCCAGGGAAATCCCCGCTCTCCCGCTCTCGACCTCGAGGCGATGAACGAGCTCGCGAATTACTGGGAAAGTGTTCGCGACCTGTACTACCCCTTCGAATCGGGTTTGAAAGCCAGCACCGCCGAGGTCTACGAGCACGAGATGCCGGGGGGCCAGTACTCGAATCTTCGCCCTCGCGCCATACAGCTCGGGCTTGGGGAACGATGGCAGGAGATCAAGCGTAAGTACCGTGAGGTGAACGACGCGCTCGGTGACGTCATCAAAGTAACCCCCACCTCGAAAACGGTTGCGGATTTTGCGATGTTCCTCGTTCAAAACGATCTCTCCGTCGATGACGCGATTGCCAAGGCGGACAAGCTCGATTTTCCGCAATCGCTCGTGGACTTCCTCGCGGGAAAAATTGGCCAGCCCTACGGTGGGTTCCCGCAGCGACTGCAAAAAGCGGTGCTCAAGGGTCGCCCTGCGTTGACCGATCGAGCTGGGGAGCACCTGGAGCCTCACGATTTCGACGCTTCTGGCAAACGGCTCTCCGCTCGACTCGGCCGAGCGCCTTTGGAGACCGAGCTTCTGAGCGATGCTCTCTATCCTCAGGTCTTCGACGACTACCTTCGCCACGAGGACATGTTCGGAGACGTCTCGATCCTCCCGACGCCAGCGTTCTTGTACGGGCTCCGAGTAGGCGAAGAAGTGAGCGTCGATATCGAACCGGGCAAGACAATTATCGTGAAGCTCGTCGCGATCGGGGGTCTGACTTCGGAAGGCCACCGGATGGTGTACTTCGAAATGAATGGCCAGCCGCGGGAAGTGGTCGTCAAGGACGACAGTGCTGGCGACAGCGCCAACGTTCGCCCGATGGCCGATCCGAGCGACCCGCTCGACGTTGGCGCCAGCATGCCCGGCAAGGTACTGTCGCTACTGCATGAGATCGGCGATCGGGTGCAGGTTGGCGACGCCCTGCTCGTGCTCGAGGCAATGAAAATGGAGACGGCCGTCACTTCTTCGATCATCGGTGTCATCGAGAAGGTTCTGGTCTCCGTTGGCGACGACGCCAAAGCCGGTGAGCTTCTCGTCCGCCTCCGTCCCACCGACTAGAAAACGTCGAATCAACGTCGAATCCGGGCCGTGATGTTGCAAACGGCCCCGTGGTGCTGTATCTACGCGAGTGATGTTCAGCTCTCGCTTCTTTCGGCGCTACCTCCTTCCCGGCTTCGCGTTCCAATCCATGGTGATCGCGGGCGGGTACGGCACCGGTCGCGAGCTCGTCGAGTTCTTCTTGAGCTTCGGGCCCACCGGTGGGCTGCTCGGGATGTGGCTCGTGTCCACGGTCGTTTGGAGCGCGGTGTGCGCGGTCACCTTCGAGCTCGCACGTATCACCAAGACGTATGAGTATCGCGGCTTCGCCCGGACTCTTCTCGGGCGCTGGTGGTGGCTCTACGAGGTCTGCTATCTCGTTCAGATGATCATCGTGTTGTCGGTGATCGCCGCGGCGGCGGGAAGCATTACCCAGCAGGTTTTGTCGGTTCCGTATTTCGTGGGCGTCGGGATGATGATGCTCGCGGTGGGGTTTCTCGTCTTGAAGGGAACTTCTCTGGTGGAGAGGTTTCTCTCGGTGTGGTCGTTCGTGCTCTATGCCGTGTATATCGCGTTCCTGGTTGCGAGCTTGTACCTGTTTGGAGGAGACATCCAAGCTGGGCTCGCTCTCGGCGAGGTCAAATCGGGTTGGTTCCAAGGCGGGATCGAATACGCTGCTTACAACGTGGGCACGCTTCCCGCCATCTTGTTCGTTATCCGGCACCTAGAGCACCGCAAAGAGGCGTTGACGGCCGGGGCTCTTGCCGGTCCGATTGCGATCTTGCCGGGCTTTTTTTTCTACCTGTCGATGGTGGGCTTTTACCCAGAAATTGTTTCCGAAACCGTGCCGTCGATCGTTTTGCTCGACGCCCTCGGCTCCCGCGCGTTCTTGATGGTGTTCCAGGTCATGCTTCTGGGAACGCTCGTCGAGACGGGGACTGCGCTCATCCACGCTTTTAACGAGCGTCTGGCGACGTCTTTCGAAGAAAAGCACAAAGAACTCCCGACCGCGGTGCGACCCGTGGTGGCGGTCGGTCTTCTTGCTCTTGCGACGTTGGTCGCGCAGGCGGGGCTCGAAGATCTCGTCGCGAAGGGATACGGGACGGTGACGTACGGGTTTTGGCTCATTTACCTACTGCCGGTTCTGACGTTGGGTCTCGTCAAGGTGGTACGAGCCCGCGCGTAGTGCTCACGCCCGTCACCGGGATCGCGATCTGGCCGGACTCGAGACGCTTTGCTAGACTGAGTGACCATGACCAAAACGAGCGACGAGACCCCCTCGGTCATCGAGGCCCGTAGCCTCCTCGATGCGCTCGAGGCGCTCGGGAGCTCACTCGATCTCAATCGTACGGCGGACCACGTGCTGGAAGGGTTGAAATCCGTTCTCGCTTGCGAGCGGGCCCACATTTTCATTCGAGACCGGGACGATGCGGGAGCGATGATTTGCGAGCGTACGTATGAGAAAGATGCCGGTGCGCGCGCGGCCACGGCGGCCAAGCGACTTCACGGGGCGGTAGCTGAGACGCTGCGCACCGGCCGCGGGACTCTTGCACCGATCGACGACGAAATCGCATCTTCATTGGCGATACCCATCGTCGGCGGGGGCGGTCGCGTGCTCGGGGCGTTGCTCGTGGAAGCGGGAGACCACGATCGTTATCGAGACGAAGATCTGGAGACGCTGATGAGCTATGCGCGGGCCTCTGCGCCCGCGATCGAGCGCGCTCTTCTCTACGCGCAATTGGTGAGCGACCGTCGTATGACCGGTGAGCTCGAAGTCGCGCGGCAGGTCATGGCGGGACTTCTTCCGAGTGAGTCCCCGAAGCTCGACGGATTCGATATCGCTGCGGTGATCGAATCGGCGCACGAAGTGGGTGGGGACTACTACGACTTCATCCCATTGGGCAATGAACGATGGAGCGTGGCCATGGCAGATGTCTCTGGCAAGGGTGCCCCCGCGGCGCTCGTGGTAGCGGCTCTCCGGGCGACCTTATACGCGCTGGCGAAGCGTGAGCTTGCCCTTCGTGCCATCCTCCAGCGTGCCAATGAGTTCATCCATGCGGCAACCGGGCCCAAAGCAAAATACGTGACCTTGTTCTACGCGGTACTCGACACTCACGCGCGCCGTTTCATTTATATCAATGCCGGGCACCTGCCTCCGGTGGTGCTGAGGCGCAACGGGGAAATCGAGCTGCTGCGCTCCGGTGGGTTTCCGCTCGGGTTTTTCGATAACCCTCGCTATTTCGAACAGTTTCTCCAGTTGGAGAGCGGCGACTTGCTCTGCCTGTACACTGACGGTATCACGGAGGCGTCGAACGCCAACGACGAAGACTACGGGCGGAACCGTCTCATCGACGTCCTGAAGAACAATCAAAGCGCTTCATCCTCCCAGGTATGCCGTGCGCTGTTGAGCGATGTTCGTCACTTCAGCGGCAGCGCCCCCGCTGACGACGCGACGGTTTTGGTGATTCGCGCGACGTGATCCGTGCCTCTGCGGTTGAACTCCTTAGGACGGTAGCGAGCTCAGCGCCTTCCTGGCACGTCTTACCCACGGCCGCACCTCGCGCCGATGATACGACGGAACGTATTCGGCTTCGGTGATGATGCGCTCGAGGGACTCGCGTGCCGCGCTCGTTTGCCCTGCGTCCGCCTGAAGTGAAGCGAGGCTGAAGAGGACTTTCGGAAGCGACGAGGTGCGCGCCAGTTGCTCGAGAACGCTGCGGGCGTCGTCTTTGCGCCCGCTTTTCTCGAGCGAAACGGCCAACGCGAACGATGCGTCGCCCGCGGCGTGCAAGGGTTCGAGCTCTACCACCTTTGACAAGATGTTCGCGGCGTTTTCGTAGTCGCCGAGGCCCATTTGGGCTAGCCCGAGCTCGTTGAGCGCCCGCCAACTCGTTGTGTCTTTCTTTACCGCTGCGCTCGCTGCCTCGCGCGCTTGCTCGAATTGTTTGCGGCTTCTGAGAGCTTGCGCGAAGCTCGTCCAAGCGTCGCTGTTATCTAGACGCCGTACTTCGGCCTCTGCGACTTTGAGCTCGCGTTTGCTGGCAACCCGGCCACCGGTGAGGCCGCGGAAGGAGTGCGATCCCAGCACCTCGGTGAACACATACACGGCGCCGCCGATGGGCGGAAAAAACAAGATGATCCAGATCCACGGGTTGGCCTGTCCGCGCCGGACACACGTCACCGCGGTCGCGATCGTAAATGCAATACCCGCGTAGTAAAGGATCATGGCGCCCGTCAGGGCCGATGAAAATGAGCTCGAAGTATTCTAGCAGGCGAGAACCCATCCGAAAAACCGCTACAGCGTCCAGCCGGCGAGGAGGAAGACGACGGTCGTTACCGCGCCAGTCGCGAGGGCGTAAGGGAGTTGCGTGTTCACATGGTCGATGTGATCGGAGCTCGCCGCCATCGACGAGATGATGGTCGTGTCGGAGATGGGCGAGCAGTGATCGCCGAAGATGCCGCCTGCGAGCACGGCGCCGATGGTCAAATGAAGATGCGCACCGATCACCTCGGCCATGGGTATTCCGATTGGGAGCATGATCGCGAACGTCCCCCAAGATGTTCCGGTCGAAAAAGCGATGAAACCCGTCATGACGAAGAGGATCGCGGGCACCAGCGATGGACTCAACAATCCCTCGGTCAGGCCGGCGAGGTACACACCGGTGCGCAGCTCGGTCGACGCGGCGCCGATGGCGAACGCCATCATCATGAGGAGAGCGACCGGCATGAGCCCGCCAATGCCATCGAGGACGAGCTCCATGAACTCGCTGAGCTCGAAGATGCGTTGCCGCGCGTACATCACGAACGCGACGGTGACGGCGAGCATCACTGCCCACAAGACCGAGGTCGACCCGCTGCCCGCCAGGATATCGCCCTCGCCGGTGATGAACAGGCCGGCCGGCATCGCCACGAGCATGGTGACCAGGGGAACGATCATGTTGGCCGCGCGGGGTTCGACGCCCTCTTTGGTCGGCAGCGCCAAAACTTCATTGGATACCAGCGGCTTCGCGCCGTCACGCAGCACTTTTCCCGTTTCCATGGCGCGTTTTTCAGCTCGCGCCATCGGACCCCAGTCCTTCCCAGTGATGACGGTGTAGAACACGAGGGCGAGTGCGAAAAACGCGTAGAAGTTGAAGAGGTTCGCTGTCAGCAGCGCTTTGACCGGCTGGTCCACTCCTTGCGCGGCCAACACGCCAATTATGAATGCACCCCAGCCGTTCATGGGGATGAGAATACATACCGGCGCCGAAGTTGAATCGCACAGATACGCGAGCTTTTCTCGCGAGATCTTGAACTTGTCGAAAAGGGGTCTCGAGATCGAACCGGCAACCAGGCAGGTGATATTGGATTCGAGAAAGATACCCAGACCGAGGAGCGACGTGAGCAACTGAGCCCCGCGGCGTGTGGTCACGTAGCCCGCTTCGGTAACCCAACGGATGAAGCCCGCCACACCGCCGGAGCGTTGGGTCAGCGCGATGAGCGACCCCATCAGAGCGCTGAACATGATCGTGCGGGTGTTGCCGTCGCTCTTATAGACGTCGACGAGAGCCTGTATGGCGTCGCGGAGTCCGTACAATACGTTGCCGCCGTCCATGATGCTCCATGCGAGCCAGATTCCGGCGAACAGCGAGAGGAACACCTGCTTGGTGACGAGTGCGGTAACGATCGCTATCAGAGGCGGCAGTACGCTGAGCCAGGTGGGAGAGTCCAACGTTCGCTCCTTTGTCGTTTGGCACCATGCGGCGGTGCGCGAGGCAGTTCTATCACAAACGAGCCGTGATACACTCGCTGCGCGGACGGTGCCCGCGCCAGGCAACTTCTTGAACGCAAAACGAATACGTATCCGTGCTCAAAATACCGCTTGAAGCGAGCCTGTTGTTCGCAATGTTGATGGCGAGCGCTGGCTCATGGGCGCAGGGCGCGCCCGGCCGCATGAGCGGCACGATCACCGGACCGGGCGGCAGTCCTCTTCCTGGGGTCATCGTCACCCTGACCGCCGAGGACGGAACATCGTTTGTCGCAGTCTCCGGTACCCTTGGCGGGTTCCTATTCGATGGTATCCCGCCCGGCCTTTGCCACCTTTCCGCTAGAATGCCCGGGTACGAAGAATTCGTCACCGAGAATCTCGACGTAGCTCCTGGGCAGGAGCTAGATTTCGAGATCGCGCTACAAATTACGCGCATCTCCGAAAGCGTCGTGGTTCGCGATGTGGCACCCCTAGACCCGGTTGCTGAGCCGAAGGAAACGCCGCGATTCGTTCCGCAACAGCTCGACGCGCTCCCGCTACCTACGGATCGTTTTCAGGAGGCGTTGCCGCTCGTGCCGGGAGTCGTTCGTGACCCCGAGGGGCGAATCAGCTTCAATGGTGCGCGGCCGAGCCAGTCGATGCTAATGGTCAACGGCGCGAACGTCACCGACCCCGTCACCGGCGAGTTCGCAGCGGAGCTGCCGCTCAAGGCAATCGATGAGGTCGAGATCAACAGCCTTCCTTACTCTGCTGAATATGGACGGGTAACGGGGGCCGTGGCCCGCATTACAACCCGGGGCGGCAACGACGCGTTCGACGTTGATTTCGGAGACTTCTGGCCGAGACCCAACTTTCGGGAGGGAACCATCAAGGGCTTCAAGTCGTGGGTGCCTTCAGTCCAGGTGAGTGGTCCGATCAAGAAAGGCAAGGCGTGGTTCTCGCAAGGCATCGCCTACCGTTTCGCCCGCTCGCGTGTTTTCGACGTCCAGGAAGGAGAGGACGAGCGTATCGTCGAGAATTTCGACTCGTTCACTCAGTTCGACTTGCGTTTGGCGAAGAACCATCATCTTACGACGACGTTCTCGTTCTTTCCGGTCGAAGTCGACAACCTTGGCTTGAGCGCCTTGGTGACCTCCGACGCGTCACCGGATTTGGAGAGCGGCGGGTGGAATCTGGCATTGTCCGAGCGGTCGGTCTTTTCCCGGACCCTGGTTGAAACGATCGTGGCGGTGAAAAACTACGACCTGACGGTCACGCCGAAGAGTAACGGACCCTCACGCCTTGTTCCGGACGGCCTTCGAGACAATTACTTCAATCTCATCGACCGTCAGAGCACGAGATTCGAAGTCGGCGCGGCCGCTACCCACGCGCTGCCGGATTTTCTCGGTCGGCACCTCACGAAGATTGGGGGCAATGTTTCGTATACGAGTTTTACGGGCGTGGACGCGTGGATGCCGATCGACTTTTTTTCAGAGAGCGGGCAGAGGCTTCAACGAGTCGACTACGTGGGGGATCCCTCTATCGAAGGCCGAGATCTTCAAGTTTCTGCCTACGTTCAGGATCAATGGCGACCGAACGAGCGAGTAGGGATCGATGTGGGGCTGCGATACGACTTCGATCGTCTCGTCTCCGAGCACAAGCTCGCACCCCGTATCTCAGCCGCACTGGCACTCGACTCGCGGGGTCGCACCGTCATCAAAACCGGGTTTGGCATTTTCTATGATCACGTTTTCCTCCATGCGGACGGCTTCGAGAACTACCAGAGTCGCGTGGAAACCCGTTTTGGTCCGGATGGACTGCAGATCGGCAACCCCGTGGTCCTGGAGCCACGCGTCGCAAACGAGGGTTTGGAGACACCGAGGAGCACGACGTGGAATGTCGAGTTGGGGCGGCTCGTCGGAGATAGCCTGCAGCTACGTGTGAACTACCGTGAGCGGCGAGGCTCGAACGAGTTCATCGTCGATCGTGTCGATCCGGGAGTCGACAAAACCCCCGGGAGCATGCTGCTCTCGTCGAACGGTACGTCCTTCACACGTGAAATGGACGCGACCGTTCGCTTCAAACGCAATGACAACGAGCTTTCCGCGTCCTACGTTCGCTCACGAACGACCGGTGACCTCAACGACTTCAATACGCTTTATCAGAATTTCCGCTCACCCTTGTTTCTCATCAATGAGAGCTCTCTTTTTAGGCTCGACGTGCCCAACCGCGTGCTGTTCTGGGGAATATGGAAGCTCGGGGGCGACGTGGTCATCTCGCCCGGCGTCGAGTGGCGTTTTGGATTCCCCTATACCGTCTTCGACGAAGACTACACACCGGTGGGCGAGCGGAACCGCGGAGGTCGCTTCCCGAATTTTTTCAGCGCGGATGTCCGAGTGACTAAAGGCGTTACTGTCAAGGGTCGCAAATTTCGCGTAGGATTCCAGATATTCAACGCGGGAAGCCACTTCAACCCCCGCGATGTGATATCGAATCTCGATAGCGCGCGCTTTGGCGATTTTCTCAATAGCGTCGACATGGGAATCTCACTTCGACTCTCACTCGGGATATGATTCACTGCCGAATAACGCCATGAAATCTGCGATCGTCGCGCACACGAAAGAGCTAGAGCAACTGTGCGAGAAGCTGGCCGAGTCCGGCTCGTTTTCCCTCGACACCGAATTCGTTCGCGAACGTACCTTCTATATTCAACTCGGGATCGTGCAAGTCGCCGCAAATGGTGTCGAAGCGGTCATTGATCCGCAGGCAGTCGATTCGCTCGAGCCCCTCTACGAGCTCGTGACTGACCCGTCGGTGGAGAAAATCGTTCACGCCGGCGAGCAAGACTTCGCGGCGCTTTATGAGAAAGGCGAGATCGTTCCGACTAACGTCTTCGATACGCAGATCGCGGCGGCGCTCGTTGGCTATGGCGACCAGATTTCTTACGCAAAATTGGTTGCGAAAGTGACCGGGGTCCAGCTCTCCAAGCTAGAGACGCTCACCGATTGGACTGCGCGGCCGTTGACGCAAGCGCAGATCGACTACTCTCTCGAAGATGTTCGCTACCTGGCGAAGATCCGCGAACACCTCGGTGAGCGGCTCGATGCGCTTGGCCGCTCCGGATGGGAGCTAGAGGAGTGCGCGCGGCTGGAATCCGCGGAAGCCTACCGGCCGCTCGAGCCGCTTGAGTATTACAAGAGGCTCAAGACGGGGGGACTCAACGGAGGCAGCCTGGGAGTGCTGCGCGAAGTTGCGGCTTGGCGGGAGGCGACGGCGCGCTCACGCAACATTCCCAGAGGTTGGGTCATCCGCGATCAAAGCGTTCTCGAGATCGCCCGCCGAAAACCGTCGACGATCAAGAGCCTCAAGCAAATCCGATCGCTAAAGCCGCATCAAATCGGGAAAGAGGGAGAAAGTATTATCGCGGCGGTGGCGCGGGGCGAGCAAAACCCTATCAATGAGCCGACCTCCGACAACGCGAAAAACAAGATGCCTCCCCAGGTCGACTCCATCGCCAGACTTCTCGAAGCGTGGCTCTACGCGCGCGCCACCGAGGCCGAGATCGCCCCGTCGATGCTGGCGACCCGCATCGATCTCAAAAGCCTGGCCGCGGGACACTATCGCTCCGAGCTCCCCAGCTTGCCTCTTCTCGAGGGTTGGAGACGCGAGCTAGTGGGCCAGGATTTCCTCGATATCCTCGACGGTAAGAAGTCTCTTCATATCGACGGCGATACGGTTCGGATCGAAGCCACTGGCGTCGAAGGCGGCAAATATCTAGATATGAATTCGTCGGAGCGCCTTGTCCGCACCCAAAATGACGTCGGAATTTACCGACAGGATCAGCGGGTCCATGCACTAGAGTGAGTGGCTCATGGGCCGGGTCTCGTCGCTTCTTGACAACGAGATCGGAGTCGGTAAACTAGTAATTACAGAAATAATTGCACTCTGGGTACTACCCTGCGACGCGGCGCGAGTGTGCGTCGTCTTTGGGCGCTCCTCCCGTTTTTCGCAAGTCAACGGGATGCTCGCGAACTGGGAGAGATTGACCACGATGAGTGAGAGGTACGGGAACAGGCGAAGATCATCACGCCTCGCGAGCTTCGTCGCCCTGACGCTACTGGCTCCAATGGCGGTTTTCGGCCAGCCTCGGGATGTTCTCGGCGTGATCGTAGGCCGTGTCTACGAAGTCGATCCGGCGAAGTACGAGGAATACCGCAGGCACCTCGAGACGCGAGAGGAAGATTCTGACGCCGAGCCGGAGCTACTCGACCCCGACGAGTTCCTGAATCGCCTCCCGGATGCTGTCGTTGCCGCTAGGCAAATATCCACCAACGTCGGGTTTGACAGCGAGTTCAGCGACCCGGATGGCGAGTACATGATCCGAGAAACACCGGTCGGGGCCTATCGTTTCACGATTGCCCACGAAGGCATCGACTATCCCGTCCGTCAGATCCTCGACCTGAATGTCGAGCTCAGCTACATTGCGGAACTGTGTTTCGTCGTGGACCCGGAGACGAAAGTCGCCTGGATGGTTTCCGAAGGAATGCGTCGCGATCCGGCCGTGCCACCGTTTGTGCCTGAGCGATGTCAGTCTGCGTTGAGTGGCTGTCTCGCGTTGCTGACGGGAAACCCAGATGGTTTTCCCAATGGATTGCTACTGCTTCTCGCGGGCAGCGCGGCGGCCGCGGCGACCCTGGGCATCATCTCGCTGGATCAAACCGAAGCAAGCTCACCCGTTCCCCAATGACTCGACGCCGGGCCGCACCCGGCGTTACCCGCTCCTTACGTTGCGTCCCCCCTTTTTGCGCGGCGTGCCTGGCCGAACGGTCAAAACTCGTGGCGTCACCGTGTGGTCCGAGGCGCATTCGCGCGATTTGCGTCGGCTTCGGCTTCCGACTACGATAGGCGGCTCGTCTTCAAACCGGAGGGTGGCTCGAGTCTATGCCTTGGTATCGCAAACTTCACTGGCAAATCATCGTCGGGCTCATTCTTGGAATCCTCTACGGGATCGTCGCCGCGGCGAACGGGTGGAGCCAATTCACATCGGACTGGATAGCGCCCTTCGGTACTATCTTTATCAGCGGCTTACAGCTCATCGCAGTACCACTCGTCCTGGGCTCCTTGATTACGGGCGTCGCGTCGCTCAGCGACATTCGTAAACTTTCTCGCATCGGCGGGAAGACAATCTTCATCTACGTCGCTACCACGGCCGTCGCGGTCACGATTGGACTCCTCATCGTGAACATCGCACGTCCCGGTGACCAGCTGCCTCCGGATGCGCGCGATCGACTCCAATCCCAGTTCGCCGACGAGGCGAGTGTTGGCGAGCAACGAGCCGAAGAAGTGGAAGAGCGCGGGCCGCTGCAGCTGTTCGAGGATATCGTCCCTTCGAACTTCTTCGCGTCGGCGTCGAGCAACCGCAACATGTTGCAGGTTGTTTTCGTGTCCATCCTATTCGGCATTGGGCTCATCCAGGTGCCTAAGGAGAACAGCAAGCCTCTGCTCGATCTGTTCGAGGGTCTGACCGCGGTCGTTATCCGCCTCGTCGATCTCATCATGTTGATTGCGCCCATTGGAGTCTTTGCGTTGATCGCGCGAACGATCACCGAACTGGTGCAAGGCGACGATTTCGGCCAAGTTCTAGGCCTACTGGGCGCACTTGGTTTCTACAGTCTGGCCGTCGTCATGGGGCTGATCGCGCACATGAGCTTCACCTATGCGTTGATGCTCAAGCTGCTGACACCGCTGAAGTTGAAAACGTTCATTGCGGGTATCGCTCCAGTTCAGCTCGTTGCGTTCTCGACGAGCTCGAGCGGCGCCACACTGCCTTTGACGATGGAGCGTTGCGAGGAGAAGCTGGGAGTTTCGGAGGAGGTCTCGTCGTTCGTTTTGCCGCTTGGCGCGACCGTGAACATGGACGGGACCGCGCTTTATCAGGCGGTCGCGGCTGTTTTCATCGCTCAGGCGCTCGGAATGGATATCGGGATTTGGGGCCAGATCACGATCGTGCTGACGGCCGTGTTGGCGTCGATCGGAACCGCTGCAGTCCCGGGCGCTGGCATCATCATGCTCGTCATCATCCTACAAGCCATCAATGTGCCGAGCGCCGGGATCGCGCTCATCTTCGGGGTCGACCGCATTCTCGATATGATGAGAACCGTCACGAACGTGACCGGGGACGCCACGGTTGCTTGCGTGGTCGCCGCAACCGAAGGGCAGCTTCACCCGCCAGATCTCAGCGAGGAAGCTGACCGAATTAGGCTCAGCGCCTAGCCTGCGGTTAGCTTGCTCAACAGGATCTTGAGTGCGTCCATATCGGTGAAGATTCCGATGATCTCAGTGCCATCGACAACGGGAAGACTTCCCAACTTCTTCTCGACGAGGACGGAGATTGCATCCACGAGCGACGTGGCTTCGGTGACGGTAAATGGCTCTCGCGTCATGATGCGGCCGACGGGGGTGTCCTCGAGCACTTGCTCGTAGTCGTTCTTGTCGATGCCGGACAAGAGCGAGGGGGATGCTTTGCGAATATCTCGGTCCGAGACGAGCCCAACGAGTGTCTTTCCATTCGCGACGGGCAAGTGGCGGATGCGATGGGTGCGAAGGAGCAGCATCGCTTCCTTCACACTTGTGTCCTCTTGGACGCTAACCAGGTCACGAGTCATGAACTCTCCGACATACATCGGTAGGACCTCTCCTTTATTTGACAGGACTTGACTTAGTATACGGTTCGATGGACCGCAGGCCAAGCAACAGGGGTGCAGTGCGCTGGAACTGGATCCACGGCGGTGGTACCGATCTGGCGTGGTACATCGGCTCCGCCGTATTCGGGTGGCTCTACATCGCCCTCGTACTCCTTTTCGGACGCGGGCTCGACAATCCAATGTCCGATCCGTTCTACGAGCTCGAATTGGGTGGGTTCACGCTGGGGCTTACGTTGGGGCTCGTGGTCGTCGCGAGTTGGGCGTTTCTCATCGATGCACCCCACGTATGGGCTACGCTTGCCCGGACGTGGCTCGACCCCGACGAATGGGCGTCGAGGCGGGGCACGCTCCTCGCGTCGATTGCTCTGTTCGCGCTTGGCCCGGCCGCCGTGTTCGGCCCCTACCTGTTGGGTATGGTCGTCCCACTCGCGCCAACCACGATGGCGCTCGGCTCTTCTGTTTTTTTCGTTTTCTTTCGTCTATGGGCCTACTACCACGTTGTGAGGCAACACTGGGGATTCCTGGTGCTGTACAAACGACGGAACAATGATTGGGATGATGTTCTAGAGAACCGAGTCGATTCGTGGTTTTTTAACGCCGCACTCTATTTACCGTTGCTCGTTTTCGCCACCGCCCCCTGGTACGCGCAGACAGGGATGCCCGCGCTCGGCTTACAAACGCCGGTTTTGGGCACCTACTCGATCGCGGCGGTTGCCCACCCGCTCATGGTGGTCGCCTATCCGGCGACGATACTGGCGTTCGTCTGGTTTCAAGCCCATCAATATCGACACGGTCGTCCCCGCAATGGCCCGAAGCTCCTGCTGCTTTTGTCGATCGTAGCGCTCCATTTCGCTGTCTTTGTTCACCCTCTCTTGGCGTTGTTCGTCGTCCCCATTGTGACCGTGGGTCACAACCTCCAATATCACCGGCTCGTCTGGTCCTACGGGCGGAACAAATACTTTCGGGGGAGTGAAACGATCTTTCGCTACGCGCGGGTCGCATTCCATTCAGTTCCTGTCTACCTGGGGCTCGGCCTCGTGTTTACGTTCGTGTGCTACCAAGGCCCTTGGGTGGAGCTCGCAAGACGCGAGCTGGCGCACGCGTTGGATGCGTGGGTGTTTCAGGGCGTGGGGATGCTGGCCGGTGTGGTATCGCCTGAGTCCTCCGGGGTGGGTGCCCGCGTTGCTGCCACGTTGTTCCTGGGTTGGGCGATGCAGCACTACTACCTCGATTCAAAAATCTGGCGAGTTCGACGGGATCCGTCTGTCGAGGAGAACATTTATTGATGAGGTTCGTGGGGGCGCGCCAGGATATCTTTTCCGAGGGGTTGCGGGCTCTTCTTGTCGGCCTTAAGATTGATTTGGGTCCAAGCTTACCAACTACAGTCATGAGCACTCAGTCGAACGGCGCTTCTTTGGGGCGAGGGTTTCTCAGCGGGGGATACGTCTTGCTTGGGGTCGGCGGCGGCGTTGTACTCGGGTACTGGGCGTCGGATTGGGGCACGCGCTTTTCGCCTGCAGTTGTCGGCGGAATTCTTCTTCTGTGGATGTGCGGCTTCGCCCTGTTTGCCGTCGGGGCGCAAATGGAGCGTACCGGGGCCGGATCCGGGGCGACGACTCGAAAACTAGGGCGTCGGGCGGCGGTGTTTCTGACCCTCGCGAGCCTGTCACTCGTGAGTCTGGTCGCCGTGTTTCTCATCGCGCGTCCGACACCTTTGACGTCGATGACCGACGTCGAGTTCCGCCGGACTCACGATCTTGATGCCCGCTACTTCCGTGACCTCGACCGAGGGCTTCGGGGGATCGTCGCGAAGCTCGAGTCGCAACAGGATCTGTTTCGCGGCGATGGACGGCGGGCGTTAACCGCGGAGGAGGAAGCGCTCGTTCTTGACGCGTGGGCGAGCTACTTGGACACGGCGGTCGCCCTCGATCGGATTCGATTGTTCCACGAAGACTTCTATCGATTCGATCTCTCGCGGATGGAGCGCCTCCGCCACGTAAGAAGCTTTTTGTTGAGCTTTGCGGCCGAGCTCTCCCTCTTCGAAAACACCACGCGCATCATCGAACTGCTCGCCGCCAACGAAGACGTGGTTCGCTTTCTCAATCTTGCTCGACCAGAGCGCAGCATTACCGTCGACAGCGTAGCTCAGATTCGCGAAGAGCTTTCAGGCCTCACCGATCTGTCGAGGATTTCTGCCGGCCGCCGCTATCTCGCCTATCTCGAGTCGGTCCATCACGCTCGTGTAGACGCTTTGGCGGAGAGCTTCGACTGGCTTTGGCTCGAAGTCGACCGCTATTTGGCCGTTGCGGAGAAGCGACAACGCCACGAAGCCGTTGCGCTTGCGACAGCGGGGGACTTCGCGCCGGTACTACGCGAAGTCAAGCATCTGACATTCCCGATTCAGCGCGAAGTGGCTGAGTGGATGGGAAGTGTTCGCTTCGTGCGGCCGGGTCACTATCTCATCGCGTCCGAGCAAGCGCGGGACATGGAGAGCCGCCTGCAACCCGGAGACATCTTGTTGGGGCGAAAGAACTGGTATCTGTCCAACCTCGGGCTCCCGGGTTTCTGGCCGCACGCAATGCTTTACATCGGCGATGGTGCGGCCATCGCGTCGACGCTCGACCGCGATACCAAGGTTCTCGAGTGGGTCCGCGAGGTGTCGGGTCGTGATATGACGTTGACGGAGTATTTGCAGGAGAGCTACCCGTTGGCGTGGCGACAACGAGAGTCGTCGAGTGCGAGCAATGACCCGCTGACGGTGATCGAGGCCGTTAGCGAGGGGGTCCTTCAAAACACGGTTCATGGATCTTCGGGCGACCACATGGCGGCGATTAGGCCTCGGGTCGACAACGTCATCAAGGCGCGGGCAATCGTGCGAGCGTTTTCGTTTCTTGGTCGCCCCTACGATTTCGATTTCGATTTCGCGACCGATCAAAGCCTGGTTTGCACCGAGGTCATCTGGCGCGCCTACCGCTCCTCACCCGACACGCCTGGGCTGAGTCTGGAACCGATTACGGTCGCGGGCCGCCTCACGTTGCCCCCCAACGAGATCGCGCGAAACTTTGCGACCGAGTACGGTGATGACAACGCTAGGTTCGACTTCGTATACTACCTGGAAGGCCGTGACAATGAAGCCCGGGCGGTTCCTGCGACTGTCGAAGCCTTCATCGCCACTCACAACCGACCCAAATGGTAATCGAAGTGCGACGAGGCATCGAATGTTACCTCCTCGTCGATCCGACCTTCACCCCCCTCGCTTCCGCCTTCGCCAAGGCTACGCCGTGACCTCGCCGAAGCTCTAACAGCGAAGGCGGGTCGCTCGGGACCCTCTCCCGTTTACGGGAGAGGGGTATAGGGATAAAGCGGCTTCTTACGGGTGCAAAACCCTACGGGATACCAAGATACATTACAAAAAGAAGTGCTGTCCTCGTTGGGTCTCACGCTACATCTTGCTTGTAATCAACAGATTAGACGGAATTCTTCCCCCGCGACAGTGGCTCGTCTTTTGCATTAGCCCACGCTAGAACCATCTCTCACAATTGGTATTGCTGTGTGTTGAGCCCACCGGCGAACGGCCGGGTGGAGGAAGTTTCTAATGACCGCTTGGTTTGCGAATCTGTCGATTCGAAGTCGGTTCGTCCTGCCCATTGCTGCCATGATGTTGGTCTTTGCCACCTTCATCGTTTTCTTCTTCCCGTCCCGTCAACGCGCGGCGAGTGAAGAAGCTCTCGAGAACAAGGCGAGGAGCATCACGCAGATGGTCGCCCACAGCGTTGCTGCAGGTCTGGAGTTCGAGGACGAGGAGTCGGTGCTCCAAGTCTTCAACTGGGTTCGCGCGGACGAGGACCTGGTCTACATCGTCGTGCGCGATGCCGACGGCCAGGAGTTTCTGAGCTATCCCAAAGACGAGGAGCACCCGAGTGTCGCGGATACCGTCACAGATTTCGAAGCAACCAAGAGCGATGACACGCTAGAGATTGTAGGTCCGGTGCGACGCGGGGAAAGCATTACTGGATCGATCCAGCTAGGTCTCTCGACGCAAAGAATCACCGCCCAGTATCGCGCGAGCTTGTGGACGGCGCTCGCCTTTAGCCTCGTGGTCGGCTTTTTCTCCTTCGCGACAACCCTCTTCGTCGCTCGTCAGGTGACGGCCCCGCTTCTCGACCTGACCAAGACCGCGGAGGATATCGCCAACCAGGATATGAAGCAGCTTGCCGAAGAGGCGAGGGTTATGGCGAGCGGTGACCTGACGCGAGAGATCCAAGTCAACTTCCGCAAAATCCATATTGCGGCTGGCGGTGAGATTGGGCGAATGGCAATGGCGTTCAACCTCATGCTGGATCAGTTGGCCGAGATCTCGAAGGCGTTCAACCTCGTCTCGGCCGGACTCCGGGAGATCGTTGTCCACGTTCAAGCGTCCGCCGATGAAGTCGCGACCGGGAGTGATTCGGTCGCGCGTGCCACTGGTAACGCCGCTCGAGGTAACGAGTCCACGGTGGGCGCGGTAGAAGGCATCACGTCGACACTTCATGAGATGAACGCAAACATCCAAAATGTTGCGCGCAATGCGCAGTCGCAATCCGCTTCTACGACGCAGACGCTGGCCTCGATCGAGAACATGCTGCGCTCGGTCCAGACGGTGGCGGGTACCGCGGAACGTCTGGTGTCGATCGCGAAGCGTGCGAGCGCCGCGGTCAACGAAGGCGGCGCGGCGATGGAAGCCGCGAGTCACGGGATGGGGGAGATTCGGGAAGTCATCCGCTCCTCCGCGGGTTTTGTCCGAGATCTGGGTGGCATGGCCAAGGACATTGGAACGATTGTGGGTGTCATCGACGAGATTGCGGAGCAGTCGAACCTCTTAGCGCTCAACGCCGCGATCGAAGCGGCTCGAGCGGGTGAGCACGGTCTTGGCTTCGCCGTGGTGGCCGAAGAGGTGCGCAAGCTCGCGGAGCGCAGCGCCAAATCGACGGGCGAGATCTCCGATTTGGTTCAGCGTATTCAGTCGCAGGTCTCTAAAGCCGTCGAGAATATGGAGAAGTCGACGAACATCGTTGCAACAGGGATTGAGCGTACCGAGCAGCTCCGTTCGAATCTCGAGAATATCGGTAGTTCGGTGACCGAAGTCTCGCGCTGCTCTCAGGAGATCGGCGAAGCGACTGCCGAACAATCCGCGGGGACTCAGCAGATCGAACAAGCGACGTCGCGCCTGGGCGAGCTCACCCACGAGATTAGCGCTGCAACCGAGCAACAGTCGAGCGGTACGGAACAAGTTGTCGACTCGATCGAACAGATTCGCGGGATGGTTCAGCAAAACGCCGAGAGTTCGTCGGAACTTGCGGCCTCGTCGGAGGAGCTTTCACGCCAAGCGGGATTGATGCGCGAGCTTACCTCTCGATTTCACGTTCTTCAGAACGGAAACGGTTCGCGTGCAGTGCGCTCGAATGGTGAATCGACGCGGCCGACGGCCGACGAGGTCCGCTCCGCACTCGATTCCGTCGAGACTTTTTCTGGCGCGTGAGAATCATCCATGGCGGGCACAGCACATCTCGTTTGCTTTCGCATCGGTAGGGAGACCTTCGGCGTCGATATCTTTGCCGTGCGTGAAATCGTCAAGGCTCAGGAGATCACCTCAGTCCCTGGCACCGCTGACTACGTGCTCGGTATCATCAATCTTCGTGGCAAGATTGTCTCGGTCGTCGACCTCGCGGAGCGACTCGGTCTCGGCAAGGCGACGGTGGACCGGGTGAGTCGAATTCTTGTCGTTGACCTCGACGGTTTCACGGTGGGGTTTCTCGTTGATGCGGCGACCGAAGTCATGAAACTCGCCGCGGATGCGATCGATCCAGCTCCAGACGAGCTCAAGCACACTATCCATGATGACTACCTCCAGGGTGTTGGGAAGTTGGAAGATCGCCTCGTCATCATTCTGGATTTACGCCACCTTCTTTCGGATGGCGATGCCGAAGCCCTCGATGCATCCGTTGCCGTCGCCCCGGGCGAGGTCTGATGATCGCGCAGATCAGCGCCGACGAGTTCCGTCTCTTTCGCGATTTCATTCACGACGAATGCGGCCTCTATTTCGCCGACAACAAGATGGCTTTCGTGTCGTCGCGAATCGGCAAGCGTCTCGTCGCCAAGAGCATCGGAAGCTTCTACCGTTACTACCGTTACTTGAAGCAGCGCGGGAACGAACAAGAGGAAGAGCTTCTTCAGCTTCTCGACGTGCTCACGATCAACGAGACCTCCTTTTTTCGCAATCAACCCCAGTTCGAAGTGCTCGAACAAGTGGCACTGCCAGAGCTCATCCGGCACAAGACCCAGTCGGGGGAGCAAAGCCTCAGAATCTGGAGCGCAGGGTGCTCTACCGGCGAAGAGCCGTATTCGATTGCAGTCTCGGTGCTCGAGCAGCTCACGACTCGTTCTTCATGGGACGTGCGCATCTATGCATCGGATCTGTCGCTTTCTGCGCTCGAAAGGGCTGCGAACGGCGTCTATCCAGAGTCCAAGGTTCAAGACATCGACCGCCGGCGTCGCCGGCGGTTTTTTGAGCCGTGTCCAGAGGGCTACTGCGTCAAAGATGAAGTGAGGCGCCTCGTCATCTACGATTTTCACAATCTGAAGCACGAGAACGGGCTCGGCGATCTCGACATCGTATTCTGTCGGAACGTCCTGATCTATTTCGACCCAGACGAGCAGAAAAGAGTGGTGGAAAAGTTCATTCGCTCGCTGCGTCCCGGTGGGTACCTCTTTCTAGGCCACTCGGAGTCCGGGCAAGGGACGAGCCCCGAGCTCAAGTTCGTGCATCACAGCCGCGGTACGGCATACAAGAAAGTAGGCCTGTCGTGAGCGACCAGAACTTCCTGACGCCCGAAGAGCAGGCCCAGCTCAAAGACGTGTTCTACGCCCAAACGAAGGAGATGATCGAGGCCTACGGTCCGAAGGTGCTCGAGCTAGAGAGTGTTACCGAGCGAACCGAGGTGCTGCGTGTGCTGGAGCGAACGGTTCACACGGTCAAGGGCGACTCGATGGCGCTGGCGTTTACGGAGCTGGCGAAGCTCTCTCATCGGATGGAGGACTACCTCAAGGGTCTCCGGCGTATGGATCACCTTCGCCGCAAGGATATCGACCTGTTGCTCGCGTGCGGAGACCTCCTGGGTGCGCTACTGGAGAGCTACTGCAACGATTCGGGCGCGCCGGTTCCTGATATTTCCGCGCTGTGCGAGAAGCTGCTACCACCGAGCGGTGATCCCGGCACCCAAGAGATCTCGACGGTTGGGTCAAGTTTTCGCATCACCGTGTCCTTCGCGCGCGATTGCCAGATGCACTCGGCCGGAGCGTTCTTGATCCGACAGCGGATCGAGAAACTGGGTCGGATCTTGAGTGTCGACCCCGATCCCGAGTCTGCCGCGATCGAAGAGTCGTCGACTTGGATGGTCGAGATGAGCTCGGAGTCAAAACCGAACGAGCTTCGAAGGGCCGCGAAAGTACCCGGAGTCACGTCGCGCGTCGTGCTGAAGCGGATGGCGGATGCACTGCTGCCCGAGATGGATCCGGACGAGCCGATCCACGAAACCCGCGCGAGCGTTTCTGACGCTGACGGGGCCCTAGCGGGCAGCTCCTCCAACACCCCGGGTGGCCCCCAGAGTGGCGCAGGCGCAGCCTCGTCGGAGCTTCTACGGGTCGAAGTCGCGAAGATCGACCGCATCATGAACCTCGTCGGAGAACTGGTGATCGGCCGCTCGATGGTGGCGCAAGCTCTGGAGGAGCTATCCGACGGATCCGTCGACGGCGATCCGCATGACCGGCTGGGCGAGGCGAACGAGTTTCTCGAGCGGACTTTGACTGAGCTTCAGGCTGCGGTCCTGAAGATCAGGATGGTTCCGGTGGAGTACGTCTTCCGTCGGTTCCCTCGACTCGTGCGCGATCTTGCTCATTCGCGGGACAAGAGCGTCGATCTGGAAATCCAAGGTGGTCTGACCGAGCTCGACAAGAGTATCGTCGACGCTCTCGGTGAGCCGTTGTTACATCTCGTTCGCAACGCCATCGACCATGGTTTGGAAGCGGCGGACGAGCGCAGCCGGGCGGGTAAGTCGCGTTCGGGCCGCCTGTTACTCTCCGCGTTCTACGAGGGCAACCACGCTCACATCGTCGTCGAGGACGACGGGCGTGGTATGGACATCGCTCATGTGGCGCGCCGCGCGGTAACGCAAGGATTGATCGAGCCGTCTCAACTCGACCAACTGGCCCCCTCCGAGATTCTCAACACGATCTACCAGCCGGGCTTCAGTACGAAGGACGAGGTCACCGACATCTCCGGTCGAGGCATCGGCATGGATGTGGTCCGCGAGTCGATCGAGAATCTCAAGGGCGTGATTGAGCTCCAGACCGCACCCGGCCGCGGAACGAGATTTCTGATCCGCTTGCCGCTCACGCTAGCGATTCTGCGAGCCGTTCTTGTTGAGGTCGCCGACAAAGCGTTTGCGGTGCCGCTCACGAGCGTTTTGGAGATCGTACGGCTCCGGCCGGATCAAGCCAGTAGCGTTGTGGGGCGCGGCGTCGTCCAGTGGCGCGACCACGTGGTGCCCTTGATCTCGCTACGCCAGGTCCTCGGATTGCGGGCGTCGACAAACGGGGGCTCATCGAGCGCCTTCGTGCTCTTCGTGGGTGAGGCGGAGAGGCGGTTCGGGCTTGTCGCGGAACGGCTCTTGGGAGAGCAAGAGCTCGTCGTCAAGCCGATTGAGGATGGTCTCGCTCGAAATCCGGGAATCGCTGGGGCGTCGGTTCTCGGCAATGGACGGGTTGTTCTCATCTTGCACCCCGGGGGGCTCTTGGAGCGAAACGTGAGCCTGTCACGAAAAGTCGAGGCGCTACAGTGATACGCGTGCTCGTGGTCGACGATTCGGCCTTCATGCGCCGGTTGCTCGTGAAGCTCCTCGAGCCTTACGACGATATCGAAGTGGTCGATACCGCAATGGACGGCGTGTTCGCTCTCGACAAGATCGAACGACTCACAGAATCCAAACCGGACGTGATCACCTTGGATCTCGAGATGCCGCGACTCAGCGGCATGCAGACGCTCAAGCGGATCGTCGACAGATTTCGGCTGCCCGTCATTCTTTTGTCGGCGCACACGTCGAAGGGGGCCCAAGCAACGTTCGACGGCCTTGCCGCTGGTGCTGTCGATTTCATCACCAAGCCGGAGCGTATCTTCTCGACACCCGTCGACTCTTTGGGGGACGACTTGGTGACAAAAATACGCGCGGCCGCGAAGGCCAAGATCCGCCGACCCACACTCGACTCAACGCCTTCCTCACCGCCCCAGTTGTTGATCGGGCGAGATATGTCAGCGCGCGAGGTCGTAGGTATTGCTGTATCCACGGGAGGTCCCAACGCGCTGTCGACCCTGCTAGCGGAGATCCAGGGTGGATTTCGGCCGGCGCTCTTGATCGTGCAACACATGCCCGTGGGGTTTACCGCTCAATTCGCCGCGCGATTGGCCAAGCTGGCTACCATCGAAGTGCGTGAAGCGGCCGACGGCGATGCGGTGCTGGCGGGATTGGCTCTCGTTGCTCCCGGAGGTCATCACATGGTTCTCGTGCGGCGAGACGGGAAACTTGCCGTCCAGCTAACCCGTTCCGAGCCAGTACGGGGGCACCGGCCGTCTGCCGACGTGCTGTTTCGCTCCATTGCTGAAGTTTCCGGCTCGAAGTCCATCGGGCTCATCCTCACCGGTATGGGTGAAGACGGTGCGGATGGTGTTACCGCGATCCGGGAAGCCGGGGGGCATACGGTCGCGCAGGACGAGGCGAGCTCGGTGGTCTACGGAATGCCGAGAGCCGCGATCGAACGCGGCGGCATTGACCGGATTTTGCCGCTGTCTGAAATGGCAAGCTATCTGAACGTGCTGTCGAAGCGGGGCGGTCAGAGCGCCAGCAAAGGGGATCGTCATGGTTAGCGTGAACAATCCGAGATCGAGTTTTCGGTTTCTCGTCGTGGATGATTCGGAGTTTGCACGACGCAACATGAATAAGATCCTGACGTCGGTGGGCGGCGAGTCTGCCGGATTCGCGGTAAACGGACGCGAAGCGATCGAGCAATACCTGAAGCTCAAACCTGATTTGGTGATCATGGACGTCACGATGCCGGAAATGGAGGGCGTCGAGGCGGTTCAGGGAATCATCGGCCACGACTCGTCGGCGAAAATCGTGATGGTGAGCTCGAACGGCTATCAGGAGATGATCAAATCCGCTCTCGATTCCGGCGCCAAGCACTTTCTCACCAAGCCCGTCGAGCCCAAACAGGTTGCGAGCGTCGTCGACTTCGTGTTGGGAGACTGCTAGTGCGCTACGACTACGTGCAGCCGTTTGTGAGCTCAGCCCAGGAAATTCTGGCTCAAGTCCTATCGGGCCGGATTGCTGCGGGCAGGGTCCAGCTCTCGCCGGCGCGCTCTCCGGGGGATGGGGTTACCGCGATCGTGGGCGTTACTGGAGACGGCCAGGGGCGCGTCCTATTCGAAATGTCGCGGCAAACCGCGCTCGCCATCGCCGGCGAAATGAATGATGAGCCTCAGGCGGAGCTTGGAACTCTCGTGAGGGATACGTTGTCAGAGCTAGCGAGCATGATGACGGGGCGTGCGGTATCGCTCCTCAATGACAAGGGGTACAAGCTCCGCGTGTCGCCGCCGACGATGGTTGCGGGGGACAAGGTGATGGTCTCGACGGCGGAGTTGGAAACGTTGACGGTCCCCTTGGAGACGACGCACGGTGAGGTGATCGTGAACGTGGCCATGGCGACCCTCTGAACGGAGACGACAAAATGTCCCGAGACGAAGAAACTAGACCCACATCGGTCTCTAACACTGTCTTGCGCGGGCGGGTGAGCGAGCTCGAGCGGCAGGTCGCAGACCTGCAGACGGGATTCGAGATGCAAGCGAGTGGCGGGGAAAAAGCGCTTCTCGAAGCGCTGCAAGAGGCCCTTGTACGTGTCGAACAGGTCGAAAAAGAGAACCAGGAATTCGCGAACATGTACGTTGAGGTTCAGGAGCAGAACGAGGCGCTCGCGAACCTCTACGTCGTTAGTCAACGGCTCCACGCGACGTTCGAGCTCGAGGAAGTCGAGCAGATCGTCGCCGAGATTCTGGCGGAAATGGTCGGTGCTGAAGAGTTTGGTCTACTCGTTATCGACAAGAGCAAGAACCAACTTCGAGTTCTTGCCGGTGAGAGTATCCATGAGCGGCTTCCGAAGGATTCGCTCCCGATGGGCGAAGGCGTTATCGGTGATGTCGCCGCTACTGGGGAATCTTTCTACTTCGAGCCAAAGAGCGAGAACGAAGTGAAGGCGCACTTGCCCCTGGCAACGCTCCCGATGAAGCTCAACGGAACGACGGTTGGTGTTGTGGTCATCTACAAGCTTCTCAGTCACAAAAAGTCGTTTTCGGCTATCGACTATCAAATTCTAGAGCTCGTGGCCACGCACGCGGCGAGCGCACTCGTATCAGCTCGGTTGCATAGCACCATGGGTCGCAAGCTCAAGACCATGGAAGGCTTCCTGCAGCTCATGAAATCGAAGTAACGGCGAAGGAGAACCCATGTCCAACGTGTCCAACAAGAATCTTTTGGTCGTCGACGATTCCGCCACGACGCGGATGCTGATTTCTCTCACTTTGAAAAAGGAAGGGACCTACAGGATCACTGAGGTCGCGAACGGAAAGGAGGCGGTCGACAAGCTCGGGGACCAGACCGTGGATTGCGTGCTGACGGACATCAACATGCCCCACATGAACGGGCTCGATCTGATCACCTACATCCGCTCCCAGCATAGCGAGCCCAAAGTGCCGATTATCGTCATCACGACCCAAGGTCAAGAGCAATCGCGGGACGAGGGCCTCGCCAAGGGGGCTAACGCCTACCTGACGAAGCCGATCTCGGGGCCGAAACTCGTCAGTCTCGTCCGAGAGCTGTTGGCCTAGCCCGGGACCCGAAGCATCGAGGAGAAAGCGTACCCGTGGGACTCAAAGGACAACTCGAAGATCTGCCGCTGATCGATATGCTGCAGATCATCGCGTTCTCCAAAAAGAGCGGATACCTGAGAATCGCGGGTCCGGCTGGACGTGGCGCGGTCATCTTATCGGAAGGACGAGTCCTGTTCGCCTTCTCCTGGTCGACGATGGAGAGACTGCGGGAGCTTGCTCACGACCCGAGCAAAATCTCGCCCGCGTCCAATCGCGAGAACATCGAAGCGGCGATCCGCGAATTGGCTGGTTTGCGTGAGGGGAGTTTTAGATTCGAGCTGACCCACGAGATCTCCGATGATCTTGGCGGTGTACGCATCAAACCGTTCATGATCCCCGGTGGTATCGACCCGCAGGAGCTGCTGCTCGACCTCGCCGTCGAAATCGACAATGAACGTCGTGAGGCGACCACGTTGCTCGAGCTCGCGTTTCGAGGGGACCCTCCCGAAGAACAAGTCGCCGCGGTCGAGGCGGACGAGTCGCTAGCACCCAACTTGTCTACTTACCCCGGGCCGGTGGCCGAGAAGGTGGCGGAGCCCAGGCCGACACCCGCACCGGCGGCCGAGCCGTTGCCTGCGCCCGTCGAGTCGACGTCGTCGCAACCGAAACCCGTAGCGGAAGTGCTCGAGACCGTCGAGCCTGTGGTGACGTCGTTTGCCCAAGCCGACGCTTTGAGTTACACGATCGTCGTCGTCGATGACGAGTTGCCGGTGACCGACGTCGTCGGCTCGGAGCTCAAGTCGCGGGGCTACAAGGTTTTCACCGCGTCGAGCCCGAGTGCGGCCGCAGATCTCGTTCGAGCTCGGCGGGAGCAAGGAGAATCCATACTCGCGGCTGTCGACCTCAAGATGCCGACTTCATCGGGCGAAAGCTTCTACGGAGGCTTCGAGCTCATCCGCCGCATGCTCAACGAGCGGTTCTCAGTGCCGGTGCTCGTCATGGCGGACAGCCTCAGCGACGCCGCCCGGGACGAGGCCAAAGCGCTCGGCGTTCGTCGGATCGCCTACAAGCCGACGCTGACGAAACCGGACCCAGAGCTGTATCGCGCCGATCTCAGGGAGTTTACCGATACCGTGGAAGCACAGCTACGCAAGCTTGTCGAAGACCATCGCGATATGGGTGGCGGGGCCAATCCACCACCCGTCGCCAATAGCGAGAACGGAAACGAGGCCGAACGCACGGATTTCATCTCGGCGATGACGAAAAAGCTCGTCGAGCTCGGGGGGTCGAACGATGTTTCTCTCCTCGTCATGAAGGTTGCCGCCCGGTTTCTTGAGCGAGGTGTTCTGTTCGTGGTGAAGAGCGAAACTGCCCGCGGGCTGTCGGGATTCGGATTCGGCTCGAATCAGAAGCACTGCACAGACCTTACCCGGAGCATGTCTCTTTCCGTCGATGAGGCGAAATCTCTAACCGAGGTCGTCAGCACGGGCAAAACGCTTCGTTTGAGCGGAGGTGTGGAGGATCTCGGCCGGCTACTCGACACGATCGGCCGGGCGAACACCTCGGAAGGGGTGTTGATGCCGGTGCTCTACAACCGGGCGACGCTGTTGGTGCTCTACGGCGACAACGGCGTCGGCGGGCGCGCCCTGGGCGATCTCAGCGGGCTCGAGCTTTTCATGGCTCAGGCCGGTATGGCGCTCGAGAACAAGCTCTTGCAGCGCAAACTGAGCTCAGGCGACGACCCCGCTGGTGACACTATTGAGCAGGGTGTTCAGCCATGAGGTTCGACCGATGAGCGACGCTTCGTCGCCCGAACGCGAGACGCTTCCGGGGCCTCAGCACATGGATCGCATGCTGCGGGTTAGCCCGCTGACGATCAGCGCCGTTTATAAGGCTCGTGACAAAGTCGGGCAAGGCTACGTCTTGAACTTGAGCCGCGGCGGCGTCTTCTTTACCTCCGATGTCGGTTTCGAAATGGATGAGCGTTTCCGTCTACGGTTCTTTCTGCCTTTTCAACTGGGGCAGGTGGACGCGACGGTCCAGGTTCGTTGGCGCACCACAGACGTCGAAAGTCCTCCGAAGGATTTACGCAGCGGTTTTGGGCTCGAGTTCATCGAGATCGAACCAGCCATGCAAGATAAGATCACCCAGTTTGTCCGCCGGTTTGTCGCGTTGGCGGAGCAATTGGAATCGTAGCTCAATACGGACGCACAGCGCGGAAAGTCCGCACCCCACCGCTTCTTCAACGCAAAGGCGCGAAGTCGCAGAGCCGCAAAGGTCATCGAGTATGAGAGACGGCCATAGTCTTCCGCAGACGATGATTTGACACTTGTGAAAGAAACATTCTCCGGAACAAGTCCGCGCTGAAGGCGCTCACTTTGCGCCTTCGCGTCTTGGCGCCTTTGCGTTGAGTTCTTCTTTTTGTAGCAAGTTCTTCGATGTTAGTAGTACGGAGGTAGGGAGGCTTTCACGGAGAGCAGGGCGGACATCAACGCTCCTTTCGGGAACGGGACGGGAACCGAGACAAGAACTCTTATCGAGTTCTTCATGAGCTCCGTGACTCCGTGATGAAAGAACCGTTATTCGGCGAGGTGGAAGACCAGTCCTAGGCCGTAGCGTTTTCCGCGGGTTACCGTGGTCATTCCGTGCCGTAGTGGGATCTTTCGGCCAGCGGGGCGTCGGTCGCGGGTTGCGAAGATGACGACGTCGCCTTCAGTCACCTTGAACAGTTGCCTTGGGCGGGGCCCGTCTTCGTCGGCGAGGTAGAATTCGCCGCCGGTGAAATCGCGGCCACGTTTCGACAGGGCGATCAGGGCTTGGAACGGAAAAAACACCGGCCCGTAGACATCACGGTGGGGGTGGTTGATACCACCTTTGCCGTAGCCGATCAGGATCGATGAAGACCGCGTCTGACCTGAGTCTTTGCAGCGCTCCCAGAATTCTTCCAGCGTGTCCGGGTACCCTGCGGGTGCGAGCTCTTGATAGAGGCGTTCGCGTAGTTTCTGTGCGATGGGGGGCAACGGCTCTCGATAATAATGATAGGAGCCCACGCCGTAGCCACGTGGAAGCATATCGATGCTCCGTTCGAAGCGCTTCATCTCATGGGATTTGTTCAGCATGGAAGCGCATTCGGACGGTGTCAGCAGTTTCTTGAGGTGGTAGCCGCCGTCGTGCTCGAGCGCGCGCCGCACTTCGTCCCAATCGATTTGCGCCCAACGCTCGGAAAACGAGAGATCTCCTCGGTCGGACGGAACGACGCGCTTTGGGGGCAGGACTTCGTCGCGAGCCGGCGATGTGCCCGGTAGCGTGAACCCGCGGGCGGTCGCTTCCGCTTCGCCGGCGAACGGCTCCACTTGGTCTGGGTGCCACTCGAGCGTTCGAGCATCGGTGCGCGGGGCAAACTGGCGCGTCCGGTAGTCTCCGATGAGAGGAGCGTTGACGCGCTTTGCCCAATCCACGATCGATTCCCGGGTGCGTGGACGAGCTCCTTCACGACGGAGTCGGACCAGCAGAAGACTGTCACGCGCGCGTCCCTGCGAGTCGACCACTCGGTGGTGAGGCAAGGTCGGTGACGTCGAAGCCGACGCGACGGCACGTCCCGCTGCTCTTGCCGCTCCGGGTCGCCCTGCCATTGCCGCCAATTCCATGAAAGAGCGAGTTTGACCGCGCGGGATCTGACGAAGCGCGTCCCAATACGGGTTCATCGTGGCGACCATTCTCTCACCACGGAGGCACAGAGAAGCAGAGGAATATTAAGAAGTTTTGACACGATGGCACGAAGGATTTCACGAAGACGGCGAAGCAGGATTCGCAGATCGGGGTCGGGAACGGGAACGGGAACGGGAACGGGGACGAAAAAGATGATCCCTCGAGAGCTCCATGGACTCCGTACTCCGTCGTGGGGCTCTTTCTCGTTGCCGCATCGACGCGGGGTTAGAATGGCGGTTCTATGAGGAACCCACGCGTCGCTGTCCCGACGCTGCTTTTCGGCCTGGCGCTCGGCTCGGCTCAGGGCGACGATAACCGTGTCGTTCCGGCGCCCGAGCAAATCGTGATACGGGACGGTAGTCACGCTCGTTCAATCGTGGCGCGGGTAGGCCTCGCTTGCCGAGGCGGCGCGATCCGGATTCGAAGGGATTCTTTCTTTCGGCTACTACCTCGACCACATGTTCCCGGCGTCGTTCCATCACGGCATCGATCCTCTATCGGGGGCCGAGCTCACCGATCGGCAGCGCGCGCGCATTCTCGGCGGCGAGGCGTGTATGTGGGGTGAGCTCATCACCCCTGAGAATATCGACGCGCGTATTTGGCCGCGGGCCGGCGCCGTGGCGGAGAGATTGTGGTCGAAAGCGCCGGACGGGAAGCTGTACGAACGTCTCGACCACCTCAGCCGGTATTTGGATCGATTGGGAATGGAGCACGAGTCCGGGCGACGGCGCATGTTGTCACGGCTTGCGGGCGATCACCCGGTCGACCCGCTCGCGACGCTTGCCGATGTCCTCGAGCCGGTGCGCTTTTACGCACGCACGCGAATTCGCGACTACGAGACCGACACGCCTTTCAACCGCCTCGTCGACGCGGTTCGGCCCGAGAGCATCGTAGCCCGGCGGTTCGATGCGTTGGACGACGACGGCGAGATCCAAGAATGGCTCGATAGGTGGCAGGGTAATCACGAACGGATGAAGTCGCTGCTCGAAGACACTTTGCCGCTTCGCGAGGTGGCGGTTCTATCGGAGGACTTGAGTCGGCTCGCGACGGTGGGGCTCGAGGCGTTGCAGTTTGTCGATCGCGGTGAGCGTCCTCCTGGCAAGTGGGTAGACGATGCTCACGACGTGCTGCTGCGTGTCGCCGGGCCGGACCTGACGGTAGCCCAGCACATGCAACAAGAGGGGAGTTGGCCTGCGCCGGGGACTTGGTGGGACGACGAAAAGACGGAGCTCAAACGGGCGGAATTGGAGATTATGATTGTTCCCGGTATCGCGCGGTTGGTGGAGCGGGCGGTTGGGCAGTAGTGGGCCGTAGAAACATCGCGGTTCGACGAGGGTGGCGGTTTTGCCGGGCACGGGCACGCACGCGGGCACGGGCACGATCGCTGTCTAGGCATAGCCGGCACGGTCAGATTTCGCGATCTATTCCGACGATCTCGTAGCCCTTGGTCGTGCGGCGAAGGTAGACGTCGACGGCTTTTGGCTGGGTTCGGGTTCGGAGGCGGATCATCAGGTACGGGGCGTCGACTCTCGGCAGCTCGATGCGGGCTTCGGCTTGCTCGACTAAGCTGTCGAGGCTTTCGAGCTCCGAAGTGTCGTTGTCGAATGCGAACCACTGATAGAGATAGGCGCCAGGAGGTGTGTTTCCAAGATTGCGGAACGACAGAGTGGTTCCCTCGACCTCGAAGGCGTCCAGGGGATTCACCTGGTTGAAGTAGTAGGTGACGACCTTATCCCGCCGTGCGATCAGAGTGTCGGCGAGATAGCGCTCGGCGTCGGAGGAGAGGTAGTCTCCGGTTTTCACGATCGCGCGGATCGCGTCGTCGGAAAATCGCGCCACGATCTTCGCAGCCCAGAACGCATCGTCGGCGAGCATTCTGTCGAATGCGGGGTTGGGGTACTCTGGTTTCCATTCTTGGGGCTCGAAGAATTTTGATTCGATGCGACCGACCTCGGCGTAGTCGGGATAGGGATACTCGACGCTTCTCCAGGGCCGCCCGTTTATACCGAAGGTGTAGGCGGTCTTCCACGCCACCGGCAAGTCGAGGAAGTATTCGTTGCCGGCACGCGGATCCTGTGGCGCGATGTTGCGGAGCACGTCGGAGCCGCTGCCGAGGGTCGAGCCAAAATCGATAAGATAATGCGTGATGTGTCCGTCGTAGGCGTCGAGAGTGTTGATGCTTCGCGAATCGTCGTGGTTGAGCCATGCGCAGAAAACGCGGTAGCCGCGAAGCTCCCGGCGATGCTGGTGCGGGAAGATGTCGTTGGGATCGTCGGAGCGGGTGCCGTAGAAGCGAAACGGCCCGATGACGTTGCCCGGGACCAGTAGGCTTGCGACGGCTCGGATATTACCGTCCGGGATCTTGGCGGCGTTTTCCAGCATGAGCTCGAGGTACGCCCGATCCATGGGCTCTTTCTTGCCGCCGGGCAGGTTTACAACTGCGCCTGAGTCGATCTCGAAATACTCAGGACGTACGTAGAGGATGTAGGCCTCGGGGACGTTGAAGCCAATCGCGTGAAAGAAGTTCTTCGAGATGACATCGGCGCCGGTCGACAGGCTCGGGTGCGCGGCCGGATCGAACTTGATGAAATAGACGTTTTCGTGGACGTCGCGAATCGTGAACCCCGGTGTGATGCCGCCTTGTTTCGCGCTGATGATGACAAGTGGCCGACTCACGTCTGGCGGGCCGCCGGTTCGAGGGCCTTGGGTGAGCTCCTCGAGAGGCATGTCGCGAACCCCGATGCGGTTCGTGAACCAGCTCGAATCCGGTACTTCGCCGAGAGTGTTGGCGTTCAAGGCTCGCGGGACCGACTCCTCGAGCTCGGGTGCCGCGAATGTATTCGACAAGAGATCGTACGTCGGGCTGAGCTCGATCTCGGCAGGCGGATCGATCGGCAACCGGTCCCGGTCTTCTTGGATCGGGTCGTCGACGTAGAATGTTTGTGCCAGCAGCAGGAGTACGAGAGCAGCTTTCATCGTGAGTCCTTAAAACGACGTCGAGCCCCGAATGTAGTAGCGTGTCGTCTCACGACTGAATGCGATCTCGAATCGCAGGACGACGTCGCGGTACGTCTTGAAGCGGGTGCCCAATCCCCAATCGAGCTCCAGATTCGAAAAGCTCAAGTCTTCCACCGGGCCTCCGACCGCCCCGGCCTCGACGAAAGCGTCGAGGTCCCAAAATGGTAGCGGCTCCCAGCGGTACTCCGCCTGGTACAACATGATCTCTTCGCCGCGCCAGCGGAAGCTATCGAATCCGCGAAGCGTGTGGCTTCCTCCGAGCGAGCGTTGCATGAAAAATGGGACGGTGTGGTTCCTATCCGCGTTGTCGACCAGAAGCCCGGCTCGGAGGGCGAGAACGCGCTGTGGCGAGCCTAGGGGGACGAACGCGCGCGCATCGAGGCCGTAGCGATTGAAGCTGAACGCGTCTTCGCTCCGGTCGTCGAATCGAGAGTACGCGAGCGCGATCATGAAGCCTTTGTGCGGATTGCCGGGCTCGTCTCGATGGTCCAGCAAGACTTGGGTGCCCCATCGGGCATAGTCGGGCGGCTTGGAGAGACCGGACGCCGACGTGTCATCGAAAACGTCTTCCGTGCTCGGCAACGAGCTCGCCTTTCCCGAACGGATCTCGTTTTTCTGAAACCCACCGTTGATGATCCAGACGAAATGAGGCGTGATTTGATACCCGGTGGTGAGATAGAGGCGCCCTTGCTCCTGGAGGTAGGTTGTACGATTGTCCAACTCCGAGTCCGGTCCGAGTCCATAGAAATCTTCCTCCGGGAGATACCGGTAGCGAAGCGTCATGTAGAACGGGATCCGGGAAAAGCCCGGTTGAGTGCTCGCGAGCTCGTAGACGTCGTCGCCTCGCCATGACCGTTGCGGGATTTGCCGCTCTTTGTGGGGGATGAGACCGAGCTGGATGTCGTAGTGCTGGTACTGCCGCCAAGAGTAAAAAGCGGCGCTGGCGACGTCGACACGGCCCCAAAAGTCAGGCTGCCAGTACCGAAACCCGAGGGCGGCGCCCGAGCCCCGCGCCGGCCACGCGACGCGGGGATACAGACCGAAAAAATTCCGATCCGCAATGGTTGGCGTTTCTGCTTTATCGAAGCGTACCATTTGCTGTTCGACGCTATTGGGCGCGTAGGGCACGAGGTGGGCGCGTTTGTCGTCACGCTGTTTACGGAGCAGCTCGTGTCGACTCTGTTGAGCCTGCAACGGCACGTCAACTGAGACGGCGACCAGGAAGAGCCAGAGATATTTCACTGCTTAGGAAGTGTACTGTGTTGACGTATCCGACGGGAGGAGAAGTTAAACGTGACGGCAAGCGCGGGCTCGTGGAGCCCGACAGCGACGAGCTACCGCCGTTGAATCCGTGAGGCCCTCGATCGACGTGAGCGTTCGAGCCATCGGTATACAATAGCCGGTCTTTGGAGGGCACTATGAGTCTTGATCGACGCCAGTTCTTGTCGGCTTCCGCGGGTGTGGCGGGAGCCGGCCTTCTAGAAGGTACGAGCGCGGCACGGGAGGTGCGAGACGTTCCCGAGTCGATCCAGAAGCTACGGCCGATGCTCGATGGTATCGAGCCGATAACCGACGTGGAGCGTCGGGGTCGGATTGAAAAGGCCCGCCGGCTCATGGTCGAAAACGACATCGATGCGGTCTTTTTCGAGCCCGGCTCGAGCCTTTTCTATTACACGGGCGTTCGTTGGGGCCTCAGCGAGCGAATGTTTGCCATGGTGCTGCCCGCGAAAGGCGAGCCCGCGTACGTGTGCCCCGCGTTTGAAGAAGAGCGTGCTCGCGAGCTCATCCGCTTCGGTGACGACGTCCGCACGTGGGAGGAAGACGAGAGCCCCTACGCTCGGGCCGCCGAGATTTTCCGCGATCGCGGTATGCGAACCGGCAGGGTCGGTTTCGAAGAGCGGGTTCGCTTCTTTCTGTTCGACGGAATTCGTCACGAGGCGACAGGCCTCGACTACGTGAGCGCCAATCCCGTCACTGTCGGTTGCCGCGTTATCAAGTCGCCGGCCGAGATCGCGTTGATGCAACGAGCGATGGACCTCACCATCGAAGCCTACAAGGCGAGCGTAGCCACTCTGCACGAGGGGATGGTCGAGGACGAGTTCATCGCCAACAGCGCGGCCGCGCACCAGGCGCTCGGTGCCAGCGGCCGCATCGGCTGTTCGTTCGGAAAGTACACGGCGTTTCCGCACGGAAGCAGTGAGCCCCAGAAGCTCCAACAGGGCGATATGGTGCTCATGGACGGTGGCTGCAACGTCGAAGGCTATCGTTCCGATATTAGCCGCACGATTGTTTTTGGAACGCCGACCGCGCGACAAACCGAGATCTGGAACCTGGAGAAGAAAGCCCAGGAAGCCGCGTTCTTGGCCGCCAAAGTGGGTGTGCCGTGCGAGGACGTCGATGCTGCCGCCCGCAAAGTGATCACCGACGCGGGCTTCGGCCCCGACTACAAAGTTCCCGGGCTTCCGCACCGTACCGGCCACGGAATCGGCTTAGACGGCCATGAGTGGGTCAACCTGGTTCGTGGCAACAAAGTGCCGTTGGCGCCGGGCATGTGCTTCAGCAACGAGCCCATGATCGCGATTTATGGCGAGTTTGGCGTGCGCCTGGAAGACTGTATTTTCATGACCGAGCAAGGCGCCAAATACTTCACGCAGCCAAGCCCGGCGATTAACGAGCCATTCGCATAGGAAGGGAGCGATAACATTGAAACGAGTCTCGATTCTGCTGCTCGTCGGCGCAGCCGCGTGTGGGGGCGGCGCCGAAGTCTCGCCACCGCCGCCGCCTGCAGTGACGGTGGCGGTTCCCGTGCAACGTGACGTGGTGGGATTTCAAGAGTTCACCGGGCGTACCGAGGCTGTTGAATCCATCGAGATTCGTGCTCGGGTGGCGGGAGTGCTGCAGCGCCAAGCGTTCGAGGCGAGCTCTGTCGTGCGCAAGGGCCAGCTCCTGTTCATCATCGAGCCGGATCCGTACGTCGCCCGTCGCAACGGCGCGGCGGCGGACGTGAAGACGTGGGAAGCGGAGCTGTCTCGTGCGAAGTCCGACCTCGAGCGGCTCGAGCAGGCGATCCGCACCAACGCCGTGAGCCAGCAAGAGGTGGACCGGGCGCGCGCCGATGTCCAGCAGGCCGAAGCCAGCTTGCTGGGTTCCCAGGCGGCTCTCGAGCAGGCGGAGCTCGACGTGAGCTACACGGAAGTGCGCTCGCCGATTACGGGAATGGTCAGCCGACGGCGCGTCGACATCGGAAACCTCGTGGGCTCGGGCGAGAACACGCTGCTCACCACGGTCGCTCAGCTAGACCCGATCTATGCCTACTTCGATGTCAGCGAGCGGATTATCCTCGCCATGCTGAATGACCCGGGCCGAAGCGTCACCAACCGGCAAGCCGCGCAGGGTGACCCGACCCCCGCGTACCTCGGGCTTGCGAACGAGGAGGGTTGGCCTCACGAAGGATACCTCGACTACATCGACAACACCGTGAATGTGAACACCGGAACGATTCAGGTGCGAGGCGTTTGGTCGAATCCAGACGGACTGCTTTTTCCCGGGCTGTTCGCGCGGATTCGGGTGCCGACGTTGCCGCAAGACGGAGCCCTGCTCGTGGACGAGCGCGCCATCGGAACGGATCTCGGTGGCAAATTTCTGCTGATCGTTGGCGAGGGGGACGTGGTCGAGCTCCGTCATGTCGAGCTCGGGCAACTCGACGAGGGGATGCGGGTCATCCTTTCCGGTCTCGAGCCCGGCGAGCGCTACATTATTAATGGCTTGCAGCGCGCCCGCCCGGGACTGCCAGTGACACCGAAGACGGAGTCCTAGCGCGTGTTTAGTCGCATATTCATCTCTCGACCGGTTTTTGCGCTCGTCATCGCGATCGTCATCTCTTTGCTGGGTCTCATCTCGATCCCGGTGCTTCCGATCGAGAACACCCCCGACATCACGCCGCCCACCGTGGAGGTGTCCACGAGCTACCCGGGAGCGAGCGCGCCCGTTATTGCCGAGACCGTGGCGGTACCGATCGAACAGGAAGTCAACGGCGTCGACAACATGATTTATATGTCGTCCAAAAGCTCGGATGACGGGTCGATGAATCTCACGGTGACCTTCGAGATTGGCGTCGATATCGATATGGCGACCGTTCTCGTACAAAACCGGGTTGCGATCGCCGACCCCAGACTTCCCGAGGAAACGAAGCGCCAGGGGGTCACGACCCAGAAGAAGTCCACGAACATGGTGCTCATGGTGAACCTGCTGTCACCGACGGACCAATACGACGAAATTTACATCAGCAACTACATCAACTTGAACATCAAGGATCAGCTGGGTCGCATCCCCGGTGTCGCGAAGGTTCAGGTGATGGGAGCCAAGGACTACGGGATGCGGATCTGGCTCGACCCGGAGCGGTTGAAGGCCCGTAGCCTGACGACCAACGACGTCGTGACCGCGATTCGGGAGCAGAACGTGCAAGTTGCCGCGGGTCAGATCGGTGCTCCACCAGCTCCCACGGGACTCGACTTTCAATACACCGTGAACACTCTCGGGCGCCTGTCGACCGTCGACGAGTTCGAAGACATGATCCTCAAAGTCGACGGCGGCCGCATCTTGCGCGTACGCGACGTGGCTCGGGTCGAGCTCGGAGCGCAAGCTTACAACTGGTTCGTCCAGCTCAACGGCCAGCCATCGATCGGTCTTGCGGTTTATCAGCTCCCGGGTGCGAATGCGCTGGAGATCGCTGCGGGTATTCAGGAAGCCATGGACGAGATGGCAACGCGGTTTCCCGAGGGGCTCGAGTACACGATCGCCTACGACTCGACGCGGGCGATCGAAGCTTCCATCGCCGAAGTCGTCGAAACGCTGTTCATTGCCGTTCTTCTCGTCATCTTCACCGTGTACATCTTTTTGCAGGATTTTCGGACGACGCTCATCCCAGCGATTACGATTCCAGTGTCGCTTCTGGGTACCTTCGGGGTGATGTTGGCCATGGGGATGTCGATCAACACGCTGTCGTTGTTTGGACTGGTGCTTGCGATCGGCATTGTCGTGGATGACGCCATCGTGGTTGTCGAGAACACCATGCGTCTCATGGACGACGAAGGGCTATCCGCGAAGGACGCCGCCGGCAAAGCGATGGAGGAGGTGTCGGGCCCCGTCATTGCGACGACATTGGTACTACTCGCGGTGTTCGTCCCTACCGCGATGATGGCCGGCATCACCGGACGTCTCTACTCACAGTTCGCGATTACGATTTCGGTGGCGACGGTGTTCTCTTCCATCAACGCGCTGACGTTGAGCCCGGCGCTTTGCGGCTTGCTGCTGCGTCCTTCCTCGACGGCAAAGCGTGGTTGGTTCTTCACCAAGTTCAACGACATCTTCGATCGCACGACCAAGTCCTATACAAGTTATGTCGAGCTATTCGTGAGACGTATCGCCGTCATGATGGTGTTGTTCGTCGCGGTCGTAGTGTTGACTGGATTCGGCTTTTTGACCGTGCCCGGCGGGTTTATCCCCGATGAAGATCAAGGCTACTTCTACGCGAACGTGAAACTTCCCGACAGTGCGTCGCTCGAACGTACCGAGGAGGTGCTCGAAGGCATCACCCAGACCCTGATGGAAACGCCCGGCGTTACCGATGTCATCACCATTGGCGGCTACTCGTTCCTCGACGCACTCCAAAGCAGCAATGGCGGTGCGGCTATCGCCGTGCTCGAGAACTGGAGCGAGCGGCCGGACCCCGAGCTGCACGCGACCGCCATCGCCAATTCAGTGACTGCGAAGCTCCGTCAGATTCAGGAGGGCACTTCGTTCGCGTTTATCCCTCCACCCATCCAGGGTCTTGGGAGCGCGGGCGGCTTCGAGTACATGCTTCAGGATCGCGGGGCATCCGGGACGCAGCAACTCCAAACGATCGCTGACGACCTCGCGTTCGAAGGAAACCAGTTGCCGAATCTTACCCGGGTCAACAACAGCTTCCGGGCGAACGTGCCCCAGCTCTACCTCGAGCTCGATCGCACCAAGGCGAAGACGCTGGGGATCCCGCTTTCGGATATCTTCTCCACGCTGCAAGCGTATCTCGGCTCGGCATACGTGAACGATTTCAACCTGTTTGGGCGCACGTATCGCGTCATGATCCAGGCGGATTCCGCGTTCCGTTCGCGAGTCGAAGACATCAGCCAACTCGAAGTGAGAGATGCTGCAGGCAACATGATCCCGCTCGGGACTCTATTGAGTATCGAAAACACTGTCGGGCCCCAAGCCATTACCCGGTACAACCTCTACCCGGCGGCGAGTATTACCGGCTCGCCCCCGCCCGGCGGCAGCTCCGGCGACGCCGTGAGGACGATGGAGGCACTTTCCGATCGGCTTCTCCCCGCTTCCATGGGTTACGAATGGACCGGCGTTACCTACCAGCAGTTGGCTGCGGGCAATCAGGCACCGGTGATTTTCGGCCTCGCCTTCGTATTCGTGTTTTTGTTCCTAGCCGCGCAGTACGAAAGTTGGCTCATTCCGATTGCAGTGCTGCTGTCGATTCCGTTCTCGCTGCTCGGTGCCATCGTCGCCACGTGGATGCGAGGGCTCGACAACAACGTCTACACTCAAATTGGTCTGGTACTTCTTATTGGCCTCTCCGCGAAGACCGCGATCCTGATCGTGGAGTTTGCGAAACAACTCCGTGACGAAGGTAAGCCGACGCTCGAAGCGGCGGTCGAAGCGGCGCGTCTGCGATTCCGCCCGCTTCTGATGACCGCTTTTTCGTTCATTCTTGGAGTGCTCCCGCTACTGGTCGCCTCGGGAGCGGGATCCGCGAGTCGTCAGTCACTCGGAACAGCGGTGTTCGGGGGTATGTTGTTGTCGACGGTCGTCGGGGTCTTCTTGATCCCGGTGTTTTTCGTTCTGGTACAAAAGCTGCGCGACCGGGGCGCTAAGAAACCCCTTCCCGCGGCGGCGAGTGCTACGGAGTCGACATGAGAACGCTCAGGTTTCTACTCGTGGCGCTCGTTTTCGCGTGCTCCTGCAAAGTCGGCCCAGACTACGAGAAGCCCGCGCCGCTTCCGAACGAACAGCCGCTTGCCGACCAGTGGCACACCGCAGCGATGATGGGCCTCGACTCGGGCGAGTCGGACCTGCAGACGTGGTGGACGGTGTTCAACGATCGAAAGCTCGAGGAGCTCCTCCAGCGTGCTCAATTGGAGAACTTGAACTTGCAGCAGGCGATCGCTCGCCTCAGTGAGGCGCGCGCCTTTGTCGGAGTCGCCCGCGGGGAGCGCATGCCGGTCGTGGATGCCGGCGGTGACGTCAACTGGGGCCAACAGAGCGAAGCGACGATCCCGATTGATCTTCCGGGAGCGACCGATGCGACGGCTCTGTTATCGCTAGGCGTCGACGCGGCTTGGGAGATGGATATCTTCGGCAAGTTCGCACGCGGTATCGAATCCGCGGAGGCTGGCTACGAAGCGTCGATTGAGGACTACCGCGATGTGCTCGTCTCGTTGCTAGCCGAAGTCGCGCTGTCGTACGTGGATGTCCGTGCGTTTCAGCAGCGTATCGAGTTCGCCAGCTCCAATGTTGATTCGCAGCGGGAGAGTTTGCAGCTCACGCGCGATCGCTTCGATGCAGGTCTCACCTCGGCGCTCGATGTGGCCCAGGCGGAGTCGAATCTCGGCGATACCGAATCGACCATCCCGCGGCTGGAACAGAATCTAAATTTTGCGCTCAACCGCTTGGCCGTTCTCCTCGCAGTGACGCCGGGAACGCTGCACGAAGAACTTGGGCTCGAAGGCAACGTCCCGACGCCTCCACCGACGGTTGCCGTCGGCATCCCCGCTAACGTCATGCGGCAACGCCCCGACATTCGCGCCGCGGAGCGTGCTCTCGCGTCTCAAAACGCTCTCATCGGTGTTGCCACGGCCGATCTCTATCCGAGCTTCTCGCTACGTGGCTTTTTCACGTTCAATTGGGGCAACATCGGGCCCACGAGCACCGGCACCGCGTGGAGCATTATCCCGGGCTTCAATTGGAACCTGTTCGACCGAGGGCGGATTCAAAGCCGTGTCCGTGTCGAGGAGGCCCGAACGCGGCAAGCGTTTCTCGCGTATGAGCAAGCCGTGCTCATCGCCCTCGAAGACGTCGAGAATTCAATGATTGCCTATTTCAAGGAGCAGGAGCGTCGCGACCGTCTCACCGAGGCCGTCGACGCCGCCCAACGTTCCGTCGATCTCGTGCGCACCCAATACCTCGCCGGTCTGACGAACTTTCAAAACGTCCTCGACAGCCAGCGTTCCTTGTTTCGGTTTCAGGATCAGCTCGCGGAGAGTGAGGGCTTGACGGTGCAAAACTTGATCGTGTTGTACCGCTCCCTTGGCGGCGGCTGGGACGTCGAGGCGGAAGCCGTCCCGGTGGCGTCGAACAACCCTTAGTCCTGGCCTTAGTCCTGGCCTTAGCCATGTGCGAAGGCGGCGCCTGCATGACCCGCCGCCTTCGCTGTTTTGCTCAGTCCTAATTCGACGGGCCTGCGCTCCGGTTGTCGTCGCTCAACTCGGCCACATAGCCGGAAACCCAAAGTTCCCGGTGGGTGACGATCCCCGCCAATTTGGCGTCCACCTTCTCCGCGCCCTCGGGTCCAAGAGCACGACTAACCGGCGAACCTTTGCCGATCTCGGCGAAGCTGTCTTCGTAGAAGAAATGAACGTATCCCGGGGCTCCACCGAGTCCCAATTGGCCGGTCACGTACGGGACGTCCATCGCATCGAAGTGCGGGAGAATGTCCGACTCGAGAAGTGCTAGATACTCGGAGCCACGACCGGGCGCAACGGTTACGAATTCCGTCACGGCGAGTATGAGCGGGGTTCCGGGGACCGGGTCGTTGCTCGCGTCCGCAATCGGTCGAACGGCGTAGCTCTTGCGGCTCACGATACACTTGCGGACTCGATCAATGAGACTGGAACGGGCGGCGTCGGCTTCAGGCGCGTTATCTAGATCGGCGAGGCTTTCCATGGGAGTGGCGATGATGTACTTCCAGGTGTCACCGAGCTGCGCGGTTCGGAACACTCCGCCAAACGAGGTTCCCGCCTTGCTTTCGCGTTCAGAGAACTCTTTCTGTACGGACAGGAACTCCGCTTCCATATCCGGACGTACCTGGACGATGTTTAATTGTACCCACGGCGGCGAGCACGCTCATTCCGGCCAGTACAGTCACACCGACTATCTGGAATTTCGTTCGTGAGCTCTCCATAACGTTCCTCCTTTGAAACTACCGGAAAAAGCCGAAGGCGAAGGATCGGGCCTTTTCGAGCTCTCGGTGACCACTAGCGTTGTTTGCCCCACACGACACCCAAAATCACTCAATTGGCGGTGAACAAAAGGCCTGAGGCGCGCGGGGGACGGCTGCCTTTGGTGGCGCGTCTTTTGCACATTAGAAGGTGCGGTATGGACCGCCCATCGGGACCCGATGCAAGAACCGAAGACAACGGACTATTCGGAGGAGATACGGGCGATTATCGCCGCCGCTCCGTTCCCGCTCATCATCAGCCGCATGTCCGACGGAACCGTTCTCTATGCGAACGATCGTTTGGCATCCCTACTGGAAGTAACCGCGCAGGAGCTGATCGGCCGCCGGACGCCGAATATGTACGCCGATCCCAAAGACCGCGAAGCGCTCCTGGTGGCGCTAAAAAAGAAGGGAAGCGTGACCGATCACGAGCTGCGGCTGCGAGACTTCGGTGGCCGAGAGCGGTGGGCGCTGATCTCGGTGGCGGTTGCCAAACTGAAAGGAGAGAGTGTTCTCGTCTCCGGCTTGAACGAGATCACCGACAGGAAGCGAGCCGAGCAGGCGTTGTCGGACAGCGAGCGCAAGTTTCGCAGTCTCGTGGAGAACGCGAACGATCTCATCTATATGCTGACGCCTGACGGGATCTTCACCTACGCGTCGCCAAACTGGCCAGAGGTCCTGGGACAGGAGGTCTCGGAGATCGTCGGTCGCAGTTTTGCCCCCTTGGTCCATCCGGACGACCTTCCACGTTGTTTGGAATTCCTCAACTCGGTCGTCGAGTCTGGAGAAAAGCGGAGCGGGATCGAGTATCGCGTCCAACACAAAGATGGGAGCTGGCGCTGGCATACCTCCAACGCTTCGTGCCTCAAGGACGCGGATGGCGAAGTCGAGTCCTTCATCGGTATTGCCCGCGACGTCACCGACAAGAAACAGGCGCAGCAAGCGCTCGAGCAAGCTCTTCGGGATCTCGGTGCTGCTCAGGCACAGCTCGTTCAGGCAGAAAAGACCGCGGCACTCTCGAGCCTCGTGGCCGGAATCGCGCACGAGCTCAACTCACCCGTCGGAGCTATTCACAGCGTGCAAAGCACGTTGGCGAAAGCTGTCTCGAGGCTCGAGGAAGAGCTGACTGCCTCGAATGTGCAGCTCACGCAGTCGGTTCGCGCGACGCTCGACGTGATCCTGGACGCCGATCGCGTCGTCGCAACGGGGACCGATCGGGTCACCGAGATCGTGCAGAGATTGCGAAGCTTCGTCCGTCTCGATGAAGCCGAGCTGAAGCGAGCTGATCTCCACGAAGGGATCGAGAGCACGTTGGCCCTTCTCCAGAACGAGCTCGTCGGGAGAATCGAGGTCGTTCGTAGCTATGGAAACGTGCCTCCCTTCGTGTGCTATCCCGCCAAGCTCAATCAGGTCTTTTTGAATGTCCTCACGAATGCCGCCCAGGCCATCGAGGGCAAGGGGACGGTCACCATCTCCACCTTCATCGAGGATGATATGGCCTGCGTGTCATTCCGAGATACCGGGCCGGGGATTGACGAGCAGCACTTGAAATCTCTTTTCAACCCCAGCTTCGCGACTAGAGCCGGACGGGTGGGTGCAGGCCTGGGATTGCCCATCAGCTCCCAGATTGTCCAGCAGCATGGGGGAGTGTTGACGGCCCAGAGCCGCCTGGGAGAGGGCTCGGTCTTCACGGTTAAGGTCCCAATGAAACTGGAAGGCGCACGCTGAACGGTATCGTCTAGTGGACTGTCTGGGACAAGGGCACTAGTGCACGAACCCGCTGATCCTGCCGTAAATTCCTGGCCCTTTTCGGCGCTGACAGCGTTGCGAGCATCGTTGCAGTTCGGCCTACGGCCTATCC